>ONYW01000048.1 GCA_900322215.1 uncultured Eubacteriales bacterium | reverse complement strand
AAAGAGGAGATAGAAAAAGAAGTCGAGGTCGAAAAGGTCGTAGAAAAAGAGGTCGTCGTTGAAAAACTCGTCGAAGTCGAGAAGTTCAAAGAACTTCCGCCAAAGGACATGGACGATCAACCTGACCTTGAACCCGACGCGGACAAATTTGACCAGCATTTGTTTGAAGTCAGAAAACTCTTCAAACGTCCCGACGACGACAAGATCAAGCAAGAGGAGATCATCAAAGTCAAAGACGCGATCGACCGCTGCTTGACCGCATATAGACGTATCAAACAAGAAGAGCTTGAAGAACGCGATAGGCAAGAGCGCATAAGACGCAGAAAACTCGACATAGAGAAGCGCGCGGCGTCGTTTAGAAAGCAACGCGACGCGATTATCAGCGGAGAAATGAAGCCTGAAGACTCCGTATACTTCGGTATCGACCCGTTTGCCGCACAACGTGCGAAGATAGAGGCGGAGAGAAAGCAACGCGAGGAAGAGGCGAGACTCGTTGCGCTCAAAAACGAGCATCTTGACCTTGACAATCCTGACATCGAGGGCGTCAACAAAGAAATCGCCGAGATGGAAGAGGAGAACAAGAAGCGCAAGAAGAGAAACGCAAAGATAGACAAAGGACTCGACACGCTTGACGCAATGATGCCGATTGAGGGCGAAGAGAATCTCAGATTCCCTAAATACGCCGAGCCGGATGCGGAAGAAGAGCCTGTTGAGCAAGCGGCTAAGGAGAGCCAAGAAACTCCTGAAGAGCCACAGCAAGAAGAGGCTCAAAAACCGCATAGAAAACAAAAAATCCGTATATCTAAGGAAGAATCTTCCGTCGATCCGTGGGAAGACACGAAACCGAAAAAACAACACAAGGACATCGTGCCGGTTGACGAAAGCAAGGTCCAAGTCGGCGGCATAAACCTTAAAGGTGACGCAGGATTTATGCCATGGGGCGAGGGAGTCAAGATTTCTACTGCAAATCTTGCGGAAAAGCCTGCCGAAAACGAGCAAAAGGACGAAAAGCCTGTAGCGGAAGAAAAACCGAAGAAACCTCGCAAGCCGAGAACTCCAAAGCCAAAAGCAGAGGAGAACGTTGGCAAAGATAGTGCGGAGTCGGAAGTTCAAGTCCCTCAAGCTGAGGCAAACGAGCAGAAGACGTCCGAACAGGTTGAAAAGCCAAAGAAACCGCGCAAACCGCGCACTCCAAAACCGGCGGATGCGGAGAATGCACCGTCCGAGGCTCCCGTCGAGGAAAGCCGAGTAGAGGAAAAACCGCAAGAACAACCTGCGGAAGAGCCAAAGAAGACAAGAAAACCGAGACAGCCAAAGGAACCGAAGAACGAGTGGGGACTCAGTCCTACGACGCTCAACCAAAAGTACTCGAAACCGAGCGGAAAGAACAAGAATATAACCGCCGTTGACGAGAACAAGATTCAACTCGGAGGTTTCGGCGGACTCGACGATCCGTGGAGTTTGAACCTTAAAAACCACGCTGAAAGCGAGGATGATGAAGAATAAGTTTTGCGGCACGCTTTGTGCCGCAAATTATTTTGAGCAAATAATCTCGGCGAGATGATTGTATATATATTAGAAACCGAAAGGAAAATGATATATCTTTGATATATCAAAGTGAGATATGGCAGAGAAGACAAAAAAACCGATTTCAAAAGCGAAGAAGATCTACAATGTGGTGTCCACCATCGTTGTGGCTTTGATATTCGTTTTTTTGATCGTTATCGTCGCCATGATGCTCTCGCAACGCCACAACGGAAAGGACAGCAAGATATTCGGCTACTATATGTATGATGTCATCACGGATAGTATGACTCCGACGATAAGCCCGAAGAGCGTCATTTTGTCAAAAGAGGTCACAAATCCCGAGGAGTTAAAAGTGGGGGACATCATCACTTTTACCGCGCCGAGCGGACAACTTGCGGGCTTTAACGAAACGCACCGAATCGTAGAAATCAAATATAAGGATGACGGAAAAATCGACTATATTATCACCGAAGGTGATAAATACAACCCCGACTACAATCCTGCCGCCACGTCGCACACGCGCGACGAATGGCACTTAAATCCGTCTTCCGTCAAGGCAAAATACGTGAAGACGGCGAGTTTTATCGGCGGACTTCGCAACTTCCTGTCGCATTGGTACGGCTACGTCGTGCTTATCGTCCTTCCGATGTGCATAGTCATCACGCTGTTTATAGTCGGATACGTGAAAGACAAGGCGCAATATCTCAAAGAGGAAGAAGAGAAAAATTCCGAAAAGAGTGGTGACAAGTCAAAACTTGACGCGCTTAGCGACGAGGACAAAAAGCGTTTGCTCGAAGAGTATCTCAAATCCACGAGCGGAGGTCAAAATCCGCAAAGCGAAGAGCCGCAACCCTTTGACGCAGGCGACGAAGTGCGGGAGCAAGGCGAGGAAGAGACTGAAAGCAAAAAAGAGTGACGAGGCGATTTGCAAAAAATAACAAAAAAATTTATAAGACACGCAACACTATGCGTGTTTTATATTTTGCAAAAATGCGGAGTTTTGTGTGTTCTAACAGGGAATTTTTGGCAAAAATCAGGCAAAATATTTCACTTTTTCGGGGGCGTAATTCTTATTGCGTTTTTCATCTCGTTGTGATAAAATCAATTGATATTATAAATATATAGGTGGGATTATGCTCGCAAAAGTGAAAAGTTATGCACTCGACGGACTCACGGGATACGCCGTCGACGTCGAGGTCGACATAAACAACGGTCTTCCGGGATACGAACTTGTCGGACTTGCCTCTACCGCTACAAAGGAGAGCAAGGAAAGGGTGCGCTCCGCAGTCAAAAACAGCGGGTATTTTTATCCTACCAAGAGACTGACCGTCAACCTCGCGCCCGCCGACACGAAGAAGGAAGGCCCTTCCTTTGATTTGCCGATAGCGGTGGGCATACTTGCCGCGTCCGCTCAAATCGAGGGGAAGAGATACAAGGACTTCGTGTTTGTCGGAGAACTTTCCCTTGACGGCAAACTTCGCCACGTGAACGGAATAATGCCTATACTCATCTCCGCCATGCAAAACGGCGAGAGGAAGTTTGTCATCGCAAAGGACAACGAGAGAGAGGCGAGTTTTATAGACGGCATAGAGGTGTACGCGCTCGAAACGCTTAGAGAAGTCGTAGACTTTTTGCAGGGAGCGGAAGCAAAGCCCGTAGAAACGTCGTCCTATCAGTCCACTTGTCAAAATCACGGCTACGGCATAGACTTTGCGGACGTAAAGGGGCAGACGGTTGCCAAGCGTGCGCTTGAAATCGCCGTTGCGGGCGGACATAACGTGCTTATGATAGGCCCTCCCGGCGCGGGCAAGACTATGCTTGCGAAATGCGTGCCGACGATCATGCCCGAGATGACCTTTGACGAGGCTGTCGACGTGACGAAAGTTCACAGCGTGGCGGGAATCCTTGACAGCGGTGTGGGCATAGTGACGACGAGACCGTTCAGGACTCCGCACCATACGACGACCGTTCCCGCGCTCATCGGAGGCGGAGCAAAGTCAAAGCCCGGCGAGGTCAGCCTTGCAAATCACGGCGTACTCTTTCTCGACGAGATGCCAGAGTATTCACGCCATGCCCTAGAGACTCTTCGTCAACCGCTCGAAGACAGGAAAGTCACGGTGTCGCGAGTCGCGCAAAGTGTGGAATATCCCGCAAACTTTATGCTCATAGCGTCCATGAACCCGTGTCCGTGCGGAAACTTCGGCTCAAAAACGCAAATATGCCGTTGCACTCCCGTGCAAATTCACAACTACGTGTCAAAACTCTCAGGTCCGCTTATGGACAGAATAGATTTGCAAATTGAGGTTGACAATATATCGTACGACGAATTCCGTTCGCGCGGAGAGGCGGAGACCTCGGCTGTGATAAAAGCGAGAATAAACAAAGTGCGCGACATACAGCGCAAACGCTTTGAGGCGGACGGCATACTCACAAACGCGGAGATGTCTACTGCGCAAATCAACAAGTATTGCAAGATAGACAAGGACTGCGAGAGACTGCTTGCAAAGGCGTTTGAAAGACTCAACCTTTCCGCGCGCGGTACCACGCGAATTTTAAAGGTCGCACGCACGATAGCGGATATGGACGGAGAGGAGAATATTCAGGCAAAACACATCGCCGAGGCAATTCAATACCGCGGACTTGACAGGAAATACAATTGATGAGAACATTTGAGGATAAAATTCTACTTGCGCTCGCATGCGTTCAAGAACTCGGCTTAAAAAAGAAGACGAGTCTTTTGGAGAGCGTAAACGACGTGCACGAACTCGTCTCACAGGGTGCAAAGGAGACGGTGAAGAGCGTGCTCGGAGACGAGGCGGCAAGCGAGTTTTTTGACTGCGTCGCAAGAATAGACGATATAGTCAAGGAACTCGAGGCAAAGCAAGTGAATTTTGTAACCTTTTTAGACGACGATTACCCCGAGCGTTTGTTCGACATATACGAGAGACCGCAGGTGCTGTTTTTTAAGGGCAACAAAGAACTGTTGCACAAGGACTCGATTGCAGTCGTAGGCACGAGAAAGCCTACGAGGTACGGCGCAAAAATCGCCGACGAGTTTGCAAGAGAGTTCGCATCCGCAGGGCTTGTCGTCGTGTCGGGATTTGCAAGAGGCGTTGACTCGACCGCACACAAGGCGTGCCTGTCCGTGGACGGGGAGACGATTGCCGTGTTTGCATGCGGAATCGACGTGTGCTATCCCGCGGAGAACAAGGGACTGTATGACGCTATCCTTGCAAAGGGCGGACTGCTCGTCAGCGAATATCCGCTCGGAGCAAAGCCGCTGCAATATCACTTCCCGGACAGGAACAGAATAATCAGCGGACTTGCGCGCGGCGTATTCCTGCCCGAAGCCGCAAAGAACAGCGGATCTCTCATCACGATGAGACTTGCGATAGAGCAGGGAAAGGATATATTTATCACTCCCGGCAATATCTTTATGGAAGAGGCGGCGGGGAGCAACGAACTCCTCAAAGAGATGCCGCACGCAATGGTTTTCAGCGCGGAGGACGTGCTTGACGCAATGCGCGTGAACCGCGAAGTGAGAGAGAAAGAGCCCGTAGAACTGGATTTTGCCGAGACTCAAATCGTCGACGCCCTCCACGATGACGAACTTCACTTTGAAGAACTCCTGGACATAACAGGTCTCACCGTCTCGGAACTAACGAATACTCTTATAAATTTGGAATTGAACGGCATCATCCAACAACTGAGCGGGAATTATTATACCTTAGCCTAAACCCCGCAAATTTTTAACCCAAGCGGTTAAAAATAAAAATTCAAAACCAACTTATCCAAGAGAACAAAGCGACATAGTCGCATAGGAGATAGAATGAAACAACTAATCATCGTAGAGTCACCGCACAAAGCCCAAACGATACAAAAGTATCTCGGCTCGGAAGCGGTGGTAATGGCTTCAAAAGGTCACGTTTGCGACTTGCCTGAGCGCAGTCTCGGCATCGATATCGAGAACGGTTTCAAACCGCAATACGTCGTCACACCCGACAAGCAGTCGACAATAAAGCAACTGTCGCAGGCTGTGAAGAAGTATGACAAAGTGTATCTCGCAACCGACCCTGACCGCGAGGGTGAAGCGATTTCTTGGCACCTGAAAAATACGCTTGGCGTAACGGGTGACAAAGTGAGGATCGAATTTAACGAGATTTCTCCGAAGGCGGTTAGACACGCTATGGAGAATCCGCGCGAGATAAACATGGATCTCGTAAATTCACAGCAAGCGAGACGCGTGCTCGACAGACTTGTCGGCTACAAGATTTCTCCGATTCTTTCGAGAAAACTGAAGCCGAGTTTAAGCGCAGGACGCGTACAATCCGCCGCGCTCAAAATGATCGTGGACAGAGAAAAGGAAATCCGCGATTTCAAGCCGGAAGAGTATTGGAGTATCACGGCAAAACTCTTGAAAGACGGCGCAAAGGCTACAAAGGCGAACATGTTCAATGCAGCGCTTGTGGACAGCGACGGCGCCAAACTCAAAATCACGAACGGCGAAGACGCCGCAAAGGTCGAGAATTTTATGAGAGGTTGCAACTACTACGTCGACGATGTCAAACGCAGTGTTTCGACTTCAAAACCGCAACCGCCTTTCACGACGTCCACGATGCAACAAGAGGCGAGTCACAAACTCAATATGACGGCGGACAGAACCTCTCGCGTCGCGCAGGCGCTCTATGAAGGCGTGAACATCGAGGGAGAGGGGCAACACGCGCTCATCACCTATATCCGTACGGACAGCGTGCGCGTATCGCCCGACTTTGCAAGATTTGCGCTCGGCTATATCGCTCAAAACTACGGCGCGGAGTTTGCTCCGAAGACGCCGAACGTCTACAAGACGGGAGAGAACGCGCAGGACGCTCACGAGGCTATCCGTCCGATAGACCTAAATCGCACTCCGAAGTCCTTGGAGGGCAAGATGGACAGGGACGCATACAGGCTCTACAAACTCATTTACGAGCGCTTTATGGCATCGCAAATGACTCCCGCGCAATACTACACGATGACGGTGCACATAAAGGGCGAGAAAGGAGACAAGAACCTCGGTTTCGTAGTCAAAGGCAAGAGCGTAAAATTCAAGGGCTTTACCGCCGTATATTCCGCAACCGTCGAAAAGGACGAGGACGACAAGGAACTCGATACGATGCCGAACCTCGAAGAAAACGAGCATCTCAATCTCTCCGACGTGACTACGGAACAAAAGTTTACGAAACCGCCCGCGAGGTACAACGACGCAACTCTCGTCAAAGCGCTTGAAGAAAACGGCATCGGCAGACCGTCCACTTACGCATCTATAATCTCCGTACTTGCGAAGCGCGAGTATACGGAAAAACAGCAAAAGTCTATCGCACCGACAAAACTCGGCGAGGCGGTTTGCGAATATATGGAAAAGAATTTTCCCGATATCATGAACCTCAGTTTCACCGCGCGTATGGAAGGCGCGCTCGACAAGGTCGCGGAGGGGAACGAAGAGTGGCAAGAACTCATCGGCGCATTCTATCCGAGATTCGAGAAATTCTTGGAGAGAGCGACGAAGCAGGCGGGAGGAAGTATCATGCCGCCTGAACAGACGACTGTCAAATGCGACAAGTGCGGAGCGTTCATGGTCATGCGTACGGGCAAATACGGTCCTTTCCTTGCGTGCCCGAATTACCCGACGTGCAAGAATATAAAGAAAGTCGTCGAAGTCGTCGGCAAATGCCCGAAGTGCGGAGGCGACGTCAGCAAGCGTACTTCAAAGAGCGGAAAGACGTTCTTCGGTTGCACCAATTACCCGAAGTGCGACTTTATAAGTTGGGATTTGCCCGCGCCGTACTTCTGCCCGGACTGCGGAAGTACTATGAAAGTGGTAAAGCGCGACGACAAGACATACTACGTTTGCACAAATCACGGCTGCAAGCATAGAGAATTGGTAAAATCCGACGAACAAGAACAAAAGGACTGATATGACAGACAAGAAGTGCGTTACGATAGTCGGCGGCGGCCTTGCGGGAACCGAGAGCGCTTTGCAACTCTTAAAGCGCGGTTTTCGCGTGCGTATGTACGAGATGAGACCGACAAAGACGACGGGAGCGCACAAGACGTCAAATCTTGCGGAACTCGTTTGCTCCAACTCCTTGAAATCTACGGAGCAGTCGACCGCGTCGGGACTGCTCAAAGACGAACTCGGCTTTTTGGGCTGTGAACTTTTGCCTCTTGCAAGAGAGTGCGCCGTTCCGTCGGGCAGTGCGCTTGCCGTGGACAGGGAGAAGTTTTCGGCGGCGGTAGAGAGAAGACTCGCCGAGTTCGAGGACTTCGAACTCATTCGCGAAGAGGTGACCGAGGTGCCGAGCGGAGCAACGATAATCGCCACGGGACCGCTCACGTCTCCCGCTATGGCGGATACCGTCGGCAGGCTCACGGGCAAGGACAGACTCTTCTTTTATGACGCGATTGCTCCTATCGTCAGTTTTGAGAGCGTGGACATGAATTTCGCCTATTTCGGCGGTCGCTACGGCAAGGGCGGAGAGGACTACCTCAATCTCCCTATGACAAAGGACGAATACGAGGCGTTTTACCAAGAACTCGTCGGCGCAAAATCCGTCCTGCTCCACGACTTTGAAAAGAAAGAACTCTTTGACGGCTGTATGCCTATCGAGGAGATGGCGAAGAGGGGGAGCGATACGATACGCTTCGGACCGCTCAAGCCGATAGGTCTAAGAAATCCGAAGACGGGCGAGCGCGCCTATGCCGTCGTGCAACTGAGAAAAGAGAATATCGCGGGCGACTGCTACAACCTTGTAGGCTTTCAGACAAATCTCACGTACCAGGAGCAAAAGCGAGTGTTTTCGATGATACCTGCGCTCCACGATGCGGAGTTTGTGAGATACGGCGTTATGCACAGGAACACCTATATAAACGCGCCGAACGTCATAGACAAGAACTTCCGCCTCATAGGCGACAAGCCCGTGTATATCGCGGGACAACTCTCGGGAGTCGAGGGCTACGTCGAGAGCATTATGAGCGGTCTTGTAGCCGGCATATCGCTCGCATACGAACTTTGCGACAGACACTTTGAAGTCCCGTCCGACGTGACGATAACGGGAAGCCTCGCAAGGTACGTCTCCACTCAGCAATTAGACTTTCAGCC
>ONYW01000030.1 GCA_900322215.1 uncultured Eubacteriales bacterium | reverse complement strand
GATATTGCCTGCCACCTCGCAAGTCGAGGCTTTTGCCGCAACCGCTTGAATTGTATGGACGTGCCCTATTATAGGAATTGCACGCTCTTCAACGTGGTCACAACGAGAGCATTCACGGCGTTCAAGTCCTTCCTCGGTTTCCGTTGCGGGAGTGACGACTTGCCACTCGCCCATGTCGTGACCGAGCGCAGGAACTTCTTGTTGTGCGACAAGAACTTCTCCGCAAACGGAGCAATGAGAGCCTGCCGTAAGTCCTGCTTGCAAACAAGTTGCGGGGACTGCGGGATCTTCAACAGGCGTGTGTGCGATCTTTTCAACAACGGTAGCCTCGAGAGTGATTTCCGTCTCGCCGCTCTCGTCCGAGAAATATTTGTCACATTCCGTGCAATGCCAATACGCTATATTTCCGTCTGCCGTGCAAGTTGCAGTCTTTGCAGGGGTTGCCTGCATCGTGTGAGAGTGTTGCGGAATATCTTCCCAAATAGCGATAACGTAAGTATCGGCAGTGATTGTGATTTTGTCACCCGCTTGCTTTTGAGCAATTTCCTCGCCCATTGCGCTTCCCAAACGAATGCTCCAATAAGCGAATTGTTGTCCATCAAGAGGGAGCATTCCTATTTTGTCAGAGGAATCCAAGGTATATTCCGTGCCTTCTTCGACTTCTTCAGAGTCGCCGGAGCCTTGTCCATCGCCTACGCCGTAATAAACAGTATATTTGGTTGGTAATGCCTCAACCCAATTTACAATGAATGACTGGCTTGTTGCCACTTCCCACACATAGTTGGTGTTGCCGTTTGACATTGTATATGGAATATCGGCAACGACTTTGTATGTTATGGACTGCGTCGTATCTTGTTTCACTGAGGAAGAATGACCCGTTGTTTCGCTACAACTACTCCAATCGTTTGTTTCCGCATCCCAATACAAAATTCTAAATCTTGCGTCGAACGTGGTATCCCAAGTGAAAGTATACGTCTCACCGTTTATGACCGTCGCGCCTTGCGGTTGTTTCGTAAATTCTGACGGAGTCCAGTTGACGGTGAACGTATCACTGAGCGCAACCGACAAACCGTCTCTTACTGCCGACAGTCTCAAAATTTTTGAAGATGTATCATCGCTTTCAAAACCGATTTTTATAATTTTGCCATTATCTAGAGTATGAATATATCCGCTATTGCCAACATATGTGTTCCAATTGCCGGTTTTCTCATCGTATTCGAGCACAGAAACGTCATTGTAATTTATACCATTGTCAACTTCAAAACTTGCAGTGAAAAATGCACCTGCCGCAACGTTTCCGCCTGTCGGTTGAGTGACAAAGCCGTATGATGCAGGCGTGCTTGACGATTGCCATACTGCAAAAACATTCTCATCGCTGTTTACAACGATTACATCCCCCGGTTTTTTGAGTACACCGGAAATACTCCAAGCGGAAAACTCATAATTTACATTTGGTGTAAACGTGCACTCGGGCAAGGTATATTCCGCACCTTCATTTACGATTGCGGTTTCCATCGTACCCGTTCCAAACAGGCTCGGGTTGAAATATACTTTGTACGTCGTAGGCGCAGCCTTTTCAAACGTGTAAGATACAGTCACATCTTCCGACGTTCCCGTGACCGTTGCTTCTCGCGCGTTGACTTCGGCAGTCAAATTTGCAAGGTCGAACGAATAACCTTCCTGCGCAACAAGTGTGATTGAAACCGTATAATCTTCCGTATCGCCAAAAGTTGCGTTTCCGACCTCTAAGTCGCCCGACACGCTACCCGTCCATTTAATACCGTTTTTTGTGACAGAGTTGTTTGTGCTTGCCAATTTGAAACGGCTTCCGGTCGCGGTTGTATAAGTCGGCGCATTGCCGTTTTTTGGAGAGTCGACACCGAGAGACAATTCTTCGATAGTCGGATCGATTACTTTCCAAGTCACAGTCCAAGGATCGCTGTAAATCGTTCCGTGTTCATAGTTTGCCACCAAACGGAACTGTATCGATCTGTTTTGATACGGAGAAACAACCATAGTCGCAGGCCCGAACAACGCCCAAGTATCATTGGAATAGTATTGAAGTTGAACACTATCGACGGGTTCTAAATCGACCAACGGATCCGAACTCTCTTCATTCAAAAGATAATAATAATGATATTCGGTAAAGTTTTCAAATTCACGAGATTCAGGCTGATGTATAAAATAATAATCGTCGCTTTGAACGAAGTTGATGACAACCTCTACTTGCGTTGCTTCAGTAGTCCACCTTGTAGTCCAAAAGTTGCCTCTAAACTTCCAATCAGCTGCTAAACCGTTGTCTGCATAAAAACGGATTTGGTCGTCAAACTTAAAGCCGTCTTTGAGTTTAATAGTTGTGACAACAGAATAGTTTTTGCCGATTTCAACTTCTTCGTCGCCCTCAAGCGGATCGCCGCTCTTGTTGAGTCCTTTGTAAATAACAAAATTCTTGCCGCTCGCTAAGGTAATACCATCAACGTTTGCGACAGCAACGTCTGCGGTGTATTCGCCTTGTTTTGTTCCAAGTGCAAGCGCAGGGTTTTTTATTGTGACCTCCGATACTTTATAATTCTCGTCAAATTCCGTATACGTCCATCTATCTACAAGCGTCACGTCGCTGTCAAGAACAGTGTCTTCGGTCACTTGCGTATCGGTGTTGACAATAAACCACCCGTCAAAACGATAATCGAGCGTGTCAGTCCTATAAAGTTCCGGCATATGAGGTAGTTTGCCATCATTGCCCGTCGCAGTATTTTGAACTTTATTGTTTCCCGTTTCCGCGAAATATACCTCAGTTGCCTCTTTGATTGCAAAGCCAACACTGTATTGCCCTTCCGCATGCGCCGTTTTGGGTGACAAGATAGCAAAACAAAGCGTTGCACCGAATGTCAAAACGAGCAAAAGTGCAAAGAGACTGACAAAAATATTCCTTGTTCTCTCTTTCATAGGATTCATTCTCCTTGTTAGATTTTTGTGGCAATTTGAATATCATTTAACAACATTCAATTTTGAACGGCGCGAGCGTATGCCCGCGTATTGTCGCTCATATATATTCTAACATTTCTTGCAAACAATTTCATTAGCCAAAAGTACAGACTTTTAACCTAAAAAGTTCACCAAAAGAGTTGAAAAATTAGCCAAAAGTACAAAAAATCGTGAAAGAAAGCGAGTTGCCGTGTCAAAAACAATTTTCGGAAGAAGGATATTTGAAAGTGGAATTAGGAATTAGGAATTGCGGAACAATAATATTCCGCAACTGAACACGATACGTGAGTGCTTGCGCTACACGTATATCGTATGAAAACTCGCTGAGGCGTTATACATCGCCGAGAACTTGCTGAGGGCAACGCCCGAAAATTAGCTGAGCGCAAGCGAAAATTAGCTGAGCGCAAGCGAAAATTAGCTGAGCGCAAGCGAAAATTCACTTACTCGCTTGCGTGTATATCATTTTTTCTATTTTGCTCGCCCAAGCGTCTATCTTCCGCTCGTCATAAATCGGCGGGATTTTCTTGCCGAGTTTTGCCACCTTTTGCGTCTTTGACAGCATACCCGCCATTTTGAGGAGAAGCGGAAGACGAGTGATACCCCGCGCCGCCTTGATGAGCAAATCGCGCGGTGTAAGCACGATGAGGTGTCCTGTCGCCGCGTCCGCCATATTCTTTTCGTCGACGACTCTCTTGCCAAACAGCCAGTCTATATCCGCGGGTTTTGCTCCGAGCAACCACCGCTTCAAAACGTCTACTCCCAAGTGATTTGCTCCGCGCTTTTTGAAGTAGGTCACCTCGTATTCCCAAAGGTCTTCCTTTTTGACAGACTGTTTTTCAAGAATAATCGAGGCAAGTTCATAGCCTGCTTTCATAGAGTTCTCTATTCCGCTGCCTATCATCGGTATGGTCATAAACGCCGCGTCGCCGATCGCGACGTAGCCGTCCGCAACCATACGAAGAAGCGGAAAGCGGATAGGTATTATGCACTCCCTGCCCCCGCGCACGACTGTGTCGCTTATCTCGGGATTCGAGGCTTTAAGTGCCTTGTATGCTCTGTAAAACGTCTCCTTTGAGAGTTTTCCTTGTCTTCCTATGAGTATGTTGACTGTGCCCGCAGGATCGAGTATGCTCCAGGATATGCCGTTCTCGCCAAGGTGTTTAAGATATACCCTGTTCGTAGACTTCGGGTCTTCCGCTCCCGCCACCTTTGCGTGGAACGCGCGGTAGGCGACAAAGATTTCGCTACTGTCGGGCATAGAGGTCACTTTCCACTCCTTTGGAAGCGACGCTCTAAACTTCGACAGCGCGCCGGAATTGTCCACCACAAGGTCGGCAAGCACTCGCTCTCCGCCCGCGACGACGCCCTTCACCCTGCCGTCCTCTATGATTAGCGACTCGACGGGAGTTTCAAAGCGGAAGTCTACCACGTCCTTCGCCCTGTCCACGTAGGCTTGCGCGAATAGCCTGCGCTCTGTCGACCAGTCAAGTTCGCTCTCCGGCAAATTCAGCGTCGTTTCGCTGTTCTCGCTCGGTGGAATAAACGTCCAGTTGCGCTTTGTAAAGTGCGTTCCGTCCTTTGGCGCGGGAAGACCGTACTCTTCCCATGCGGAGGGATTTATGTCGTCATGCCAGTCATAGGACAAATTGGCGTACGATTCCCTTTCAAACACTATGCACTCCACTCCGCCGCGCGCGAGTTTTTCTGCCGCCACGAGAGTCGCGTTGCCTGCACCGATAAACACAATTTTCATTTTTCTCCCTCTAAGGCTCCGCCCTTTGCCACCGTTTGTGACAAAGTGATGTTTGGCTAGCCTTTGCCGTATATTTTTATTTTAACCCCAAACAAAAAGAATAGCAATCCCGAATTTTCGGGATTGCTATATTGCGATTGTCGGCGTGCCGTTTATTTTGCTTTCTTCGCGTCCGCCTTTGGCGCTTCCTGCGGTTTTTCGTCAGCGACGCTCTCTTTGAGGCTCGCGAGGAGTCCCGTCACGTTTGCGACGTCGGTCGGAACGACAAT
The DNA here is from genome assembly GCA_900322215.1 of uncultured Eubacteriales bacterium. Taxonomy (GTDB): domain Bacteria; phylum Bacillota; class Clostridia; order Christensenellales; family CAG-917; genus CAG-475. The sequence continues at coordinate 11,534 of ONYW01000030.1, read as the reverse complement.
CTTTGTCGCCTGTCCCTTGGAGAGGTCACGAAGTGCCTCGAAGCCCTCGAGTGTGACGTATGCGGTGTTTGGATTTGCGTTGTTGATAAGTTCGATCGCTCTCGCCTTACCTTCGCCCTCTGCGATAAGCGCGGCTTTTTCCGCTTCCGCTTGCATGATACGCGCTTGCTTTTCTGCGTCCGCGGCGAGGACTCTCGCCTCTTTGTCCGCCTCTGCGCGGAGTATCTTGCTCTCCTTCTCACCTTCCGCGCGGAGAATGCTCGATTTCTTTTCGCCCTCTGCACGAAGAATCGCTTCACGTCTTTCACGCTCCGCTCTCATTTGCTTTTCCATAGCCTCTTGAATGTCCTTAGGCGGCAGGATGTTTTTGAGTTCTACACGGTTTATCTTGATGCCCCACGGATCCGTCGCTTCGTCAAGGATTATTCTCATCTTGCTGTTGACCGTGTCGCGGGATGTCAAGGTCTCGTCGAGTTCGAGTTCGCCGACGATGTTTCTCAGCGTCGTCGCCGTGAGGTTCTCGATTGCGTTCACGGGTCTGTCAACGCCGTAGGTGTAGAGTTTCGGATCTGTGACCGAGAAGTATACGACCGTGTCGATTTGCATTGTGACATTATCCTTTGTGATCACGGGCTGCGGTTTGAAATCCGCGACGATCTCTTTGAGGCTTATCGGCTTCGACGTCCTGTCGATAAACGGCGCGATAAGGTGAAAGCCCGTGTTGAGCGTCCTGTGATATTTGCCGAGTCGCTCTACGATGACCGCCGTTGACTGACGTACGACGCGGGCGCATGACGCGATGATTGCTGCTGCAAGCACGACAAGTATTGCGATGACGATGCCTGCGACTGCTCCTCCTGACAAACTGAGTATGACTGCCATAATATTCTCCTTTTAAGGCTGTGCCTTAGTTTATTTTGCGGATTTTATTCCTGCGCGGGAACGGCTATGAGTTTGTTGCCGTCCACTTCTACGACTTCGACGATTTCGCCCTCCGCGAGCTCTATATCGTCCTTTGCTTTGACGCTCCATACGACGTCCCCTACCTTTGCCTGCCCGAGTTCGTCAAACGTCGCGGACTTTATCATCCTGACTTTGAGCCCGACAAGCGAGTCGACGTTCGTCTTCAAATCCTTGTTCTTCTTCACCAGTTTTGTGAGCGTCGGTCTGAGCGTTAACAAAAGTATGATGGACAGCACGGCAAATATGATGATGTTTGCCCAAAACGGAAGCCCCGGTACAAACGCAAGCCCTATGCACACTCCGCCGGCTATCGCAAACCAAATGGACACGAGTTGCGGTGTAAACACTTCGATGAGCACCGCCGCAACAGTTATCGCCGTCCAAACTGCGACCATCACGATGGTTTCGGTTGCCATATTTCCTCCTTTTGCGACATTGTCGCTCGTTCTTTGTTGACAAAATTATATTACAAACGCGGACAAATTGCAATATAGGTTTCCGTCAAATTCGACAGTTTTTCGTGATATTCTGCCGATTTATTGTAATTTTTGCAGGAAAACGAAAAAATCCACCGCATTTTTTCAAAAAATCATCTAAAAATTGTTTATATCGTTAGACATCATATTTTTATAGTTGTATAATACGCCTGCAACAAAAGAGGCAAAAATTTATGCTTGATTTGACAAAGGGTAATCCGTTCAAGATCCTCATTAGATATATGCTACCGCTCTTCGGCAGTATTGTTTTTCAACAAATTTACAACATAGCGGACAGTATTATCGCAGGCAAATTCTTGGGAGAAGGCGCTCTTGCCGCCGTCGGAAACTCCTATGAAATCACCCTCATATACCTCTCGTTTGCGTTCGGTTGCAATATGGGCGCATCCGTCGTGTCCGCAAGACTGTTCGGCGCAAAAAAGTACGACGATATGAAGACCGCAATCTCCACGTCCTACATCGCCGCGATCGTCACCTGCGGAGTGCTTATGATAATCGGTTTTGCGCTCTCCTCCTCTCTTTTGCAACTCTTGAACACCCCCGCCGAGATTTTGGACGACTCCCTCACCTACATCAATATCTATACGGGCGGACTCATCTTCCTGTTTTTGTACAACCTGACAACCGGCGTCTTTGCCGCGCTCGGAGACAGTCGCACGCCGTTCGTATTCCTCGTCGTATCGTCGCTTGCGAATATCGGCATGGACGTGCTGTTCGTCGCCGAATTCAATATGGGCGTCGCAGGCGTTGCCTGGGCGACGTTCATCTGCCAGGGAGCGAGTTGCGTCGCCGCACTCATCGCCCTCGTCCTCGCACTGAGAAAGGTGAAAAGCGAGCGAAAACTCAAACTTTTCTCCGTCTCCGCTCTCAAAGAGTTTATGCTTGTCGGCGTGCCGAGCGCGTTGCAACAGTGCTGCGTATCCTTTGGCAATATAGCCATTCAAGGGCTTATCAACAGTTTCGGCACAAGCACGATAGCGGGCTACTCCGCGGCAATAAAGTTCAACAACTTCGCGGTCGTATCCATCGTCACCGTATCGAACGGTATGTCCAACTACACCGCTCAAAACCTCGGCGCGGACAAAGTGTACCGCATAAAAGACGGCGTGAAAGCGGCGCTCTTGCTCGCCCTCGGCATAGCCGCGATATTCTTTGTAGTGTATATGTCCGCAAGTTCCGAGATCATGCTCCTCTTCCTCAACCCCGAAAATACGGAGGCTATAAACGTCGGGCATACGTTTATGTGGATAGTCTCCCCCTTCTATTTCGTTTGCGCGCTGAAAATCGTCCCCGACGGAGTGCTGAAAGGCGGAGAGAAAATGTGGCAATTCATGATAGCAACTATGGTAGACCTCGTAGTGCGCGTCGGACTCTCCTTTGCGTTCGCCCCTACCTTCGGTTCTATGGGCATTTGGATGTCTTGGCCGTTCGGGTGGTTCCTCGGCGCAGTATGTTCGCAAATTTTCTTCTTCACCAACAAGTGGAAACTCTCCGCTCGCAGCGCACATGAACTTGAATACGCAAGAGAACAAGCCTAAGGCTTGAAAACGATTTTTCGCTTCGCTCAGCTAATTTTCGGGCGTTGCCCTCAGCGAGTTCTCGGCGATTTATAACGCCTCGGCGAGTTTTCACACGATATACGTGTAGCGCAAGCACTCACGTATCATGTTCAGTTGCGGAAAAAAATAAAAATTACATTCTTCCACAATTCCTCATTCAAAAACCGCGTGAGCGGGATGATTTGCATAATAAAAACCGCGATATACGGATGAGACGCAAAAAGCCCTCCTATAAGAAAGGCTTTTTGTAAACTTTATTCTTCCTCAACATCACCGCAGGTGATATATCACATTTGCGAAGCAAATATATCACTACTTTGCTTGCAAAGTTATATCACACGCGAAGCGTATATCGCATTTTGTTGGGAGCCGCCTCACAACAAAATACAAATCACGCCGCCCTTCCCCTCGTTCACGATTCTACCAATCGTCTTACGCATTTTTTGCTCCGCGTCGACAGGGATCATTTGCAATTTGTTGTTTATGCCGTCGGCTACGAGGCTTGAGAGCGTCCTGCCGAAGATATTCGTGTTCCAAATGGCTTGTTTGTCGTTTTCAAAGTCCTGAAGCATACTGTCGACAAGTTCTTTAGACTGCTGTTCGCTGCCTACGATCGGGCTGACTTCCGCCTCGACGTCCACTTTCATAACGTGCAGGGACGGCGCGGTCGCGCGGAGTTTCACGCCGTATTGTCCGCCCTGACGGAGAATTTCCGGCTCCGCGAGTTCTATCTCGTTCATCGTCGGCAACACAACGCCGTAGCCGAGTGTGTCAACCTGCTCCATAGCGGCGCGAAGTCTGTCCGTCTTTTCTCTGTCCTTTGCAAGAGTACGCATGGTGGAAAGAAGGTCGTATTCGTCCGCAAGCGGCATACCGCATTCGCGAGTCAGCACGTCAAAGAACACTTGTGCGCGAGGCGACAACGATACGTGCAGTTTGCCCGTGTCGGCGTCGAGGTTGACCGCTGTCGGCGCTTGCCAATACTCCGCGCCGTCAAAGAAGTTGCCGAGTTTTTCATAGTCTTTCATCTTGACTATTTGCCCTTTCATACTTCTTACAAGTTCTAAGAGTTCCTTGACGACGTCGTCGTCTATTCCGAGCGACTGCACCCAGCGCGGCAGCTCGAAGTCTATCGTCTTCACCGCAAATTCAAGCAAAATACTTTCAAATATTTCACCGATATCCTCTTCCGTCAGGTTCAGCGCGTTTTTGAGAAGCACGGGTGCGGAATACTTGTCTTCGAGTTCTTGACGAAGTGCCTTTGCGCTCTCGCTCTCGACGTCTTTCACGTTGAGAACGATGACGAACGGCTTTCCGCCCTCTTTAAGTTCTTTTATCGCGCGCTCTTCGGCGGGGGCGTATTCCTCTCGCGATATGCCGGAGAAACTTCCGTCCGTCGTCACGGCAAGCGCAATCGTGCTGTGTTCTTTGATGACTTTTTCAGTTCCGATTTCGGCGGCTTGAGAAAAAGGTATCATCTCCTCCGCCCAAGGTGTGGAGACGAGCCGTTCCTTTCCGTCCTCTTCTGCGCCAAGCGCACCGTCGACCACGTAGCCCACGCAGTCGATGAGACGCATATTCACGCTCAAATTGTCCGAAACAGCCACTCTAACCGCCTCGTTTGGCACAAAGCGCGGTTGCGTCGTCATGATGGTCTTGCCGTCTGCCGACTGCGGAATCTCGTCGATCGCCCGCGCTCTATCGTCGGGATTTTCGATTCCGTCAACGATATACTTTTCCATAATTTGCTTCAAAATCGTGGACTTGCCCGTGCGCACAGGACCGACCACGCCGACGTATATGTCTCCGCCGGTGCGAGAAGCGATATCTTTGTATAGGTCAAATTTGTCCATAACATCCTCCAACATTGACTAACAAACTCTATGCCCGTCGCACGCAAGTTATGACAACAAAAAACACGCCTTTCAGCGTGTCTTTGCAAAATATGATATAAAGTGTCCGTTATTGTTTCTTTGAAATCACAAGTTCCAGCCTCGCGATCTTTATGCAAGTGACGAGGACTTCGATCGCCGTGTCGAGTTCTTCGAGCGTCGGAACGCTTGGCGCGATACGTATATTGCTGTCGTTGTCGTCGATATGATACGGGAATGCGGAACCTGCGGGAGTAAACACGACGCCGACCGACTTTGCAAGCGCGACGATACGCTTTGCGCAGTGTCTCACGTCAAGAGAAATAAAGTACCCTCCTCTCGGCTTCGTCCATTTGACAAAATTGTCGCCGGAAAACTCCGCCATAAGTTTTGCGTCCACAAGTTCAAACTTCGGGCGAAGGAGTTCGGCGTGTTTTGCCATAATCTTCTTTATGTTGTCCACGTTTTTGAGGTATGCCACGTGCATTACTTGGTTGACCTTGTTCGGACATATTTGACGTACGGAGAGATGTTTCAAAAACTCGGTGAGGTTTTCTTCGCTTGCGCCTATACACGCGATACCCGCGCCCGCAAAAGTGATTTTTGAGGTGGAAGCAAACGTGAGCACCCTATCAAAATTCCCCGCCTTTCTCGCGGAATCAAAAATATTTTTTAGTTTGTCGTTGTTGTCGTATAGTCCGTGTATGCAATAGGCGTTGTCCCAGTAGATTCTGAAATCCTTTGCCGCGACCTTCATAGACGCGAGCCTGTCCACGACTTTGTCGCTGTACACGATGCCCGTCGGGTTGGAATACTTGGGCACGCACCAAATGCCTTTTATGAGTTCGTCGCTTGACACAAGGCTCTCGACCGTGTCCATATCGGGACCGTCCTCGAGCATCGGGACGGTTATCATCTCAATACCGAGTTCCTCGCAAATGGCAAAATGTCTGTCATAGCCGGGCGACGGACAAATAAACTTCACCTTTGGCAAATCCTTCCACGGTCTTTCTCCGCGTATGCCGAATTGAAGTGCAAATTGCACGGACGTATACATAAAGTCAAGGCTCGAGCCGTCTCCGACAACGACGTTTTCCGCACGGATACCGAGGAGATCCGCAAAGAGTTCTCTCGCCTGTCTGAGTCCGCCGAGTCCGCCGTAGTTTCTTGCGTCTCCGCCGCCAAGCGCATAGTTGTACATCGCGGCGTCTTCGAGCATAGGCATTGCGATATCGAGCTGCGACGTCGCGGGGCGTCCGCGGGACATGTCTATGCTTATGCCCTTTTTGCCGAACTTTGACAGCACCTTTTGCTCTTCTTTGAGCATCTTTTCAAGTTCTTCTTTTGAAAAACCAATATAATCCATAATCTCTCCTCTAAAACGTGCGTATATGCGTGCGATTAGAAAATTGTATCTTGTGTATACTATTCAAATTAAAAGAGGTTTGTCACCTGTCCTCGCCATTGTTTTCTCTGACGAGCAAGCGTATAGGCGTGCCTGAAAAGTCAAAACTGCGCCTCAAAGCGTTTTCAAGGTAGCGCTTATAGCTGAAGTGCATGATCTTCGGGTCGTTGACTTTGAGCACGAACGTCGGCGGTGCGACGGAGACCTGCGTGACGAACAATATTTTGAGTTTTTTGCCGAGGTATGACGGCGGTTCGCTGATACGAATCGCGTCTCCGACCACTTCGTTGAGAAGTCCCGTCGTTATGCGCCTATTGCTGTTTTCAACCACCTTTTTGCAAAGCGGAAGAAGCGTGTCAATGCGCTTGCCGCTCTTTGCGGACACGTATGCGGACTCAAAATAGTCCATATACTTCAAATCCTCTTTGAGTTTTTTCTCGAATGTGTTTATCGTGTTCGTATCCTTGTCGATGAGATCCCACTTGTTCATGACGACGATGGACGGCTTGCCCTCTTCGTGCACGAAGCCTGCGATTTTGACGTCCTGCTCCGTGAGCCCTTCGTTCGAGTCGCACACGATAAGCACGACGTCCGCGCGACGGACAGCCAAAATACTTCTCACGACGGAATATCTTTCCACCTCTTCCGTGACGGCTTTTTTCTTTCGCATACCCGCGGTGTCGATGATGAGATATTTGTCTTCGCCTATGTCGAGTGGCGTATCGATAGCGTCTCTCGTCGTACCCGCTATGTCGCTGACAATACTTCTGTCAAAGCCGAGAAGCCTGTTTGCAATCGAACTCTTGCCAGCGTTCGGCTTGCCGACTATCGCGATCTTTATGCGGTCGCTGTCCTCTTCGACGGGATGTTTTTCAACCACGTCGGCAATGGCGTCAAGAAGGTCTCCGAGCCCCTTGCCCTGCTCCGCGCTGACGGGATACGGATCGCCGAATCCGAGCGCATAAAAGTCATACAGCGTGTCCGTCTCGTTGTTGTCTATCTTGTTGACGGCAAGGATGACCGGAAGGTTTGACTTTCTTAAAAACGCGCACACAAGGTTGTCGTCGGTTGTAAGTCCCGTCTTTCCGTCCACGACGTAGACGATAGCGTTTGCCGTATCGACGGCGATTTCCGCTTGTTCGCGGATGTGCGACCACATCTCGTCGTCGCTCTTGAGTTCAAGCCCGCCAGTGTCGATGAGAGTAAAGACGTGACCGCACCATTCACAGTCGGCATAGATCCTGTCTCTCGTGACTCCCGGGGTGTCCTCGACAATAGAAATGCGTTCGCCGACAAGGCGATTAAAGAGCGTCGATTTGCCCACGTTAGGGCGTCCAACAATTGCTACAAGAGGTTTCATATCTCACCTTTTTGTCTGTGTTTGTCGCCAAACACAGGTTTTATCTGTCAGTTTTATGATGATAAACCGCCGAATTTGCGATTTTATACTGTGTTTTATTTTTTATCTATCAAGTCTTTGAGCACAAGATTTACTATCTTTTTAACGCCTTCCGCCTCGTCCGTTTCAACGAGACACATAGGCTTCGCGCCCTCATACGGAAGTTCGAGAGGAAGTCCGAGTTCGTTAATCGAAGGGGTGTTTTTGACAAGAAATCTATTGTCGTACACTCCGCCAAACAGCACTCCGTCCTTATAGAGCAAAAACTCGCCCATCATTTTTTTGTGCGATATTCCGTCCACTTCCCGCAAACAGTCGAGCACAAAACCAAGATATTCCATACTGCTTGCCATAAGGTCACTCCTCGAAATAACGTTTTATCGTTGACAAGATGTTGCTGCCGTCGTGCGCGACGGGGATGATTTTTACACCGAGTTTTTCTTCGAGTTCGCCGAGGCGGATATTGTCGAGGAAAGTGTCCGTGAACTCGCGGAGCATATTGTCGGGCAAAATGACGAGGTCGGCACCGCTTGCGTCAACCTGATTCAAGATGTCCCCTGCCGTCACGAGTCCCGCAACCGTCACGCTGTGTCCAAAGAAGTCGTTTATTACCGTGTGAACGACAGAGTGCGTGCCGAGTTTTTTGTCAATACGCTTTGCATACTCTTTGAGATACGGCGCAAAAGATACGCCCGTTATCATGTGGACGCACTTGTTAAGGTTGCAGTCCTCGACTTCGTCAAGTTCGTATTCAAAGTTCTCTTTGAACTGTGCGAGCAGTCCGACGCCGTTTTCGATTTGATCGTACGCACCGTAAAAACCGCTGTCATTCACGTCTACGCCTGCTTTGACGTAGTATTCGTCGCTGCACCAGCAAAAACCGCCGTACTCTTTGTGGAGTTTGTCGACAAGAGCAAGCGTCTCGCGCGCGTTTTGCTCGTTTACGGTGTTGAGATCGGAAAGCCCGTTCCTGTGCCCGGTAAGCCCGACGGGCACGACCGCCACCGTCTCCACGCCGGGAACGGTGTGCAAACCGCGTATACTCTCTTCAAGCACCTTGCCGTCGTTCACGCCCGGCACTATAACGAGTTGCGTGTGCATCGCAATTCCGTGAGAGCCGAGATAGCGCATTTGGTCGATGAGTTTCACCGTGTTCGGGTTTTTGAGCATATACTTTCTTATGTCGTTGTCAAAGGCATGTACGGAGATATAGAGCGGAGAAAGTTTGAGCCTCACGATGCGCTCTATGTCCTCGTCCGTGACGTTTGTCATCGTGACGTAACTTCCGCACATAAAACTGTAGCGGTAGTCGTCGTCTTTTACGTATAAACTGTCGCGCATACCCTTTGGCAGTTGGTCGACAAAGCAAAAAATGCAATGATTTTTGCACACGACGGGCTTCATTTCATAGTCGAATTCAAGCTCTAAACTCTCGCCCTCTTTCTTTTTGACGTGAATTGTCTTTTGTTTGCCGTCGCGGACTACCTGTGCGTCAAAGCGTTGTTCGTTGTCGTAAAAGAGATAATCAAGGTCGTCTTGAACCTTGTATCCGCCGAGCATAGTCAACTCGTCGCCGACTTTGAAGCCCTGTTTCTTTCCGATTTTTCCAACTGCTTTGATTCTCATTTGTATTCCTATTGCAATAATTTTGATATATAAGTTTGTTCGTCAATTCGGCATACGAACTCGTAAATCCACTATCACGGCTTGCCGTGTATATCATCAATCCACGGGATTGCATATCATCACGCTTGCGTGCATATCATCAACCCAATGGGTTGTATCTTCTCTGCTCAAATTCCAATGTACGAGACCAAGAAATTGCAGATGTTTTCTACGGAGTTAAACTCCACCCACTTCTTGCTGTTTTTAGAGATCTCGTCCGCTGTGTCCGTTTGGAGAAGTTTATACATCTGTCCTACGACTTCGATATTCTCTTTTGCTGGCAGGCAAAGTCCGCGTGAGACGAGATATTCGACTTCCCTCTTTTCGCGCTCGCCCTTTTCGACGACGACCGTCGGAATGCCGAGTTTGAAACACTTGTACAAGACGGACGTGTCGTATCTCGTGATCGCCATATCGCAAATCGAGATATAGTCGTCGAGTGCGTCCGCGGAAGGCACGAACACCACCTTCATATTTTGCACGCGAACGGCAATTCCCGAGAGTATTTGCCTGAATTTTTGATCCTTGCACACGACGGCGAGATTTATGATATTGCCTTGGTCGAGCATAAGTTCAAACAGTTCTTGCAAACGGCTGTTGTTTTGCTTTACGCTCGCAAAACCACTGTCCATATTGAGAAGCACCGTCTTTGATTTGTAGAGTCCTAATTCTTGCTTGAAAGTCAACACCTCTTCGCTCGACTTCTTTTCGATATCAAACGGAAGTCCCATCGTCATGATGTCCTTAGACCTCACGCCCTCTCGCACCAAATCCGCCTTTATATCCGCGTTTTCGACAATTAAAACGCTTGTTTCGTCATCAGGCACACGTTTGCCGAGCGTAAACCCCGGGAGCATATAGATGATTTTCGTGCCGAATCTCGCGCGCTTTTTTGCGTCTATGCACGCGGAGTGAGCGTAGGGAGTCATGCAAAGAATGAACTCGGGATGAAAGCGCTTGACAAGGTTGTTTATCCTGTTCACACGCTTGGAAAACGATTTGAATTTGAACTTGTCGCGGATTACGCTCTTGTCCTTTTTTTCGATGAAATATTGATATTCTCCACCGCTGTCAAGGATCCTGTCGAGCGCGGATGCACGCCTCTTTGTGTCATATTTGTCGTCGCTGACAATGACCGCGTTGTGCGATCCGATTTTTTTGATGCCGGCGGCAATTCTTTTGCTTCCGTCACCGACTTCGTCATGCGACGTTAAGATGAGAATAATCGGTTTCCTTTGCATAAGTCAATTCTCTATAATAACCGGTATAATAATCGGAAATTCACGGTCGCGAGCAAACAATTTTCTTACTCCGCGCTTTACGTTCTTTGCGACGTCGTTCACGTCGACTTTGTCAAAGTCCGTGCCGGCGATACTGTCGTAGACGTTGCGGATTATTGAGTCATGCACTTCGTCAGTCATATTGAATCCGCGAGCCACGATGTCCACGTCGCTCTCGACAGTTCCCGTGTCCATATCGACAGCGGCGATTATCATGAGCATACCGTACTCGGCAAGCGAACGCCTGTCTTCAATTACGCTCTTTCCGTCTTCAAGCACGACGCCGTCGACGTAGGTGTTGCCTGACGGCACGCACGCGTGCTGTTTTATGCCCTTCTCGCTCACGCCGTAGCTGTCGCCTATCTCGGGGATCACGATATTCTTTTCGGGTATGCCGAGAGTCTTTGCGATTTGCGCGTGCTTGAACTGATGTCTATACTCTCCGTGCACGGGGAAAAAGAATTTCGGATGCACGAGCGTAAGCATGAGTTTCAGTTCCTCTTGATAGGCGTGTCCCGAGACGTGGATGTCGTTCATTGCGTCATACACGACGTCCGCACCCTTTTTGAAGAGGTCGTTGATGACGTCGTACACCGACTTTTCGTTGCCGGGTATCGGACTCGAAGAGAGCACGACCACGTCGTCCGTGCCGATGTTAATCTTGTTAAACTCACCCTTAGAGAGTTTTTTGAGCGCGGAAAGAGGCTCTCCCTGCGAACCCGTTGCAAGCACGACAGTCTCGCTTGGCAAAAGTTTGCCAATGCTCTCAACGACCGTATGCGCGGGGACTTCGAGTTCTCCGCACGCGGACGCGACGTCTACTATTGCCTTCATACTCTTGCCTGCAAGCACGACTTTTCGGTTGTATTTCTTTGCAAGCCAAAGAATCTGTTGC
>ONYW01000011.1 GCA_900322215.1 uncultured Eubacteriales bacterium | reverse complement strand
CAAGGCGGAGTCCCTGGAGTGCCTCGGTCTGCACTCAGTACGAGACTTTGGGACATTCTGTTGCGGAGCGTCCCAAAGGCGAAGTGGCAAAGAATAGAGAAAACCGGATTTTAGAGCGCCGACTCGGTGTCCCCGGAGCGAGTAATACACTCTTGTAGAGAATAGCAACGTTGCGAACGACAGTTTTGTTTATTCCTTAGAAGTGAGCAACTTGTGTTCGGCTTGTTCCGCGGTGCGGGAAACCTGGCGGAGCAGGAAGGGGTGTTGCGTTTAGAGTTAAACGACGGTAGCCTTTTAGAGCAACCACATGTCTCTACATATGGGATTTCTCGACTTAGCTCGAAATGACATCTGTCTCCTAAATTAAAACAACCACACAAAGTGTGTGGTTGCTAGTTTTATGAAGGGCTTTGACAATGCTATTCGCTAAATCACGCGGTTTTTAATGAGGTTTTTTCTCGAAGCGGGAGTTGTCAGTACACTCCACAACAGTCTTGAAGACGTTTTCAAAGCGGCGGAGGGCTTCGTCGATGATTTCGTCCGTGTCAGCCATTGAGGTGTAAAGACGAGAACCCGCGAGAGTGACGATGCCGTTTGCCATGTAGGCTGCACCCATTTGTTCCATAGCAACCTTTCTGCGGAGCATTTCAGGTTTCTTTTTGAGCATCGGGACGACGGAGCCGAGCAAGTTCATATTGGAGAAGTCAAAACTCATTGCGCCCGTGCATTCGAGGTGGACGATAGAGCCTTGATTGTAGACGACGAACGGGAGATTGTATTTTTTGACGAGGGCTTTAAGACCTGCCGCCAAGCGGTCGCCTGCGTGACCTGCCTTTTCACATGCGTTGTTCTTCTCTATTTCGCAAATTGCAAGATAGCCTGCATAAGAGGAAAGCGGGTTTGCCGCGAGCGTGCCGCCGACGTATGCCTTTTTGCCCATACCTGCAAGGCCTGCCGCCATGAGGCTGACGTATTCTCTCTTGCCGCCGACGCCGCCTGCGGACGGATAACCGCCTGCGACGATCTTGCCGAAGACCGTGAGATCAGGATACATATCTCTGTTTGTTGCAGGGCGTTTGAACTTGACAACCTTGCCGTTTTCGAGTTTTTTGTCCTCTATTATCCATTGTTTGCCGTCGACGAGAGCGATGTCGTTGTTGTAGTCATAGCCGTAGTTCTCTTTGAAGAAGTAGCCCGCTGCACCGTGGATGCCGACGCGGAATCCCGTGACGACTTCGTCGAAGATGAAGAGTGCGCCGTATTTCTTTGCGAGGATACGCGCTTTGAGGTTGTAATCGAGGTCGATCGGACGCGTGCCGGATTCAGGACCGACAGGCTCTACGATGACTGCCGCAGTGCCGCCGCGAAGGGTGTTCTTTTTGAGCATCTTTTCGAGCATCTTGAGGTCGTTCGGTCTGACTTCGTCCGTCTTGTTGTAAGATCCCGGAATACCGTGAGATTCGAGGAACTGACGAGAGCCCGGTATCTTCAAACCGTAGACCATTTGATCCGACCAGCCGTGGTAGGCACCGCCGACTTTGATGACGCGTTTTTTCTTTGTGGCGCAACGCGCGACACGAATGGCCGCCATGACGGACTCTGTGCCCGAGCCGAGCATACGGAACATTTCGCAGTTTGGCATAAGTTCGTTGATCTTCTTTGCAAGAAGGAGTTCGCCTTCGTGGAAGAGTCCCGTGACAGGACCGCAGGTGTTGAGGAGTTCAAACACCTTTTCTTTCACCGCAGGGAAGTTGGAGCCGAGAATTGTCGGACCGCCCGCTTGAAGGAAGTCGATATACTGGTTGCCGTCTCTATCGTAGAGGTATGCGCCCTCCGCCTTTTCCATGCACATCGGGAAAGGATAGTTGAATGCGAGGTTGTGTTGAACACCGCCCGGAATATACTTCTTTGCTTCCGTTGTGATTTCCTTGGATTTTGCGCACTTCGTTTCAAAGTGATTGAGAATGTCTTTGAGCGCGTCCTCAGACACGCAATAGATAGGTTTGTCCGTGAGAGCCTTCAGTTCTCTATTGATCTCCGCGGCGTCTTGCCAACTTGAAATGCCATAACCGTTTGCCATAATTCCCTCCTTATAGGCAAGTTATTATTTTATGACATTATTATAAACCTCTCGCTTTTGGTTGTAAATACCCATACTTCTTGCGATAACAGTACAAATCGGCAAATTTTGGAGTAAATAAACAAATTCCGTTTTTTGTCAATTGTCCGATATCTCCAACGCGGCGGGCGGAACAAAGCGGATTTTTGGCTACACTTGTATCATTATCTTGCAAAAACCACACTATTTAGTGGTTTTTTTGCAAAAGGTATTGCATAAAACCACAAAATTGGCTATAATTTATTCACTATCCTTAGGAGGCTAATTATGAACAAAACTGAACTTATTAAACTCGTTGCACAAAAAGCAGAACTCTCCCAAAAAGACGCTACGGCTGCTGTAGACGCACTTGTTGAAGTTATCGCAGAATCTCTCAAAGCAGGCGACAAAGTTGCAATCGCAAACTTCGCGTCCTTCGAACTCAAAGAGAAACCGGCACGTCAAGGCTTCAACCCTGTCACAAAGCAACCTATCACAATCGCAGCGTCCAAAGCACCTGTCTGCAAGTTTGGTAAGGGGTTCAAAGACCTTTTCAACTAATAAAAACCGCGCTATTTGGCGACCTGCTTTGTCAGGTCGCCTTTTTTGTTCAGTCACGTACGTCAATGTACGCTCCATCACAAAAGAAGGCGCCCTTTCGCGCATCTCATCCAAATATCGCGGTTTTTGATGCTTGCCTGTTCGAAGACGCGCGGGAGTTCCGACTTACTCTTTCGAAGACGCGCCGGAGTCTCAACTCTCTCTTTCGAAGACGGACACTTCGTGTCTCTGTTATTCACGTCAGCCTATTCAAAGCGTAGCAGGTGAACCGACTCACTCTTTCGAAGACGGAACCGACTCCGCAAAGTGGAGTCCCCGGAGTGCCTCGGTCTGCACTCAGTACGAGACTTTGGGACATTTTGTTGCGGAGCGTCCCAAAGGCGAAGTGGCAAAGAATAGAGGAAACCGGATTTTAGAGCGCCGACTTGGTGTCCCCGGAGCGAGCACTCGCTTTTGTAGGGAATAGCAACGTTGCGAACGACAGTTTTGTTTATTCCTTAAAAGTGAGCAACTTGTGTTCGGTAAGTTCCGCGGTGGGGAAAACTGGCGGAGCAGGAAGGGGTATTGCATTTAGGGTTGAACGACGATAGCAAGTTAGAGCAACCACACGTCTCTACTTAGGGGCGCGACGCGTTAAGCGGACAATCCGGTGAATTGTCCGTAGCCCAAGCGAACAAGGTGGATGCCCTTGGCAACACCGAAGTCGGACTTTCTCGACTTACGCTCGAAGTGACGGCAATACTACAAAAAATAACAACCACACAAGTGTGTGGTTGCTCGATTTTACGAAATTTACATCATGTTGAGCGAAGCGAAACACATCACAAAAAATGAGCCCCTCGGCTCATTTTTTACTGACTATCTTTCCTGTCTTCGGTTCTATTAGCACCGCGAGGTAGTCCACGCCGTCGCCGATGAAGGAGACGTAATAGAAATAGTTTTCTCTGTCGCCGGTGATGACTTTGAGGTAGATTTCTCGCTCTTTGCCGAGTTCAGCCTCCTTGTCAAGCGTATCTTTGAACTCCGCTTTTGCGATGTTTATTATATCGCCGACGGAGAGTGCACCCTCGAGGACGGAGACGAGGTCTATCTCGCTTTTCGTTTCGCCGACTGTGATTATCGCCTGTTTGGGAACAAAGTCAAGCGTGACGTCCGTCTTGTATTCGCCGTACTCGTCGCGCGCTATCGAACCCGTTAGAGTGCTTGTTTCGCCTTTCAGTTCATAGGCGAGTTCTTCATAGTCGTTGGTTTTGAGCGGAGTGACGGACACCGTCGCAAACGCGCAAACGTCCGTCGCCTTGCCGTCCGCGATGAAATTCTTTTCTCTCTCCCCTTTTTCGACGACTACGGCAAAGAGATCGCTCTCCCCGGCATAATACTCCCGCGTTATGCGAGATATAGGCTCCGCAGGCTTTTCTTCGCCCTTTTTGTTGCAGGCGACGAGCGCGGAGAGTGATGCAACGATGATAACAACTGCAAGTATTGCAAGCAAAATTTTTCTTTTCATACGCAAAATATACGTGGATTTCACCCCGTTTATGCGCGTTTTTAAATATTTTTTTCGCCAAATAAAAACAAACGTTTGAATTTTGTTCATTATATGTTATACTAAAATATATTTATTTTTAGAAAGGCAAATACAATGTTGAAAAAGAAAACCAAAAAAGAAGCACAAGCGTTGGAACCCTCTGAAGTTTTGCTTGAACCAGCGACGTCCGAGACTCCTGCGCAGATTACCGACCCCGCGACAGGTCTTACCGCCTCACAAGTTCAAGAGCGCGTCGCCGCGGGCAAAGTCAACGGAGAACAGACAATACGCACAAAATCCGTGTGGCAGATTTTGCGCGAGAACATCTTCACCTTTTTCAACTTTATTTTTGTCGCGTTTGCAATTATTCTTGCGTTTTTCAATCCAAAAATCGGAAACTTCGGTTTTTTGATACTCATCATATTCAACACGGCGGCAGGCGTCTTTCAGGGGCTTCGTTCAAAGCGCATTATGGACAAACTCGCCCTTCTCTCCGCGCCGAAAGCGATCGTCATAAGAGACGGCGAAGAGGTTGAAATCCCGCTTGAACAAATCGTTATCGACGAAATCACGGTGCTCTCCGCAGGCAAACAAATTTGCGCGGACGGCGTCATCGTCGACGGTTCTATCGAGGTCAACGAAAGCCTCATAACGGGCGAGTCGGACGCCATTCAAAAGACCGCGGGCGACAAGGTGCTTTCGGGCTCCTTCGTCGTGTCCGGCAAGGCAAAATGCCAGGTCGAGCATATCGGACAGGACAACTTTGTCATGAAGATATCCTCGGGTGCTAAGTACGTCAAAAAGCCGACGTCGGAGATTTGGCGTTCGCTCATGTTCGTCGTCAAGGTGATGTCTATCATCATCGTCCCTCTCGGCGTTGCGCTCCTTCTCACAAAGTGGCTGGGGCAAGGCAACGACCTCAACTCGACGGTAGTGTCCACGATAGCCTCCGTCATCAGTATGATACCGAACGGACTCGTCGCGCTTGCAACGACCGTATTTTGCGTGAGCGTCATTCGCCTTTCAAAGAACAAGACGGTCGCGCAGGACCTCTACTGTGTCGAGACTCTCGCACGCGTGGACGTGCTTTGCCTTGACAAGACGGGCACTATCACGGAAGGCACGATGGAAGTCAACGGCATAGAGCCGACAGCCGACTACACGCTTGACGAAATCAAACAAAACCTCAAAAACGTCTTCACCGCACTCGAAGACGACAACGCCACGGCAAACGCGCTCCGCGCATACGTCGCGGACCTTTCCGCAAACGGCAAGGTGGAAGAAAAAGTTCCGTTCTCCTCCGCAAGAAAGTGGAGCGGTGTGAGAGTGGACGGCAAATCGTTTGTCATCGGCGCGCCTGAATTTGTTTTCAAAAAACAAACTGCGGAGATGCAAGCCAAGGTTGCCGAAATGGCGAAACAGGGCTACCGCGTCATGGTGCTTGCCGTATCAAGCAAGAAATTCGGAGACAACAGCCTTCCGCAAGGACTCAAAGCGCAAGCATACGTCTATATCACGGACAAGATAAGAGCCGAAGCGCCGGACACGCTCAAATTTTTCAAAGAGCAAGGCGTGGACGTCAAGATTATTTCGGGCGACAACCCCGAGACCGTGCGTGCAGTCGCGCTCCGCGCGGGACTTGAAAACTGCGACAACATAATCGATATGTCCACACTCTCCACCGAGCAAGAAGTGTACGACGCGGCGGAAAAATATACGATTTTCGGACGCGTGCTCCCCGACCAAAAACTCGCGCTTGTCAAAGCGCTCAAAGCAAAGGGACATACGGTTGCCATGACGGGCGACGGCGTCAACGACGTTCTTGCCCTCAAAGAGGCGGACTGCTCTATTGCTATGGCGTCGGGCTCGGACGCGGCAAAGAACGTAAGTTCTCTCGTCCTTCTCGACAGCAACTTCGCGTCTATGCCAAAGGTCGTCGCCGAGGGCAGAAGGTCGATTAACAACTTGGAGCGAAGCGCATCTCTCTACCTTATGAAGACGATGTATAGCATTTTGCTTGCCATTCTCTTCCTTTGCATTCCGACGGCATACCCGTTCGAGCCGAGACATCTCACGATAATCGGTATGGTGACGATCGGCATTCCGTCCGTAGTCCTCGCTCTCGAGCCGAACAAGGAAAGAGTCACGGGGCACTTCCTGCCAAAGGTTCTATCCTCCGCTCTGTCGGGCGCTATTACCGTGCTTATCGGCGTAGTCGCCGTCATCATCACAAAGACGTGGATCATGAAGGATCTTACGGATCCGCAGTTCCAAAACGCCTGCCTCATCGTGACGACGTTTGTCGGACTCATCTATTTGCTCAAAGTTTCCCTGCCGCTCACTATCATTCACGCGCTTAACTTTGTCATAATGATAGGTCTCTTCCTCGCCTGCTACTTCGCCGACCTCTCAAAAGTCGGTATCGGTATATTCAGTTTGCAGGACTTCTTCGGACTTACAAACGACTTTTCGACCGACTCCCTCAAAACGATCGCGGGCATTTGCTATATCGTGCTCATCGTGTTTATCATCACCGTCTTCTTGACAAGAAACGTCAACAAGAAGGAAGAGAGCGTTATGGTGAAGATCCTCCGCAAATTCAAAGTGTTGCAACCAGTCGGCAAAGACGTTGTTGCGCTTGCCTCCCCTACGCAAGCGGGTGAAACGCCTCAAACGCAAGCCGAAACGGATAGCACTGTGGAAGCAAATGATTCGACAAAACAATAATTTCCAAACAATTTTGGCAACAAAAAAGCACTCGTTTGAGTGCTTTTTTTGTTGTGTAAACGGGGTTTATTCCTCTTTGTCCTGCGGTGGCTCTTGGCTTGGTTGTTCCTCTTGCATATACGACTCGTCGGAGAGTTTTGACGGCTCTTGAGAGGAAATCTCTTCCTGCTCGGCTGCGAGTCTTCTGCGAGCGAGTTCCGCGCGCATCTCCGTCTTAGTCTTCTTGTCTATCTTGTAGAAGAACATTGGAATTGACGAGGCGAGCATACAAAGTCCCGGGACCAAGAAATAGATAGCCCACGCCTTGACCTGCATATCGTCCGTGACGTAGGCGCGTATCGCCTCACTTCCGCCCTGTACCGCCGCCGCATAGTCGCTGGAACTGTAGCCTATCGCGCCTATGAGCAGTATGCCGAGCGACACCGAGAGCGCGTTGGAGAGTTTGTTGGACATGGAGAGTATCGCAAACTGCGCGCCCTCCGTACGCCTTCCCGTCTTCCACTCCTGGTAGTCGACTATATCAGCCGTCATGACCATCGGCAGGTACCCGTTCGGCGCATACGCTATGCTGAACACCGCTTGGAAAATCCAAATGGCCCAAAGGCTGCGAACGGTAAAGTCCGTGCTTGTCGCGCCCTCGGGAACGGGAACGAGCGCATACAAAAGGAAGGATATGAGACTTATCGCAAAACCGTAAAATCCCGCGACTATAAAATATTTCTTTTCACCGAGTTTCTTGTTGATGACGGGGTTCAAAAGGATCGTCACCGTGCTTGCGAGCGCGGACGTAACGCCTATTGCCCAAGAGCAAGCGTCGCCGTACATCGTATCCGGGAAAATCGAGCCGATGACGGGTATCGCCGAGAAGTTTACGCCGTCGCGCAGGAGTATGCAGGTCGCCTGCACCGCGATGCCAAGTCCTATATTTCTGCCAAAGCCGAGGAGATAGGTGACGAACACAATGAGAATTTGTTTGTTGTGTTTGAGTTCTCTAAACATCTCCTTAAAACTCATGGCGGAAGACGTCCTTGACTTGACCATCTCCTTGCACTTGAAGTACATGAGGAGTTGGAAGACGAGCCCTATTCCGCACATGACGCCGGCGGTTATGAGATATTCCTTTTTGCCGACGCCTTCACTGCCCGTTATCATGCAAACGACGGTCATAAAGATGCCGGATATTGCAAGCGCGCCCGACTTCAAGGTGTTGGCGATGCCCGCCGCGTTGTTTGTGTCCGCAGGATCTTTGGAGACGAGCGAGAGCATGCCCTGCGACGGAATGTCCGCAAGCGTCATGGACACGTTCCAAAAAATCATAATTATCGCGATATAGATATATTTACCGATATTCCCCGCCTGCGTTTCTGGAAAAGGTATGAATGCAAACGACATCATCGTGAGCACGGCGAGCGGGAATGCGGATATCAAAATCCACGGTCTCATCTTGCCCGACTTGAATCTTGCCCTGTCTATGAGATTTCCGATTACGAAGTCCGCGACGATACTCACCACCTTTGCCACCAGTATGATGACGGCGATAGCGATGAGGTTCGCCCCCATGATCTTGTTGAAAAACTCCGCTTGATAGCTGTTTACGAGTCCGATCGCGAGGTTTATGCCCATGATTCCGAGCGCATAAATCCACATATTGCCGGTACAGCCAAAGAGCCTGCGCGGCTTTCTTTCCATTGTAAGTTCGTTTGACATACGTTTTCCCCTTATCGTGACAAGCTGTCACAATAAAATTGTAAAACCAAAAGCACAATATTTCAATACCCAAATAAAAAAATGTTGCCAATCGGAGAACAGGCGTTAAAATTTTTTGGCGGAACAAACAAAAAAGCACTCGACTGAGTGCTTTTGTTTTTCATTTCAAAAAGTGTTTATTCCTCGACAGACTTATTGCCGAATTGCAGTTTCAATCTCTCCGAACCTGAAAGAATATTCTTGCGGATTCTTATGTTTTTCGGAGTGACTTCAAGCATTTCGTCATCGTTAAGGAACTCGATCGCCTCCTCAAGGCTGAACTTTCTCGGAGTGCTGAGCCTGAGCGCTTCGTCCGAGCCTGCCGCACGCATATTCGTGACGTGCTTTCTCTTGCAGACGTTGACTCTTATGTCCTCCGCCTTCGGAGACATACCGACGACCATACCCTCGTACACCATCGTTTGCGGATCTATGAAGAGTACGCCTCTCTCCTGCGCGTTGAAGAGACCGTAGGTTGCAGCCTCGCCCGTCTCGAACGCGACGAGAGAGCCTGTGAATCTTCTCGGGATCGGCCCCTTGTACGGCGCATATCCGTCGAAGAGTTGGTTCATGATGCCCTCGCCCTTCGTGTCCGTCAAAAACTCGTTCTTAAATCCGAAAAGTCCGCGCGCAGGGATTCTAAACTCCATTCTTATGCGGCTTCCCTGTGGGTTCATGGAGATAAGTTCGCCTTTTCTCACGCCCATACGCTCCATGACCGCGCCCGTGCATTCAGTCGGGACGTCGATGTAGAGTCTTTCCATAGGCTCGCACTTTTCGCCGTCTATCGTCTTGAAGATGACTTTCGGCGTGCCGACGCCAAACTCATACCCCTCTCTTCTCATAGTCTCGATGAGGATAGACAGGTTCATTTCGCCTCTTCCGCAAACCTTGAAGGTGTCCGGGCTCTCCGTTTGATACACGCGGAGAGAGACGTCTTTCAAGAGTTCTTTGAAGAGCCTGTCGCGAAGGTGGCGCGAGGTGACGTATTTGCCCTCTTTGCCCGCGAACGGACTGTCGTTGACCATAAAGTTCATCTCTATCGTAGGTTCGCCGATCTTTACAAAAGGAACAGGTTCTATCTTCGTCGTAGAGCAAATCGTGTTGCCGATCGTGATATTCTCTATACCGCTGAAGCAGACGATGTCTCCGACGCTTGCCTCGTCGACGGGAACACGCTTTAAGCCCTCGATTTGGAAGAGGTTGACGACCTTGCTCTTGTAGGGAGAGATTCCGCTGTGGAAATCGCATACGACGACCTCTTGCGCCATCTTGATAGAGCCGCGCTCTATACGGCCGATACCGATACGTCCGACGTAATCGTTGTAGTCGATGGCGGAGACAAGGAGTTGAAGTTCGCCTTTTTCGTCGCCCTCGGGTGCGGGGATATAATCGAGAATCGTATCGAACAGCGGTTTAAGATCCGTGCCCGGCGTGTGGTAGTCAAAGGTTGCAGTCGCTTGCTTGCCGCTGCAATAAATGATAGGACTCATAAGCTGCTCGTCGCTTGCTCCGAGATCGAGGAGAAGTTCTAGCACTTCGTCGCCGACTTCGGAAAGTCGCGCGTCGGGCTTGTCTATCTTGTTGACGACGATGATGATTTTGAGCCCGAGCGCAAGCGCCTTTTCAACGACGAAGCGAGTTTGCGGCATAGGTCCTTCCTGTGCGTCGACAAGAAGCACGACGCCGTTGACCATCTTGAGCACGCGCTCGACCTCGCCCGAAAAATCCGCGTGACCGGGAGTGTCGATGACGTTGATTTTCACCCCGTTATAGTGAATGGCGGTGTTCTTTGCAAGAATTGTAATACCGCGTTCGCGCTCGAGGTCGCCCGAATCCATAACGCAAGTTGCGACTTGTTGATTGGCTCTAAATGTGCCCGATTGTTTGAGCATGCCGTCGACAAGAGTCGTCTTGCCGTGGTCGACGTGAGCGATGATTGCGATGTTTCTAAGATCTTCTCTAACCATATTCCCTCGCTTTTGGACATCTAAGCCCTGAAAACTGTTGTATAATAACACATTTTTTCATCGTTTGGCAAACTATTCGCGCCGTATTTGAAAAAATATAGAATATTTTTTGACAAAAGTCGAAAAATTCTTGTAAAACTCCCCTTTTATGGTATAATTTTGTCAGCGACTCAATGAGGTAGTTATGAAAAGTTTGAAAGAACTCTACAAAATCGGCAGAGGTCCGTCCAGTTCGCACACCATGGGCCCTGAAAAAGCCGCAAAACTGTTTGAAGAAGCCAACAAAAACGCTTCGTCCTTTAAGGTTGTCCTCTACGGCTCGCTCGCGCAAACAGGCAAAGGGCACGGCACGGACGTCGTGCTTGCCAAGACGTTTACAAAACCTGTAGACGTTCTGTTCGATTTGAAAGAAAAGGATCTCCCTCACCCGAACACCCTCGATATGTTCGCGCTTGACAATAGCGGCAATACGCTTGCGAAGTGGAGAGTTTTGAGCGTCGGCGGGGGCGCGATCGAAATCGTCGGCGAAAAGGTGAAACTTGCGCAGGACGTCTACTCTCACAAGAACTTCGAGCAAATCAGAGAGTATTGCGAGGACAACTCGCTTTCGCTCTATGACTACGCCAAGAGATTTGAGCCGGACATCGACGAATATCTTGCTAAGATTTGGGAGCAGATGCAAAAGTCCATTTGGAAAGGACTTGACAAAAAGGGCACTCTCCCCGGCGGGCTCAACGTGGAAAGAAAGGCGCAATACCTCTTTTCGCAAGTCGACGCGCACGAAACTCCCGAAACGAGGGAGAACCGTATCGTGTGCGCTTATGCCTTTGCGGTCTCCGAGCAAAACGCCGCGGGAGGCACTATCGTCACCGCCCCGACCTGCGGGAGTTCCGGCATTCTACCCGCTGTTCTCCGCTATGAGCAGGAGCGCCACGGGTTTTCAAACGAGAACATAATAAGGGCGCTCGCAACGGCAGGGATAATTGGCAATATCGTCAAAGAAAACGCCTCTATATCGGGTGCAGAGTGCGGGTGTCAGGCAGAGTGCGGTACGGCGTGCAGTATGGCTGCCGCGGCTATCGCCTCCCTTTATGAAATGTCGCTCGATCAAATCGAATACGCGGCGGAAGTGGCTATGGAGCACCACCTCGGTCTCACCTGCGATCCCGTCGGCGGACTCGTGCAAATACCGTGCATAGAGCGAAACGCCGTCAGCGCAATGCGCGCAATCAACGCGGCTTCCCTTGCGTCCTTCCTCTCATCCACCCGTCAAATCTCCTTCGATACGGTCGTCGAGACCATGTATTCGACAGGAAAAGACATCAACAGCAGGTACCGTGAGACGGCGGAGGCAGGTCTCGCTCAAAAATACTGCAAATCCCGCCTGAAAAAAGAAAAATAATCTTAATATTTTTTTATTCTATGTTTGCAATTTTATACAATACGTATTATAATAAAGAAAAGGTAATAGCCAAAATTTATGGAGGATATAACTATGGCAAACAAAAGTGATTACTTTGGACTTAGCTGGATCGTCAGTTTGATTCTTGCAATCATCCCTGTTACATCTTGGGTTCTTGGTTGGCTCACACGTTTCTCTGAGGGCAAAATCGTTGCAGGTATCATCAGACTCATCTTTGGTTGGAACATCATCTGGATTCTTGACATCATCTTCATGGTCACACAACACAAGATCTGCCGTCTCCTTAACATCTAATGATAGTTATTGTAGATTCAGCAAAGCAATTTGAAAATAAAAAGCAAGCCCTTTTGGAGCTTGCTTTTTGTCACTACCCCGTCACCATTGAGGTGAACGGAGAGAGGCGTACGTTCGAGTGGTTTTCCGACGTCGAGAAGTTTTTTGAAACGCTTGACGACGACGCCTTGAACTGACCGCAAACAAAACAAAATAAAACGCTACGTCTCTCGTAGCGTTTTATTTTGACACTTCGTGTCTTTGTTATTTCTTTGTCACGACGGCGCGGACACTTCGTGTCTTCATTATTTTGTTGCTACATAAAAACCGCGATATTTAGATGCATAACAAGGAAAATCCCCTTTGTCAGGAAGGCGCGGACACTTCGTGTCTTCATTATTTTGTTGCTTCATAAAAACCGCGATATTTAGATGCATAACAAGGAAAACCCCATCTTCACGAGCCCTAATGTACACGACGTACATGAGGTCGGGAAGATGGGGTTTGACAAAGTTAGGCGCTAAATAGCGCGGTTTTTCAATCGGTCAAGCTCATTTTCGGCATCTCTAAGTTCCACTTCCTCTGTCATGCCCCACTCTTCCTTTAAGCACCGTATCACGCGTTCGTTTGCCTTGGCGGCGTTTTCATAGTCGCCCATAATCTCGTATATTATGGAGATCGCCTGCGGTGCGTCGATAAATCTCGGTTTCTTTGGTTCGCTCTCGAATGAGCGATTGTAAAACTCGATTGCCTTTTCGTATTTGCACTGTCTGGCGTAGTATTGTGCCGTTTCAAAGAGCGCGTCGCAGTTGGTCGGATTGTCGCTCACGAGCTTTTCCATAATCGCGTCGGCTGTTTTGACGTCGTGTCTGCCGAGAGCGATATATGCCTTGTAGACCTCAACAAGCACAGGTTTTGTTGCAGGGAGTTTTGCAACTTCGCCCACATACTTTTCCGCTTCGTCCACACGGTTGTCCGCAAGCAGGTTGTCGATGAGATCGTAGTATGGCATAGGAGTTTTTGGCTCCTTTTTGTCGTTTGCGATAATCTCCTTATAAAACTCTATGAGTTTTGCGTGGTTTGAGATGTTCCAATCCCAGCAGGTCTGCCCTTCTGCCATATTAAGAAGCCACTGACAGTCCTTGACGTCAGGCGCAAGACGAATTGACTCTCTTGCGTACTTGCTCACCTCTTTTGCGTCCGACGTCATACGGTGATGATACAGGTTTGCAAGGAGCGACGTCGCCTGCAGCTTGTACTTCTCCACTTTGAGTTGCGCTTTCAAAAACTCCTCGTATTCCCAAAATACGTCGGACGAGAGGCTTTCTTCGATGTCCATGCGATTCTCTATTCGGCTGAATTTTTGCTCGACAGTCAGGTCAAAGAGTTCGTCTATCGTTACGCCAAAGATCTCCGCTATCTCGGGGAGCAGCGTAATGTCGGGCATAGACACCGAGTTCTCCCACTTAGAAACAGACTGCGGGCTTATGCCAAGTCTGTCCGCAAGTTGCTCTTGTGTGAGACTGACTTTGAGTCTCAATTGTTTTATTTTGTTTCCTATTTCCATAATGTCCTCCGAACGGGTACCCTTTGTTTCTGCCTATATTGTACACAACCCTGCGAAATAAAGCAATAACTCAGTTTTCTCGCCAACTCGCTTGTTGGTTGTGTTTTTTATTCGCTATTACATTTAGTTCTGTTGTTTAACCTTAAATAAAGTTTTCCCATCTCCTTCGTATGGTTCTTCCCACCGCGCAATAGCCGAACACAAGTCAAAATGCTTAGTTTATGAAAAACAATATTGTCGCATTTTGACCTTGCTATTCTCTGCAAGACTTTATACCCGCTCCGGGAAGACCCGTCGGTGCCCTCAAAAGTATCGTGCTCTCATTATGCCACGCCTCTTTGGGCGAAAAAGAACGGAGCCTCGCCGTCGAGGCGTACTGCATATCAGTCGGGGCACACTCACGCGGTCGTCGCCACTGCGACTCCAATTCAATCTTCGAACTAGAGTTTGGGTACTTCGGCGCCAAAGAATCGGCGATATTTAGATGAAGAACAAGGAAAACCCCTCTTGCGAAAGGGCGTGTACTGACGTACATAACCGCATCGCAAGAGGGGTTTGACAAAGTTATTCGCTAAATAGCGCCGATTATTTGGTGCCGAAGAGGCGGTCGCCGGCATCGCCCAGCCCCGGCAAAATGTAGCTATGCTCATTGAGTTCTCTATCGAGCGTGGAGATGTAGATCTTGACGTCCGGGTGAGCCTTTGTCACGACTTCTACGCCCTTTGGTGCCGCAATGATGTTCATAAGGCGGATATTTGTGTATCCCTTTTGCTTCAAAAGATCGATCGCCGCGACTGCGCTGCCGCCTGTTGCGAGCATTGGGTCGAGGACGATTGCGACTGTATCATCCGTTCTGTTTGGAAGCTTGCAGTAATACTCGTGTGGTTCGCAAGTTTCTTCGTCTCTGTACATACCGATATGACCGACTCTTGCCGTTGGGAAAAGATTGTGAACGCCGTTCACCATACCGAGACCTGCGCGGAGGACGGGAACGATTGTAACAACGCCGTCTGCAACCATCGTTTGTTCGCAAGTTTCGAGCGGAGTTTCCACCATAACTTTCTTGGTCGGAACGTCCTTAAACGCTTCGTACACCATGAGAGTTGTGATTTCTTCAACGAGTTCTCTAAACTCTTTCATACCCGTGTTCTTGTCGCGAAGGATAGCGACTTTGTGTCTGATGAGCGGATGATCAAATATTGTTACGTTTGGATAGCTTTTCATAATTACCTCTTATACATTGCAAGAGCAGTCAAAGACTGCCCTTGCCGTTTTGCTTTGTTTTTGTTTGTTATTCTTCGACCGGAGCTTCTTCCGCAGGCTCTTCTTGTGCGTCATCTTTGACGACGGATTTGCCGACTTCATAAGTTGCGTCCGGAGCGACTGCGCCGACGACGAGGCTTTCCGGTTCGCCTTCTTCGTCTTTGCCTTCTCTCTTTTCGAGTGCGTTGATGATTGCGTATGTGCAGATGCCGAGGACAAGTGCGGTTGCGATTGATGTGATCGTGATGACTTTGTCAACGACGCCTTCCGTCGCGTGATACGGGATTCTGATAGCGAGACCGCCGATACCTGCGATGAGGATTGCGGAGACCGTGAAGAGGTTCTTGTTTTCGTTGAGGTCAACTTCTTTGAACATCTTGAGACCGCTGACTGCGATGAAGCCGTAGAGCGTCAAGCAAACGCCGCCCATAACGCAGTTCGGAATCGTTTGAAGGAGTCTCATGATCGGGCTTATGAAGCTGAGCACGATGCACATGATAGCCGCCGTGAAGATCGTGGAGACAGACGCGTTCTTTGTGATAGCGACGCAACCGACGGACTCGCCGTAAGTTGTGTTCGGGCAGATACCGAAGACTGTACCTGCGATAGAGCCGACGCCGTCACCAAGGAGCGTTCTTTCAAGACCGGGCTCGCCTTCGACGAGGTCACGGTTGATGATAGAACCGAGGTTCTTGTGGTCTGCGATATGCTCCGCAAAGACGACGAGTGCGATCGGAATGAATGCGAGTGCGATTTCACCGACGCCTGCGCCCGTGAGAAGAACTCTGCCGTCCGCGATTTCTCTGATGCCTTCAACGAGTGCGAAACGCGGATAGTCAAGGAATGCCGTGATGCCTGTGAAGTTGCCGTTTGCGTCAACAAAGTTGGAAACGAGCGGTTGCCAGTTGATTATCTTGAGGTAGTCAACGTCAAGACCATAACCGAACGCCGAGAAGATAGATGCGCAGAGGTAACCTGCACCGATACCGATGATGAACGGAATGAGTTTCATGCTCTTGAATCTCTTTTGGCAAGAGCAGATGACAACCGTGATGAACGTGACGAGACCGCAAAGGAGTGCGACCAAGTTGTAGCTATGGTTGAGCACGGAACCCGTTGCCGTTGTGATGTCGCCCATTGCAGCACCCGCAAGGCTCAAACCGATGAGTGCGACGGTCGGTCCGATGATGACGGGAGGCATGAGTTTTGAAACCCATTTCGTGCCTGCAAAGTGAATGATGAGTGCGATGACAACATACACAAGACCTGCAAAAATCGCACCGACGATGATTCCGAGATATCCGAACGCGACCGCGACAAACAATGCGTCAAGGAATGCAAACGAACTCGAAATAATGACCGGGCTCTTGAATTTTGTAAAAAGCAAATACACGATCGTTCCGACGCCGGCGCCGAGAATTGCCGCAGGGATTTGCGTTGGCAAGCCGATGATTGTAGGAACTGCGATTGTTGCCGCCATAACAGCGAGAACTTGTTGAATCGCGAAGACCAAGAGTTTTGAGAACTTCGGTCTGTCTTCAACGTTGTAGATAAGTTGATTGTTCATACGATTTCACTCCTATGTAATATATTTAAATTTGTTTGTTGACTTTTGTGGCATTTTTTGCTCAAAAAAAGAAGTCCAAAGAGGGACTTCTTCAATTGAGAAAGTTAGATGCTGAAAGTTGGCAAGAAATGGAGAACAAAATCTCGCTCGCACCGTACTGTGCGATTATTGCGTGATTTTCAAACTTTACAGAAACAGCATTCTTCATATTTTTGTCCTGCCTGTGAGACTTTTGCTCACAATTTTCGATTTATACTACCATAACATTTGAAAATTAGCAATAGTTTTCGACAATTTTCTTCCGTAGAATACAATAAGTATTCTGAGCGCAACAAAATGCTGTATTCATTAAAACTATAACATATAATATACAGTATTATAGATGCAAGAAATTCCCCTGTTTTTTCGAGAGTATATTGTAGTCGACAAACAGGTCAAAAAACTTCAAAATCAATCTTCTTAATACGTCGATGACAACGCCGGCAATAAACACGATAATCACAACAAAAATCGCCTTCCACCAAAAGTCGTTCGACTTGAACATCTCCCCTATTTTGAACACATCGTGCCAAATGAACGGACGGATATAGTTGTTGTCGTGAATAAGGTATACTCCAAGCGTGGCGGACGATACAAAGTTTATGATTGAGTTGAACTTTATTTTCATGTTTTTAAACATAATAAACATGCTGACCGAGCACAAATAGCAAATCGGATTATCCATTTTATCAAGGCTGACATGTACAAATAGTTTGAAAAGCACAATAACAAGATACAGTGCGGTCGACGCGACTACAAACACCCACTTTTTTTCAAATACTTGTGGATAGAGTGCGATATATGCCGCCGTTACATACAAAAATATAAACCAAGCCGTGTCTGAAAGAATATGATCTGAATACAATGGGACTATCGAACAAATAAAAAACATTATGAGAATGAGTGCTATATGCATCTTCTGTGTCGAATGCCTTAACACTATGTTTACAAGCGGAGAAACAAGATACATAAGCACATAGCAAGTCATAAACCAGTACCCGTTTGTGCTAAGCGGCAAAAACGAATACACTAGTGCTTTCCACTCGAATTTTACTTTCCCAAGTGATACAAATATAAAATAGATGGTTGTTGAGTAGATAAATATTTCAACAATAAGTGCGAACAACTTTTCAGGCTTAAATTTTGACTTAACAAGAAAATACCCGCTAATAAGCACAAATGCATTGACGGCAAGTTTTCCGCCAAGGTCAAAAAAGTGCAAGACTGCCACACTGAATGCCGGAGAAGCGTCCGTGACTACGGCTCCGCCGTGTACTGCAAGGTGATGCATGACAATCATAAGCATGGAGATAATTCTCAATAGCTCAAAATTTGATTTTCTCTCTCTTCCCATATCACACTGACAGACGAACGTCATATAGCGCCTCTGCCGTCAATGGGATTATAGCAGATACATATGCGAATTACAATACAAATTGCATATTATCTTTGATTATCTTTTTCAGCACATCGAGGTCGAAATTCGGGACGTACTCCTCGGTTGCGGAATCGAGGTCTTGCGAGAAGCCGTTTTTGAGTCCTGCGTCAAAAAACATTTCCGTCGCCGCATCGTACTCCTCCTCCGTAAGCCTGCGGGAAAGCACGCTATGGCCCTGCACGGCAGGCGTCGGGAAATACTGCCCCATAAGGCTGACGAACATATCTTTGTCTATCCTTGCAATGGCACTCAACACTCCTCTCGTATTTTCGAGAGCGGCAGGCAAAACGAGGTGACGGACGATCACGCCCTTTTGCATAATACCCGCCTTGTCAAAGACGTCATGCGGCTGTTGTCTCCGCATCTCGGCTATCGCCTCTCTTGCGACGTCAAAATAGCCTTTTGCGTGCGAATACTCCCAGGCAAGCGCGTCGTCGCTATACTTGAAATCGGGCAAATAAACGTCGACGAGTCCCTCCAACTTTTTGAGATTTGCAACCGTCTCATACCCGCTACTATTCCACACAATCGGCAGTTTAACCGTTTGTTTTGCCTTTTTAAGCGTCGATACGAGCAAATTTGTATAGTTTGACGGGGTGACGAGATTTATATTGTGCGCGCCCGAATCTTCAAGATAGCGCATGCAAGAGACGAGTTCTTCCTCGCTCACTTCAAGCCCTTTCCCCTCGTGAGAAATCTCGTAGTTTTGACAAAACAAACACCTTAGATTACAGCCGGAAAAGAAAATCGTGCCACTTCCATTATTCCCTGAAAGGCACGGTTCTTCAAAATGATGTAGGCCAACTCTTGCAATTCTATACATATCTTTACGGCAACACAATTTGGCGACCTGCGTCGTCAGCGTGCTTTGTTCTCAAGCACCGTGTACGCCAAGTACACTTGGCTTTCGCCCAAAGCACCCTTTCTTGCATCTCATCCAAATTGAGTTGCCTTACCTTTTTTATTATTTTTTATTTCTCTTTGCGGCTTTGCGTTCGCAATTTGCGATAAGCGCGTTATACTTTTTGCTCCACTTTGCGATTTTCGCGAGCGAATATTCCTTTGGAATGCGCTTGGACACGTTCATTGCGTGCAAGCCCTCGCTTGCCATGCGAAGTACGGCGCAGTTGAGTCCGGGGTGGAAAATGAGTTTCCAAAGTATCTGCGAGAACATTCCGAATTTGTATTTCGGTTTGCGGTAGTCCTCGTCGTCAAGCATGATGAATTTCAAGGTGTCGTCTGTCACAAACTTGCCGCTCAGCGCATAGTTGATATACTTTGCCTTGAAGCGGAGCGCATAACGGCGGACGATATCAAGAAAGGCGAACCCAACGCCGAACTTTTTGAAATATTTGACGTAAAACGGCCACATGTTGTATGCGGTAAAGTTTTGAATATCCTTTGCGATGACGTAGTCCGCAAAGATTGCACCGCCGTGCATGCCCGCCTCTATTCCGCTGCCCATGATAGGGATTGTCATAAACGCGGAGTCGCCGAGTGCGACGTAGCCGTCCGCGACAGGAGTTGCTATCCCTGCCCTTACGCTCAAAGGCACTCGCTTTTCGCTGATTTTCCTGTCCGACAAAATCGGATTCATGGCCCTGAGGTCGGCAAGTCTCTCCTCTATCTCTTCGTCCGTGAGCGGGCGAGCGATATTGCAAAGGAGCACGTCGACGTTGCCCTCCTCGTTCAAATTTGCCCAGCCTATGCCGTCCTTGTCCATGTGGCGAAGCACCATAGTGTTGTCAACGTCCGGGAAGAAGGTTTCGCCCTCGTTTTTCTCAAAGAACGCGCGGTAGGCATACATGGTGTCCTGCTCGCTCGGAGTCTTTTGCACGCAAAACTTTTCGGGCAACTGCTCGCGGAGTTTTGAGTACATACCGCTTGCGTCGATGACGAGGTCGAACCTCGCAAAGTCTCCGTCCACCTCTATGCCTATCACTCTATCGTCCACGACGACGAGTTTGTCGACGTTCACGCCGTAGCGTATCTCCGCACCCGCGCTCTTCGCCAAATCGGCAAAATACTCCGTGAGTTTGCGCCTGTTCGGAGAAATCTCGACAAACGGACGGAGAGGCGGCACGCGAAGCGCACCCTTCTCGTCGGGAGATACGAAGAGCCAGTTTGTCTTTTGAATATACACGTCCATATTCGGGCGCGGAAGTCCGCAGCCGTCAAAGACGCTCGCCGTGATGTCGTCACGCCAGGTGTAGCCCACTTCCCCTTCGGGATTTTTCTCAAAAATCGTGACTTTTGCGCCCGCGCTCGCGAGTTTTATTGCGGCGACCATACCGCCCTGCCCCATGCCTATAACTGCGATTTTCGTTGTATTTTTGTCCATAATACACCTTGTGTCGCAAGCTCCTGCGACTATTTCGTTATATAAATAATATCATCAAACAAGTCTTAGCGCAAGATATTTATTTGCAAAAACAAAATAGCACAAAATTGTGCTATTTCTCGTTGAAGCAAAACAAAATGCTATACTTTTACCAAGGCTTTTCTACCATCTCTTGACCGAGGGCGAAAACCTCTTGCCTTTCGAGCGGAAAGACTTCTTCATGGCGTTTTTTCTTTGTCTCGACGTCAAACTTAGTCCAGTCGAAGCGGTCGTAATTTTTCACCTGTAAAGTGTTGTCCGCGACGTATATCTTTGTGTCACCGACGAACATGGTCAAGGTGTTCTCATAGCGTTTCAGCATCTCGTCGTAGCCCATGCGCTCATATATCTCTTTCGGCGCATTGCTCGTCATGATAAAAAGCACGGGGATTTTGTGCTCGTTACAACACCTGTTCTCCACTTGGTACGTCAAAGACTGAAAGATTAGTCTCTCGTAGAGTGCGCGAAAACCTGCCGAAACTTCGCTGAGATGGTTTGGCGAGCCCAAAATCAGTCCGTCCGCCGAACGTATCGCCTCAAGTACGGGAGCAAGTCCGTCTTTTATCACGCACCTGCCCTTGTTTGGAGCAAGTTTGCACCCGAAGCAGGACACGCACCCGGAATATTTTTCGAGCCTGTACAGGTCGAATATCTCCACATCCGCTCCCGCTTGCCTTGCGCCGTCAGCCGCGTCTTTTATGAGAGTTGCCGTGTTGAAGTTTGTTCTTGGGCTGCCGTTTATTGCAATAATCTTTTTCATATATAGACTCCGAAATTCAAACTATAAAGATTATACCCGCGTCCGCACCCGTTTGCAAGCACATTTCAAGTTTGCACCTTTACAAACAGGCAAAAACATATTAGAATGAGAATAACAAACGACAAACTCCGCATATCTTTGCGGAGAAAGGGTGAAAATATGAAACTCGGAGGCAAAATCGCGATTATCGTCGTATCCTGCGTGCTCGTTGCTGTCATCGCAATCGGCTTAGGACTCGGACTGAACGCAAAAAAGGCATTGGACAACACGGAGGCGACTCCCTTCCTCTCGGAATGGATGAGCTATATAAAGGATGACGTAAAAATCAAGAACGTCGTCATCCCCGGATCGCACGACGCGGCGACGAAGGATATGAACTGGATGGCGGAGACTCAAAACCGCACGATAGGAGAACAACTCGCCTGCGGTTCACGCTATCTCGATTTGCGCGTATGGAAAAAGGGCGACGACTATTATATCTTCCACGGCCCGATAAAAGGCAGTAAATTCTTGCCTATCGTTGAGGAAATAAAGGCGTTCCTTGACGCCCATCCGAGCGAGTTTTTGGTGCTTGATATGCAAAAGTTCAAGGGCGACAGCCAAAACGACGTGATAAACATTCTTTCTTCAAAACTCGGGGATAAAATAGTCAAAAACACCACTTCAAGTGCCGATATGGCTTTTGTCGACAATTTGACGGTTGCGGACGTGAGAGGAAAATGCCTTGTGTTTTGGGGAGATCCCGAGACCGTCGCAAACGGCGACTATCTCTTCCTCAGGGACCACAACGACGGTAGACGCGAGGACGCGGTTCTCCGCTCTTTCTATTCAAGAAAATACAACACTCTCGCCTCCGCTTCCTACATCAAAAAGGGACTTCCGACTTACCTTGCCATGCACAAGGAAAAGCCTCTCGGACTCTTCGTCCTTCAAGGACAGCTCACCGATCCAATCTTTGTCATAGGACCGAAGGCTCTCGAAGCGCTTCATAACGAGAACATGAGCGAGTATATCAAAAACTTTGACACGGAAAACAACCAAGTCAACATCATAATGCGCGACTATATAGGGCCGAAGAAGTGCGCGGAAATCCTCTTCCTCAACACAAAGTACGACAACGTCAAAGACGCGCTTGAAACCGATTTCGTCAAGGAAACAAGCAGGCTCTTCTAACCGCGATTAAGGCAATAAAAAACGGACTCGAAACGAGCCCGTTTTCTTTTTGCATCGTTTGTCAGTTGGCGTCAACCGTTGTCGTCGCCGATTCCTCGCCGACTATCAGTATCCAATCGATTTTTGTGTTGTCGCTCGAATACTTGTAGCCGACTTTGCAAATCGCTTCTTCCCCGCGCGAGTATTCGTAGACCGTATATTCGTCTTCGGCTCCGACATAGTTCGAGCGGTCATACCCTCCGACTATATCAACGTTCCAGGTTGACTTGTCAACGAACACGGACACGTTGCCGACGACAAGATTGTGCTTTCCACACATTTCGCAAACGCCGTCGGACACTTTGTGCGGAGTCGGCATATACACCGAACCGACTCTTGTGCCGTCCGCTTTATAGTAGATTGCGCGCGACCACTTGCCTGCGTGATCTTTTAGTCTGTTTGCTTCTATCTCATAGATATACCCGTCAGCAGGCTCGTGGCACTTTGTGCATTCGCCGAGCGTGAAATAGACGCTCCCGTCCGTTCCCCAAGCCGGCTTGTCAATATACGTGACAGGCTTGTCGTGGTGATATTCTATGTCGAATCTTACGACTTTTCCGCATTTTTTGCAAATGGCGACGGAAATCTCGGCGCAACCGTTTGTTTCGGTCGTCGTTGCGTAGTCGTGAGATTCATAGACGGAGTACGCCGTAAACGCCTTGATGACGTCCGTATATTTTGCCTTTATCTCCTCGGCTGTATCGGGGAGATCGAGCGCTTGTTCAAATATTTCCGCTGCCGTTTGATCCTTTGTCTTAACGGCCTCCTTTTGTTCGTCGGTAAGCGTAAGTTTTACGCTTAAAAGCGTATAGTCTATCTTTTGAGTCGTGAAGCAATAGTCTTCGGACGGCTTCTTTTCTTCGCCGAGTTCCGTAAGGATCAAGATGCCGTCATCATAGTAATAATGCGCATAGAGACCGTTCGGCTTTGTCTCGCTGTAATTGTACTTGTAATACAAGTTCATGTTGCTATTCGCATAGACCATGTCGGAACCCGCAGGCGAATACAAATCGAGCAAAGCGTGATTGAGACTATTGCTGTACATGAAGTCGGGAGCGTATTCGTCAAACTCGCGTATGTTGTGGCAATCGAGGCAAATCTTTGTTTCGTCGTCGATATTGTGCTCTTTTACAGTCAAATCCATGCACTTTCCGCACTCGTAGCAAACTTTTCTATGCCCTGTTTCAAAGGCTTGCATCTTTGTGTATTTGTGCTCGCTCACGCATGGCACTTCGCCCTTCGGAACGTCAAACGACGTTTTGTTTATGTCGGAAAGTTCGACGGAAATTTCAACGGAGCCTTATGCGCTTTTGCCTATAAGACCAAATTTTACATTGCCGCCGACTGTTGACAAGGTGAGGCTTGTTACCTCTTCGATGTCAAGCACGATTTTTCCGCCCTCAGCGTCTTTACCCGTCGGAATATACGTATAGACTCCATTGTCAAACGTACCCTTTGAGATCACTTCGGCAAGAAGAGGCTTCATGCTTAGCAAATCCACGTCTCCGAAAAGTCCGTCGTCCGTCACCCTGTTTTGATATTTTCCGCTTGTGATTTTGCCGTCCGTAACGTTCAAAACTTTGTATTGTTTGAGGTCAGCGTCATAAATCGTATATGCGTCGGAATTGCCAAGTAATTCGGACATGTTCACGTTGAACGACACCCTGCCGTTTGCCTCGTCGATAACGACGGCTTTCGGGTCTTTTGCGGACTTCACCATCGCTTCCGCGCGCTCCTTGAAAGCGTCGAGCGTGTATCCCGACGTCTCCAAAAATTCGGCAAGATCGAACGTGTCGCACATATTGATGCCCATTTCGTTCGATTTTGCAAGCATGTTTTGTTTGTCTTTATAGTTTGAAGCAAACATTTCGGTCGTGCTCGACGCGTTCAACTCCTTTTCAATCGACTTGCCGCAATACAAAGAAATATCTCTCATCCCTTGACTCGACTGTTTTATGTTCATCGTTATCTTGTAGTTGTCGTATGCCGCGATTTCGTCGGCGGTAATCTCTTTGTAGTCAAGACTTTGCCTGTCGTTCTTGTTGCATGCCGCAAGCGAGAATACGCAAAGCACTGCCAAAACAAATATTATGAGTTTTTTCATATCACTCCTCCTATTTGCAATTTATATTGATATACGAGGAATTATATCATTTTTTCTTCCCTCTATCAACAAATATAAACGATTTTTAATGTTCTACTGCCACCTGTTGTATGACTCAACCGCGCTCTTTCGCCGTTTTGAAAACATAATTTGTCCATTTTGCTTGCAATTTGAAAATAATATGATATAATAATCAAGCCGTGGGGGTGTAGCTCATCTGGTAGAGCGTTTGAATGGCATTCAAAAGGTAAGGGGTTCGACTCCCCTCATCTCCACCACAAAATACCGTACTAAATGTACGGTATTTTTTGTGTTTAAGTGAGAGGAGTCCCACAACTCAGTTGTGGCACGGCTCCGCCGTGTGAACCCCTTCTCGGGGTCCGCCTCCGACTTCGGCGTTGCCGAGGGCATCCGCCTCGTTCGCTTTGGCTACGGACAATTCACTGGATTGTCCGCTTAACGCGTCGCGCCCCGCATCTCCACCAAAAGAAAACAAGTCGAACCCCGCCTCATTTTGAGGTGGGGTTTTGCATTGGTTGGCACTTGTGGCATACCGATACCAAACGATGCAAAAGCACTCGCTACAGCGAGTGAGACTTGTTTTGCTTGCGGTGAGAGAACCGCCGGTAGGCAGGGGTGGCGCCCGAAACGGCGCACTGCCCTCAACAATGAAAAGTGCATTTCGGTTGAAATGCTCTTTTCAATGATATCCGTTCTTCGAACGGGTGATATACCTGCGGTATGATATCCGCAGTAGCGGATGATATATGCCTGCGGCATATTGAGGAAGAACGGATATTATATCATACACAAACGAAGTGCGTATATCATATCGCATGGCGATATATCATCGACATTGATTGGCAAGTCTCAACAAATCGCGCCCCTCATCTCCACCACAAAAGGCAACAAGCGAAAAAAGCGCAGAAAACAAAAAAACAGCACCATTGCGGATGCTGTTTGTGTTTTGGGTTTTAAAGAATTGTGGACGTCAGCCTCTGACAAAGACGACTCCGTAGAAGCCATATCTGTACATTTCAAATGCGTGATGTTCGTCCGTGCTCCAATACCAATGCGATTCGTCGTATCTTGCGATACGGTTGATGACTGTCGTGGTGGTTGAGAGTGATTCAAAGTCGATTATTGTACCCTTTGCCTCCGAACCACTCCAGCAATCCGATTCCTTCGAGCCCTTGTAGGCATAATAGCCGTCTACAAAGTAATAGTTTCCAGAACCGTTGCTGGTGCAACATGTGCCAAAACTCTCAGAAGTCAAGCCGCTGACTCCATCATAGCCCGCCAAAATCTGGAAAGTCTCCGGCAATGCTTCGCCAACGTTGCGGATCTTTGCGTCGGCATAATAATCATCAAACGACTTGTTGTAAACACCGCTGTCCGCCAAATATGCTTTGAAAGTCTTGTCAGCTTCGACGATGCCATAACTCCTCAAGTTGTTGTATCTTCCCTGAATCTTCAAAAGATCCGTCTTGTCAAGAATGTTTGAGTTGTTGATATAGTCGATTTCTTTTCTCGTTGAGTCTGACGTACCTGCGGAATAATCGTAGAATCTGTAGTGATAGAAGAACGAACAATGATTGCCCGGATTGTTGTAGCCCTTGTCAAACGTCGCTCTGACATAGACAGAGTGTGTCGGCATGTTGAGCACATATGAATAGTTGCTACCTGCATCGACTTCTCTCATATGAGTGTGATCTTGCAAGAACGTTTCTGCTTTTTGATAGGTCGTTTTGAGCTGAGATCTGTCAATGCCGCTTACGCCTGCATAATCAGCGAACAAACTCACAAAGCCCGCATACTTGATGAGCAAAAGCTTCATATTGGCTCTGATAGTCAAGTATGAGCTTTCTGCTTCCGTTTGGAAGTTGTAGAAGCATTCGAGCATATTGAAATAGTTCATCATTCCACTGCTTATACCGTTTGCAAAGTTTACAAACAAGTTGTAGAATGCGAGCGTGTCTTCTGTTGTTATAACGTCAAACTGAACAAGGCTGAGTATTGTGTTGTAGATTGCATCTGCGTCCAACTTGTCGTTTGGATTGTCTTTGAGATAGTTTGCAAGCGCGGTTTTGAGAGCCTTATCGAAACTTTCGTTGTATCCGTGAGCCGCTGATGCTTTGCAATTTGCCAAATAACTTGCAGGGATCGAGATGTTGCATCTATCGATGATTTCGTCGCCATCGAGTGAATAACCCGGCATTCTTGGGCTTTCAATCGCAACAACCTTTGCATCGTGTCCGTCGGCATCCTTGCCGTTGACGAAGCAGATTTCAAGGTCGAGTGAACTGCCTGTCGAGATGAGATTGATAAGTTCCGTGCGATAATTCACTTGGTATGATCTCAAAATATCTTCCATCTTTTCAACATAGTTGGTCATAAAGACGTCCCAGTTGGATTGATACTGATTGTAGAGAATTTTGTCAATGCCGAGCGCTGTCGCCGCATCACCCTTTGCAATCTGGTCGCTCAAAGAATCAATCTTGTGATTGATGTCGTCAAGTTTGTGATCCATTATTTCAAGTTTTGCAAGAACGTCTGCAATCGTCGGTTCTCCGCTTGAACCTGTGACGCCGAAAAATTTAAGCAAGGATATGATTGACGAAACGATCTTGGTTGGATCACCGGAATAGATGCTCACACCGAGTTGCGTCGCATATGCCGCGAAGAGTATAACGTTGGAAACGTCGTCAAAAGTGACAGGATTTGCAAGCACTTTCTCTTCAAAATCTTCGCCCATATTCGGTGTCAACGTATAAGAAGGCAAGGCGAATGCGAAACGTCCTTTGATATTGTGCGTTTCGCCCCAAAGTGACCTCAATTTGTCACCGCCTATTGAAATGTTGCCGCTATAATTGGAGAGATTCCGATCTAAGAGCGTGATATTCAATGTGAAACCGTGATCACTCATCACGCAAGAATCCAAAGTCGCATTGGCGTTCTCGCCTTCAAACACGAGGTTTGTATTCTCAAAGCTGATGTCCTCTTGAAGCAAATTGTCCGCCGTGCAGTTGTTCAATCTCGCATCAAGCGTCAACTTCATATTTTCAAGTGTCGGATAAACAACCACTTTCGGACGGTTGACGTTGAACAATACGTCAATGGCTGCAGGTTGATTGACGGCAGCGCCTGCGATTCTGATTTTTGATTGATTGAGAAGTGTCAATGCACCGTTCAAATCAAGTCCGCTGTTCTCAAACGAAGCGGCAACCGCAAGGCTCTTCTTGTCTGCGCCGAGTGCAACTACTGCGATTTGAGCGCCTGTCGCACCGACAATCTGCAAATCGCTTGACTCAATGTTGTCCTTTGCAGGATGCTCGAGCAGAATTGTGAAAGACAAAGTGCCGTTCTCAAACGCAAAACTCGATTGGTCAATATAGTTGGCGGCAGTTTTGACGTCAACGTTGAACGCTACGTCTTTTGTAATCTCTTTGAAGAAGCCGTTTCTGATGACAAGTGCGCCCTTTTGGAAGTTGGCAATGCAGCCCGACGTGGAGATTGAGATGGATCCGCCCTCTGTTGAAACGCTCGCAAGATCAAGATCTGCAAAAGCATCGTCAAATCCGATCTTTGTCTTGTCAACGATTGTCAGACTCTTGAAATTGATCGCAAACGTCGGATTGTTTTGTCCGCTTGCATATTCCGCTTTGACGAAGTTGAACACAGGTGTTTCACGTTCTTCTATCGTGGTCACTCCCCTCTTGTTGCAAGCCGAAAGCGAAACAAGGCAGACGGATAGGCTGAAAACCAGCACCAAAATGATGGCGACAATTCTTAGACTATTCGTTTTTTTCATATGATACCTCCCTTACCATAAAGGTTTAAAGGTTTGATACTGATATTATAATACATTTATATAGGTTTGTAAAACTCAAATTTCAAAATATCATGCAGAGCATGATCTTTTTTATACACTTAATCGCCTTTTGTTGTTGAAATGCGCAGCCGTTTATGATATAATGGCGTTTGTGCGCAAATAGGCGCGCTTGCGAGTCTAACGCAAATCACAAAAAAATAAGGAGAGATTGCTGTTTTAGACGCAGTATTCAGGGAAAATTGTGGAAAACACTATTGAAAAACCTATTGGTAAGCGTCTGTCCAAAAAGCAAATTTGGATATTCGCTATCGGACAACTCGGTTGGTCGATACTAGGCGGTATCGTCAACACGTGGCTTGTCACGTTCTACCTCCCGACAAAGGGAGACATCGAACTCGGCGCAACCCAATTCATTTGGCCGGGACTCATCATCGGCGGTTTCTTGACGATACTCGGTCTTATCACCGCTATCAGTCGTCTGTTTGACGCCGTCACCGACCCGCTTATCGCGTCGCTCTCCGACAGATGCAAGTCAAAACGCGGACGTCGTATTCCGTTCATGCAATGGTCGGCTGTTCCGTTTGCGGTCATCACCGTGCTTTTGTTTTGCGCGCCTGTCAACGAGATTTCCGGCATCAACATCGCTTGGATCTCCGTCTTTGTCATCCTGTTCTACCTCTTCATGACAATGTACTGCACGCCGTACAACGCGCTTATCAGCGAATTCGGCAAGACGCAAGAGGACAGAATGGCGATCTCAACCGCTATCTCGCTCACGTTCTTCGTCGGTACGCTTCTTGCATACACGCCGTTCCTCTTCGCAGGTTTCTTGCGCGGAGCGGTCGGCTTCTCTTGGTCATATCGTATCGTCTTTATCGTGCTTGCAGTTATCGCTCTCGTTTGCATGCTTCTCCCGACCTTCCTCTTGAAAGAAAAGGAATTCGTCGACGCGGAGCCGTCAAAGAGCAATATGTTCAAATCCCTTGCTTCCACTTTCAAAAACAAGGATTTCAGAATCTTCGTCGGCTCGGATATCATGTATTGGATAGGTCTTACCCTCTTCCAAACAGGTCTCCCGTTCTTCGTCAAAGTCTCCATGCAACTCCCTGAACTTATGGTTATGGTGCTCATGGGCGTTATGACCGTTCTCTCCGCCGCTATGTACCCGTTTGTCACAAAACTCGTCAAGAAGTTCGGCAAAAAGAACCTCGTCATCATAGGCTTCTTCGGGCTCTCCATCGCATACGTCGTCGCAGGGCTTACGAATATCCCCGGCATCGCGAGTATTCCTGCACTCGGCTACGTCCTCGGCTTTGCTATTTGCATAATCGCGGCGTTCCCGATGGCTCTGCTCGGCATTATTCCGCAATCCATCGTCGCAGACGTCGCGGAAGCGGAAGCAATGACCACAGGCGAAAACCGCGAGGGTATGTTCTTTGCAGCGCGTACTTTCTCTATGAAACTCGGTCAGTCCATCGCAATGCTCGCGTTCACTTCCCTTGCTATCATCGGCTCGGCTACACAAGATAAGACGGCCAACGACATCACCGCAAATCCGCTCGGACTCGGTATCGTCGCCATCGTCGCTATCGTCTTCTGCGTGCTCGGCGCGATCATCCTCTTCTTCTATCGCGAAAAGAAGATTATGAAGATCATCGCAAAGGACAGCGACAAGGAGTTCCTCGCCGCAGTCGAAAAGGAATCCGCTTTCGACAAATTCTCCAAAGAAAGCGGTGCGACCGCTAGCGAAGATGTTGCTGACGACTCCGCTCAAGCTGAATCGGAAGAAGACGGTGCGACCGCCGACGAAGATTCTCAAGCAGATTCCGAAGAGCAAAAAGAAGAATAACACAAACCAAAAACTATACAAAAAGAGCAAGGCGCAAACCTTGCTCTTTTGTTGTTCTAACCGCTTGTTTGTTGTCTCTTTCGCGCTTTTATTTGAGCATCGAGATTGCGGAGGAAATCGTCTTTTCGTATGCTTGCATACCGTATTTGTCGACTTCCGCTTTGTTCTTTTCTCCGTGCGTCAAGCACCCTGCACCACCGATACAACCGCCGACGCACGCCATACCCTCGATGAAGTTCGCGTCAAGTTTTCCGCCCTTCTTTTGAAGTAGCGCAAGTTTGCACGCCTCTATGCCGTCGCATGGGTACGCTTTGAGTTCGAAGTCCGTGATGTCATGCTCTTTCAGCCCCTGCGCCACCGCGTCGGAAAGTCCTCCGCTGCGTGCGAAGATTCTGCCAAAGTAGGAGGCGTTGTCAAGTACGTCCTCGTCAAGCGTCGTGATGTCTATGTCTCTGCTGTCAAACAGCGCCTGCAACTCCTCAAACGTCATAGCCACGTCAACCCACGGCTTTACGCTCTCCTTTTGCACCTCGGCTTTCTTCGCCGTGCAAGGCCCTATAAACACCACTTTGCATGGCTCTTCGTGTTCCTTGATATACTTCGCAATAGTCGCCATCGGCGAGAGGTTGTGCGAGATATGCTCCTTAAACTGCGGGAAGTTCTTCTCTACAAAGTCCACAAACGCAGGACAGCAGGAGCTTGTAAGGAAGCCTTTCTCTGCAAGCTCTTTCGACTCCGCATACGCCACCATATCCGCGCCGAGTGCCGCCTCTACGACCGTGAAAAAGCCGAGTTCTTTGAGTCCCTTTATCACTTGCCCGAGTTTTGCATACGAGAATTGACTTGAAATAGACGGCGCAACGACTGCGAACACCTTGTAGTTCTTGTTGTTATCGCTGTTCTTCAAAAGTTTGATTGCGTCAAGTATAAAGGATTTGTCCGTGATCGCGCCAAACGGGCATTGGTATACGCACGCACCGCACGCGATGCACTTTGAGTTGTCTATCTTTGCTTCCTTCTCCTCGCCCATAGAAATCGCCTTGACTTTGCAAGCCGTCTCGCAAGGGCGCTTGTAGTTGTGGATCGCGCTGTACGGGCACACCTTTGCGCAAGAACCGCACTCTTTGCACTTTGTCTTGTCGATGTGCGCCACGTGGTTTGAATCGAACGTGATTGCGCCAAAACGGCACACGTCCTCACATCTGTGCGCGAGGCACCCTCTGCACGCCTCCGTGACGGAGTAACCGCCCATAGGACACTCGTCGCAGGCAATGTCGATGACCTCGATGACGTTCGGGTTTTGCTTGTCTCCGCCCATCGCTATCTTGACGCGCTCGGCAAGGATTGCACGCTCTTTGTACACGCAACAACGCATGGTCGGGATCTTGCCCGGCACTATCATCTTCGGTATGTCGATAGCCGTCTCGTGCAACCTGTCTGCCCAAGCCTCTCTTGCTACTTCGCGGAGCACCTTATATTTCAAATACTGTACTTTAGTATCAAATTTTCTCACTATAAACTCCTTTTTCTGCAATTTAGAAATAACTGACCTTGATCGTCTTGCCCATCTCTTTGAGGCAGGCGGAAAGTTCCTCGACAAGATTCATCTTTATGTTAAAGTTGATTGGAAGATCCGGATTTTGGTGCGCAGGATTGACTGCCCTGCCAACATAGAAGTTGATGTCCGTCGCCTCTTCAAAGA
Organism: uncultured Eubacteriales bacterium; assembly: GCA_900322215.1. Lineage (GTDB taxonomy): Bacteria > Bacillota > Clostridia > Christensenellales > CAG-917 > CAG-475. The sequence continues at coordinate 3,329 of ONYW01000011.1, read as the reverse complement.
GGTTCCTTGCGATGAGACACGCGCCGTCTCTGCCCATACTCCACTCTTCATAATACTTGTTTTCACCGAGTGCGTCCTTTGCATATTTGAGCACTTTGTTGACGGTGATAACACCTTCCGTCACAAGATCGACGCCCTCGATTTCCGCAATCGGCGGAACGTCGCTTGCGACGTACGACAAGCTCGCGCGCACAGGCTTGCCAAGGTATTTCGCCGCGATGGACGATGTCGTGCCACCGCAGACTATATGCTTTCCTTCCTTTGAGAAGAACAAAGCCATCATTCTGTTCGCGTCGTCCCTGTGTTCGGGAGGCCCGAACAATATGTTCATTGGAACGCGCTGTTTAACTTTTATTACGCACGCCGTCGCGTCGTCGCCCGGTTTGTGACCGTACAGTTTGTCGCACTCGTCCACAAGGATAGTCGAGTACGTCTTTGCCGTGTAGCCGACAAACGAGATGCTTTCAAGGAAAGATATGATGTCTTCCCTCTTCCAACCGAAGTTGTATTGAAGCCCCAGCCCAGCGTGCGGACAGCCGTCGCTCATAGCAACAAACAGGTCGCCCTCTTGAAGCTGTACGACGGATTTGTATATCTTCTTGCCGCCTATCGTCATCTCCATCTTCGGATAGTCGAAGTTTTGGTCGTTTCGGAGCATTATCACGAGCGGATTGTCATACTGGATGATCTCCGCTTCCTTGTTGTCCACGATGTGAATGATAGTAAACGTCGAGTATGCCACGCCCCTGACAGAACAGATAGGAAGCGTCGCCGCGATCGTCTCTACGCAGTCTTCAAGCGACAAGCCCGCCGCCATCATTGTGGAGATGATCTTTGAGGTGAGAGTGGAAAGTATGCTCGCTTTAACTCCGCTTCCAAGCCCGTCCGCCAAAACTACTACGACGGAATTGTCGTCTTGCTTTACGACTTCGACGTGGTCTCCGCAGAGTTGCTCACCCTCGTGATTTATGCTCTTGTAGCCGATGTCAACGCAGAGATCATTCATCTTTTATAGACTCCTTGAGTTTTGTAAGTGCGATCTTCGTTTCCGCCGCCGTCTCGCCGAGGAGAGAGGCTATCTCTTGCACTATGCGCATCTGCTTGTCGACGACCTTGTCCGCAATTTCAACCGTCTGTTTGCTTAATTCGTCCTTTGTCTGGCGAGCCGTCTCCTCGTCCGTAACGTCACGGAGAATGCAGATAAGCAAATGGTACGTGTTGTCATAGACTATCGTCTGCTCGACGTATTTGCCGTACTCTGCAAGGTAGAGTCTCTTGTCTCTTTGGGCGCGCTTTGTCTCGAACACCTGCATAAACGGCTTTGGATCGAGTATGCGAATGACGGGAGAACCGATGACGTCGCCGATTGAACGAACATTCAGTATTCTTCTTGCCGCAGGGTTTATCTGTTGCACTTCAAATCTGTCGTTGATGACGACGATACCGTTCGGCGTGTTTGTGGAAATGCAGTCGGAAAAACTCTCCGCTTTGTCTTTGAGGTATGGCAGACACATGGAGATCTCCGCCTTGCCTTGCAGGATCGCTATTGCCTTTTCGCGGCAAGTGTCGTAGCCGCAAGAACCGCAGTTGAGCTCGTCCTCCGGGCTTTCCTTGCCCATTTCGCGGAGAATATTCTTGATTTCATACTCCGCCGGCATGAGGTTCTTCTTTGGAATAGGCGCGAAGTGCTTCCTCACGTCCGCCGCCTCCGGTTGCGCCACGTCGAAATCCTTTTTGCCCGCATATTTTGCGATAGCCACATAGTCTTTGACAGGTGCGCGGTGATATTTTTCCATGACAGGACCGCCCACGCAGCTACCCACGCAAGCGGACATCTCGATAAAGCAGTTGTGAATGAGTCCGCTCTCTATATCTTTGAGCGCGGCTATACAATTCTCCACCCCGTCAAGTGCCATATATGAATACTTCGGGTTTTCCTTTGCCATCGTCTTCAAAATTCCGCCCGTCGTCGGGAAGAATCTCGCACGACTGTTTTCCGTCTCGTCCATATCTGGCTCGAGAACAACGCCCTTTGCTTTGAGCATCTCGGAAAGCTCCTCAAAAGTGAGGACTGCATCAACGTAGCCCTTGTAGTAGTCCGCTTCGTCCTTCTTTGCCACGCATGGCCCAATAAAGACTACCTTTGCATTCATGTCTTCCTTCTTTATCTTTTGCGCGTGCGCCTGCATCGGGGAGAGCACGTCCGCAAGATACGGAAGTTCCTTTGGAAAATACTTTTGAATTAGAAGATTTATTGAGTGACAGCAGGAAGAGATGATTATATCTCTCGTGTCCTCACTGAGAAGTCTGTCATACTCCGTCTTGACGATGTTTGCGCCGATAGCCGTCTCCTGCACGTCAAAAAAGCCGAGGTCTTTAAGCGCCTTTCTCATGCCGTTTATGCCTATGCCCTCATAGTTGGCGGCAAAGGACGGCGCGAGGCTGACGTAGACAGGATCGCCCGACTGAATGAGCACTCTCACCTTTTCGATCTCGCTCGTGATTTCCTTGGCATTTTGCGGACATACGACAAAACAATGACCGCAGAGTATGCACTCGTTGCCTATAATGTGCGCTTGGTTGCCGGAAAAGCGAATGGACTTTACGGGGCAATGCCTGATACACTTATAACAGTTTTTGCAATTCGATTTTTTAAGCGTCAAAAATTCCATTATGCAAGACCTCTCTTTTGCTCCATACTTGGGAGTACGGTATTTGTCCAAAAGTCAGAAAACCCTTCCTTTGTGACGCCTGGGTACACCTTGTCGTCGACCGTCACGGTCACGCCGACCCTGTTGCACTCGCCCTTGCAAAAACTGCCGACGAGCACTATCTCGTCTTCGAGCGCGGATTCCTTGATTTTGGAGTCAAAAAGCCCGACAATATCTTCCGAGCCTTTCAAGTGGCAGGAACTGCCGACACAAATCTCAACTACAATCATTTTCTCACCTTTGACAAAATTTTCTCGTTGAAAAACGCCTCTGCGTCCTCCGGAGTTGTGGCAAGAATCTCGTCGTCAACAGAGACGCTGACGCCGTTTCTGCAATTTCCCAGGCAGAAAGTGCCTGCGACTTCGACTTCGTTTTCAAGTCCGTGCTCCTTTACGAGCGCGAGGAACTTGTCGGCTACTTCTTTTGAGCCTCTGATGTGGCAGGAACTACCGATACAGACCGTCACTTTTGTCATAAATTTTCTCCTTAACAAGTTTTTGAGTCACACAAGTCGTGAGACAAAAAAAATTGGCTTTCGCCGTTTTATATATATCATTTTAGCATATATTTTCGACAAAATACAGCATTTTTCTCAATATTAAATATTACAATATTTAA
>ONYW01000013.1:32599-69553 GCA_900322215.1 uncultured Eubacteriales bacterium | reverse complement strand
CAAGGCGGAGTCCCTGGAGTGCCTCGGTCTGCACTCAGTACGAGACTTTGGGACATTCTGTTGCGGAGCGTCCCAAAGGCGAAGTGGCAAAGAATAGAGGAAACCTGATTTTAGAGCGCCGACTTGGTGTCCCCGGAGCGAGTAATACACTCTTGCAGAGGATAGCAACGTCCCAATGCGACCAGTCCTGTTTGTTCCTTAGAGCATTGGGACTTGTGTTCGATAGGTTCCGCGGTGGGGAAAACTGGCGGAGCAGGAAGGGGTGTTGCATTTAGGGTTGAACGACGTCAGCCCATACGAAGGAGAAAGGTAACTTCATTAAGGTTTCACAGCGATAGCCAGTAGCATAAGAGAGAAACACAACACCTATGAGCAAAAAGGCCAAGTTTTCGCCGTCTTCGTATAGGGTGCACGAGAGCAGTGCGCTTTCGGCAAAGTATACCGAGGACGAAATTATGAACGCACGGGCGCAGGTCGAAAGGGAGTTCGCAAAAAAGGACAAACACCTGCGACGCTTTGACATTGTTTGGACGATTATATCCACGGTGTTTGCAATAATCACGACGTCCGTATTGCTTGCGAAAAACTGGGTTGAGGGGACGATATCCTACGTCATTCTCGCTTTGCTCATCGCGTACGTGTTTGCGTTTATCATTCTTTGCGCCGTCATATACAAGCACCCGGAAAGCAGTGCGAGCATGAAGGCGTACGGCAAGGCGATAAAGATTTTTAAGGCGCTCACAAATCTCGCGTTTTTGGTGCTCACCGCGATCACCATGGTGGGTATTTGGGAAAGCGGGGAGAAGTTTGACTTCAAACGCGGTTTTATCTTTGTCGGCAACGCAATAGTCGGCGTTGTAAAACTCGTCATCAGCCTCGTGTCGCTCGCGGAGTATATATCGCGCAGACATATCGCGAAAAACTATAGCGTAAGAGTCACGAACTTCAAAGCCGGCGAGATGCAAAAAAAGACCGTAGGCGACATGCGCAAAGAAAAACGATACAAATAAAATCGCACAACAAGCACTTTATCTTGCAAAATCGTGCGTGTAAAATCTTTGTTTTGCAAATAAAACAAAAAGAAACAACAAATTAAGACAGGTGAAAAATTGGCAAAATCGGTTGACAAAAACTTGAAAAAACTGCCTCTTGGCGCAATTCGTCCCGAGGGCTGGATCGAAAAGGAGATACAGTCGATGTATTCGCTTCAAAAGAGACTCGGCGCGCTTTCCGGTCTTGTCAAATCGGGCGAGTGGCTGAACGGAGAATTTTTGCCAAGGTACGTGCGCGGGCTCGTCCTGCTTGCCGCCGCACTCGACGACAAGAATCTTAAAGACAAAGCGTACAGCCTGCTCACGCCGATTTTTAATTCCGCAAACGAAGGCGGAGATTTCGGCCCGAAAGAGACGAGATCGCTCACTCCGAAGATAGAAGCTATAAAGGCGCTCGTCACCTATCACGAATATACGGGAGACGAAAGGATTCTTCCTTTCCTCAAAAAGTTTTTCAAAAACCAATTCAACACCTATGCGGTGTCTCCGTGTTGGTTTGACTCCCGCGCGCGCTTGCTCGAAGAAATTCCAGCAATAGAGGCACTCTACCGCGAGACCGACCTCGAATGGTTGCAAGACCTCGGGGAGAGACTTCGCGATACGTCAAACGACTGGTTCAAACTTTCCGCAAAGTTCCCATACAAGAGTTCGTACTATAAGTACGTGAGACCGAGCGCGGCAAAGCGGACTCTCAAAAAAGTCGCCGCATACGAGCCGTACAAACTTGCGGCAAAACTCAAGCCTTTCGACCATGATTTGGTTGACAAGGAGTGGCGCAAAAAGGCACACCAAGTGCTTGTCGAGACGGACGGCGTAAATCTTGCAAAGGCAGTCAAATATCCCGCCGTCTACGGTAGATTTATCGGCGATGACGAACTCAAGCACCTGTCTTTAAAACTCGTGTCCTCGCTCACGCGCTACCACGGTACGGCGATGGGTATGTTCGCTTGCTCGCCGAGACTCGGAGCGGCGTCCGCCACGGACGCTGTCGACGTGCTTGCCGCGGTGGAAATGATAGAATCTCTTGTCGAAGTCGTGAAAGAGACGGGGGATTATGCGCTTATGGACCTTCTTGAACGCATAGTCTTCAACGTGATACCGTCCGCGACCTTCGACGACTGCTCGGCTGTTCAAGACCTCGTGCTCGTCAACCAAATTGAGGCGTCCGTACAGCGCAAGTTGCCGTATGCCGAAGAAGACAACGCCTTCTACACGAAAAAACTCACGAGAGGCTCCGTTGCGGTGCTGTCGGCATATCCGCTCTATTTGCAAACGGCGTGCATGATAAAAAACGAAGAAATCAACTTCCTCACCTACACTCCGTGCAAGATGGACATTCGCGTGGCGGGCTGTCACATGACGGTGACGGAACGCACGGGCTACCCGTTCAGGAACACCGTCGCGTTCAGAGTCGACAACGTTGACGGAGAACCCGAAGTCAAAATCAACTTCCGCGCGCCGAAACACACAACGATACAACTCATTTCGGGAGGACAGGTCGTCGCGAGCGGAACAAAGCAAATTTCCGTAAAATGCGTGCTGAAAACGGGCAGTACGTTCATGATAAAGATGGACATTCCTCTCGTCGCCGAGGAGACGAGAAGAGGCTGTGTGAGTCTCTACAAGGGCAATCTCCTCATGAGCGAAAAAGTCCCCGCCGACATAAAGGTCAGCGCGGAGGACAGGAGAGTGTTCTATATCAACTTTGTAAAACGCTTTTCGGTGTCGCCGATACTCGCAAGAAAGGCGAGCGGAGGAGTGAGAACTTTGTTCGAGCCCGAGCGCACCGTAGTACACGAAATAGGCGAGCGTCCGTTTTCGTTTGACGTGCCACCGTTCGAGTTGCTCATACGGTCAAAGAACATCGCCAACTGGGACTACGACGTGAACGGCTTTGCCGAAATACCGAAAAAACCCGATTATTCGGAGGAGAGCCTTGAACGCGCGTATATTCCCGTCGGGTGTACGCTGCTCAGAATCGCGGAATTCCCTAAATGCCTTAAATAGGGAGAAGGAGTTTTATGAAAACGCTGGAAAGAAAGTATTCTAAATCCGAACGTATCGTCGCAAAAGCCAAGTTTTCGTCTTGGGTGTTTGCGAGACAACTTATCATCGCTCTCGTGCTTGGCGGAATTATTGCGGTTCTTTGGATATTCGGCTCGCAACTTATAAATTTTGCAAACGAAAAGTTCGGTTGGGCTATTGCCGAGGAGAAATATTTTGTCGGACTCAAATGGGCGATACTCGGCTGTGCCGGGTTCGTGCTTTTGCTCGTCATATTGCAGGCGATATCGCTGTATAGCAAAGAACTTATACTGACCGAGGACAAAGTCGTCGTGAGATACGGCGTATTCGACGTGCAAAACGCCATCATTCCGCTCTCCGAGATAAGAATCGTCGAGAGCAGGCAACGCCTGTTGCAACGCCTCGTGCATACGGGTGACGTCAGCATAATTTCCGACGCGGAAAAGCCGTACAATATAAAGGGCATCGTCGCAGCCGACCGTTTGACTCGCCGTATCATGAAACAAATGAACTACAACAAGACCTCTAACGACAAAAAAATCAAGATTTCTTTGATGGGTTATACAAACAAATAAAGCGGTTAGAATGCCGAAAAAAACAAAAAGAGCCACACGGATATCATGTGGCTTTTTACATGCCGAAACTGCCTGTCAAGACAAGCGTGACGAGTTCTAAAATCCCTGCGAGGACGAGGATGTGCCCGAGGTAAAAATAGAGAGCGTATCGTCCGACGAATGTGAACGGGGTGTGCCATTTTCCGCCCAGCTTCGGCAACAGCGAACGGCGCGTCGGGTATATGAGAGGGGCAAGCAAAGTGCCTGCGAAGAAGAATGCTGAATAAGGAATAATGCTGAACAAGTCGCCGGGTGAGATTTCGCCTTGCGAATAGAATGCCGTAAGATTGCCGTGAATGTCCTTCGGCGGGAAGACGATGCCGAAGAATTTCGGAGTGTTCGCGGGCGGAGTGTAGAAGAAATACAGGCAAACGACCACTACGATTATCGCACCGCTGATGCCCGCAACTACCCACTTTTGACGTTTGAGTTTGCTTGTCGCAAGCAGGATAATTGCATACAGAAGTATGCAAAACGCGAGGAAATGAAGCACTCCGAAGGAGACGAACACGCTGCCTGTATGCAGCACTTCCGTGTCCTCGAAGACGAGCGTTTGCGCGCCGTAGGTGACGAGGGTGTAAAGCATCGCGACGGCGGCAAGCAGCCCTCCGCGCTTCAAATTCGAGCGGGAGAAAGAACAGGATATTCCCGATATCGCGAAGAAGACAAAGAGGACGATGGGGTGGATCACCCGCCTTGCGAGACTGTTGTAAAACCACAGGTCGCAAAACTTTGAAAATCCGTCCCAAAGAGCCATGTCATAGCCGTACCACATCGGCGCAAAAAAGCCCGCCACCAGCATAGTGAGGTGGTCGAGCACCATAAGGCAAACGCAAAAACCGCGGAGAAAGTCGATTTCCCACACGCGGGGCTTGCGTTCTTTTTTTGGTTTTTGTTTCTCCTCCTGAACCTGCTGATTTTTGCTATCTAACGCGGTATTTTGCGCGATTTCAGCGGATTCTTCGCGGGAGATTTGCTCTTCTTGTTCCATAAAACGAGTGTAGCATGAAAGGGGCGGATTAGTCAACGTAATCTTGTGAGAGAACGGGCAAAAAATATTTTTGGAAAAAATTAAAAAATTTTTTTGAAACCGATTGAGCCTATTGCTGTTAAAGGTGGAAAATGCGCAATACGTAGTGGCAATTTGCGGTGAATACACCATATCTTGCGGAGAGGCGGAATATTATATTGGGTATTGACTTTTGATACAGGCGTGATATAATTATTGTGTGTAATAATCTGCACATACGCGCATTATACGTGCGTATGAGCATGGAGGAGATTATGAAAAAGCAAAAATTGCCAATTATCTTGCTACTCGTACTGGTGGTCATTATGGTCGTCGGTCTTGCGGCATGTAACCCTTCCAACCATTCAGGAAGCGGCAACGGGTCTATCATAGACAACCCGGTTCAACCTGTCGACCCGAGTGATAACGTCGAAGAGAATTCGACGAACATCGGTTCGCAAGAAGCGTGGGATATGCTCAAAGCGGCGGCACTCAACGCGTCTGCTCAAGGCAAGGACGCAAGGTGGCTCAACTTTGACACGTCGCTTGACTTCGGTTTTGCCAAGGATACATACAACGCTCAATACGTTCTCCGTATCGCAGGCAGTATCGACACTCAATACGACAGGACGCAGGGCGATTCGTCGAAACTTCTCATCGAACTGACGAGAGCGACGACAAACGTTTTGCCGGACGGCACCGTCGAAGTGATTCAAGACGCCACCGGCCCCGTGCTCAGTCTCTATTATGTCGAAGAACAGATAGTCATCGACCTCGGCGGACTCTCCAAAGGCGCGCATGCGGTGAAGACGAGCGATATCGACCTTACCGCTCTCATGTCGAGACTCAACAACATCGTTGACAGGATCGGCATTTCCGACCTCCTTTGGGACAAGATCTTCGGTATGAACATCGGCGCTCTTCTCAAGCAATTTGCGGGAATCGACGCCGTCAATGTCTCTCTCGAAGACCTCATCGTCAACTTCCTCTTCGGTGCGAACAAGAGCCGTCTCGTAGATTATGGCGAAGGGCATAAAGCACTTCAAATCCCTTGCGATCTTTCACTCATCGCAAGTCTTTTGCCGCTTGTTCAAAGCTTAATCCCCGAAGATATTTTCGTACTTGTAGAGAAAGTCCTCAATATCGACCTTAGAAAGATCAGCGCACTTAGCGGTATGGCGCTCTACCTCCAAGCGGATATTATCGACGACAAACTTTCGGGTATCGACGCGGATATCGACTTCAACCTCAACTCTTTCGGCAGGGACGAAGTTATTGCGAAATACGGTTTGTTCCAAAACGAAATCGGCATAAATCTCGGCTTTACGAGAGCGACTTTTGCCGGCGCTCCCGATTTGGACGTCAAGGCGATCGTCAACGAAAAATATTCTCAAGGTCTTGCAAATATCGAGGAATTCTCCATCCTCACGTTCGACGCAAGAGTGGACATCAACATCAACGCCATCACAAAGACGGTCACGATTGGCAACGTGGTCGGCTCTTTCGGCAACCTTATCGAAAACCTCCTCACGAAGTATTTGAGCGAAGACCTCTACAACAGCCTCCTCCCGCTGTTCGCAAAGGAAATCAACTTCAACAAGGGCACGTTCAGTCTGTCCTTTGTCCTGCAAGGCACTATAAACACTCGTGACAACGCAAAGACTCAAATCGTTGCGGAACTCCGTTCTGAAGACGGCACGACCGCACTTTCCATCTACTATATAGGCTCAAAGAACGCGATTTATATCGACGCGAGCGGTATTTTCACAGGCGTTCCGAACGAAAACTCTATCGCGGGCGGCGACTTTGTCGGCGCAAAGCTGAAGGTTGAAAACATCAACCTCAATTCTATTGTCGACGGACTCTTTGACAAAGTCGGAACACTCATTGTCGACACTATCAACAACCTCTCCATCTTCCAAAACACGAGCGAAGCGCTTCAATCCGCAATCGCGGACAACGAGATCATCATTCCGCACAACGGCATTTCTTCCGCCGATGACGAGCAAAAGGTGGATACGCTCACGCTCATCAATATGATCATCGACTGCATTGATATCAGCATGGACGGCGACATCTTCAATATCACGGAAGTCAAAGTCGGCATCACGCAGGCGGTTATCGACGCTATCTTGTCGCTTGTCCTCACGGGCGACAACGCGGGCATCAAAGTGCCTCTCACAAACATCGACCTCGCCTTTGCAAACCAAGGCGTAACGAAGCCGAAGACGCTCTCTCTCAACATCGGTTTCGGCGTTGAAGAGCCTCTCGTATCCCTCGATCTCGCGGGACAAATGCAATTCGGAACGATCCTCGACAAAGAGACGTTCACGACAAAGATCAACAACGTAGTCTACAAGGACAACGAGTATCTCCCGATCCTCGAAGACGGCACGCTCGATATAACCAAATTCAATATTTCTCTCTCCACGGGGCTCACACTCGATCTCCAAACGCTTGAGGGCGCGCTCGGTGAAGTGAATATCGAACTCGGCAAACTCGGCATTGCGGACGACTTCTTGGAAGGCATGGTCGCAAACGTTTTGCTTACGCTCGGCAATATTCAAGGCGGACTCAAAGTCAACCTTGACGCGAGTATCGACCTCTCGACGGGCTTGACGCTCGATACGCTTCTCAATTCTCAAATCAGACTTACCGTCAACAAGGCGACGGACGGCGAGCAACTCGTCTATATTTGCCTCTCCGACGGCTATATCTATATCGACCTTTCGGTCCTCTTTATCGGCGTGCAAAAGGTCAAGATCAAACTCTCCGACATAATGGGACTCATCGGCGGTGAAGCGGAGTCAAGCGACGCGCTCTCCGCTGAAGACGGCGGCGGACTGCTCGGCATCGACCTCGGCAATATCGACATCATGGCGATTATCGCGGGCGCGCTCGGCAAAATTACGGTTACGGACGGATTTATCGAAATCGGACTTGCGGCGGGACTTATCGACAACCTCTTGTCGATGATCGGTCTAAACGGCATTGACATCAAGTTTGCAAGCGACGACGCAAACGGCGGTATCCGTCTTGCGGTTCCGGACAGCCTCGACCTCAAAGATTTGCAATTTGAAATTTGGCTCGCTGTCGGCAGCAATATGGACTTCACGATCTCCCTCGACGGTTTCAAGGGCGGTCTTGTGGACGTAGACCTCGCTCCGGAAGAGCCCGAAGATTTCACGAACGTTTTGGACGCTCCTTACGTCTCGGTAGACCTCGCTCTCGGCTTCGACTTTGACGGCGACGAAGGCAAATCCGACTTTATTCTCGGCAACAACGGCGAAGAAGTCGTCGTTCCGTTCACGTTCAACGACCGTATGACTTTCAACTATAAGATGAGAGTCGCGGCTGATCTCGACTTAAAGCCTGTCATCGACTATTTGTTCGGTGCGGAATCTATCAACACCTACGACAACGTCAGCGAACTTCTCATTGAACTCTCCGGCTCTAAGTTCGGTCAAAACGAAGAAGTCTTGCTTGGCATCTACTATACGGGCGGTACGCTCTATATCGACGGCGAGCACTTCGGTATCACAAAGGTCTCGACGGATATCGACCTCTATGCGCTCATTCTTAATCTCCTCATGAAGGACGTCAACGTCAAGGTCAACGACGTGGCGTATTCGGCAGCCGACGCTCTTGCCAGCGCGGACGAGGAGACTCAAACGGCTGCAAAACAAGCGATTCTCTTCAAGGTCCTCACCTTCATCATGTCCGACAGCGTAAAAGTCGAAGTGACGAGAGGTATCACGGAGGCGATCTTCAGAGTGTTCGGCATCGACACGAACAACGCTATCGCATATCTCAACTTCGCATGGGACAACCTCGAAGAGCACAACAACAGAATGTTTGAATTTACGGGCGCTATCTACAATGAAAACGCTCAATACATCGGCGCGGCGACGATCTATGTCGGCGACGACGTGAACGTCAGCATCGTCAACAGCCTGAACGGACTCAAGATCAAACGTACGATCTACGACAAGGACGGCAACGTCATCCTTGAAAACGACGTACCGAAGGTGTTCTCCGTCTCCGAATACGTGCTTGCGGACTCCGTACACGGCGGATTTGACGAGATTACGCTCTTCAACGAAAGCAAAGATATCGTCATTCCGAGCATTTTTGCCGAACTCAAAGGCACGATTTCGCTCGGCGCGGTTGCAGGTAACGACGAATGGTCAGTCGGCGAATGGATCACGAACTTCCTCAATGCGGAAGACAATCCTGCGCTCTATTCCTTCATCGGCGAACTCTTGCTTCAATACAACATTCCGACGGACGTCGCGAGAGACTTCGGTTTCCGTATCGCGTTGAAGGCAAGACTCAACCCTGACGTTCCTGTCAATTTGACGGCGAACACGGTGTTTAATGAACTCGCGGTGGACAATCCTGCCTACACCGAAGTTTACAAACTCGTAAAAGCCGAATACAAACTCCTCACGGCGGAGGAGAGAGAGACGTACGACGGCGTCAAGTACGTCAAGGAATATTTGCCGGACGGCATTCCGCTTGAAGAACTCAAGAATGTCGCAGGTCTCGAAGGCGACGTGAAAGTGTACGTCAAAGTCGGCGAGAACTTCATAAAAGTCGATCCGACAAAGGTGGAAGCGGGCACGACTATGTACGTCGCGAAGTCCTTGCTTGACATCGGCTATATCCTTTCTCACTCCGACCTTGCGATAGAACTTTACAACACGGCTATCGAAAACGTCGACGCAATGACGACGCAAGCGGAAAGAAACAAAGCGACGGTTCTCGTCGTGAGACTCATTGCGGGCGAAAACGGCACGAGCACGCTCTACCTCGACTTGAAGGACGATTTCCACATGGCGATCGACAACCTCAATCTCTCGTCCTTGATAGACAGCCTGCTCTCGCTCGTCGGCAACAACCAAAAGAAAGAGGCGACAACCTCCGGACTTCTCGACAATATCGATTTGCCAAGCATTCTCGACACGCTCAAGGGTGCGCTCGGCGGAATCATTTATAGTATCGACGCGGATCAACAAGGCTTCAAACTCAGTTTTGCACAAAGCCTCGTCGTTATGCTTGTCAACATGCTCACAGGCAAGCAAATCCCCGCGGACAAATTTGTTGCGATCGATCCTGAAACGAGTTACTTCGAGTTCTTCTGGAAGTACGCGCTCAATTTGAGCCTTGGCATCGATCCTGTCAAGTTTGCAATAAATCTCTCAAGCCTTAAACTTGAAATTGGCGGAAACGAAAGCGTTTTGCCGTCGACGTTCAACAAGTCCAACTATATGACCGTCGACAAACTCGACCAACTCTCCCTCAATATGGCGCTTGACCTCGACTTTACGCTCAAGCACCAAGAGGAAGAAATCCGCCTTGAAAAGTATATCGACGTTCTCATCGCGGATCTCGGGCTCAAACTCGGCATCGAATTCCCGAAAGAAAACGATATTACATACGGTCTCGGCTTGTCCTTCGGCGCGAACCTCGCGCTCAACAATCCCGAAAGCACGGAAATCGTCATCGAACTTTTGAATACGATAACGGATGAAATCATCGCGGGCTTCTATATCAAAGGTTCCGACACGTACGTGGATATGGGCAAATTGTCCGAGCAGGCGATATTCGTAAGAAATACGGATATATCCGATAGAATTTGCAATTTGATAGTAGGACTTATGGGCAGAATCGGCGAAGACGCCGAGGCTGTGACGTCCGCCGAAGAGGATGCGGAAGAGCAATTTGAAATCGCTCTCAACATCGCGAACGGCAAACTCGGTTTGCTCGTCACGGAAAACGTCATCATCGGTCTCATCGCGGCACTCGCGGGCAACTCCGAAGTGACGAACGGCAAGTCTATAACCGACATCATCTCCGAATTCGGTCTCGACCTCGCTCTCGAAGCGGATATGAGCCTCGATCCTATCGAAATCAATGTCGACCTCGACAGCAACCTTCTTGCACTCGCAGTGAGAATTACGGACATCGGTATCGCGACGGGCAGTAAAAGCGTTACGGCGGGCGCAATCTCCAAAAAACTCAAATCCGCAATAGATAGAAAGGATTATATCGGTTTTGACGGCGATTCAACAGGCAATGACAGATATAGTCACTACTATCCGACGGATAACGGCAACTTCAAATATGTTGAAGGCGAAGGCTATGTTGAACTTGAAGACGGCGAAACGTACACAGGTCAAAAATACAGTTACAACGCCGATGAATTCTATAAGAATAATAACGGCGAGTATATTAACCACTTTGCGGAGCAAGCGGACAACCACGTCATCACGGTCAACCTTGCTCTCATCGTCGATTACAGCGCGTGCGCGACGTATGAACTCGTCAGCGAAGAGACTCTCGTCAACTATTCCGCGGACGAAAGGTATTCAAAGAACGCGCACGACGGCAGATTTGTCAAGGATCCGAACGGTCACTACGTAAGAAGCGGATTCTCCTATGACGAACTCATCGAACAACTCCTCAAATTGCCTGCGCTCTCAAGCGTGTTGGCAACGGCACTTCCTGTCGTACGCTTTGGCGGCGAGAACTTCGTTTCGGCAGAGACGGACGGTTCTCTCACGGTCGGTACGCTTCTCAACCACCTCGGACTCAGCGTGTTTCTCGACTCCGCTATCGACGACGGTTTCCTCATTGAAATCGGCATAAGAGTAGACCTTGAAAAACTCGGTCTCTTCGATCCGAACACCGGTGACCTCAGAGAAATTACCGAGATAGAAATCACAGGCACGAGCGTGCTTGACGCGCTTGAACTCAAAGTCGAAATGGACTTCGACTACGAGCAAAACAAGCCTGCAAACGAACACGCAAAAGTCGGTATCTACTTTGCGGACGGCGAACTCTTTATGGATCTCTCGGGCATCGGCAGCGAAAAGATCAAGATAGAAGTTCAACCTATCTTCGATTTGCTCGGGCTCGACCTCTCCACGTTCAAGTTGTCCGTCGGAGGTTTGGTCGACACGGTCAAGGACGCACTCGCATCCGCTGACGAAGAGGCTCAAGAACCGGGATTCATCGACAGACTCACGGCAAACTTCCAAGATGTCTCGGGACTCATGCAAATCATCAACTCCGTTATCACGAGAATCAGACTTCAAGCGGAGAAGTGGGCAAAGAGTCCGATGCTCTACAAGGTCAAAGATTTCAGCATCTTCTTTGCGTCAAATCTCGTCAACGACTTGCTCTCTCTCATCATGGGAGACGACGTCTTCTTTGAGTCGAGCGTGCTTGACGATACGCAAAGCGGTATCTTCATCGACTTCGACGACGATTCGTTTGCCGAGACTTACGCGCCTGACATGTGGTCTTTGAGACTCCTGTTCGCTCTTGCGAACAAGGAAGACGTCAACGCTCCTGACGGCGCGGAAGACAAGACGTACAAAGTCGATATCAAACTCGGTCTCAACCTCGGACTCAAGTTTGAGAGTATTCAAACTTCCGAGAGCCTCGTTCCGATGGGCGACAGACTCGACTTTATCAGCCTTGACGAATATATCGACAACATACTCAACACCGTAAACGGCGTGTTCGACAGCGTATACGAAGAGGAAACCGACCTTGCGGAAAACAAATTCTACTATACGTTCACCGAGGACGCAAACGGTGACTACATCTTCAAGAACAAGACCTTCCGTCCGATTATGCAGGACGAAACAGTAGCCTCCGACGTCAGCCGCTACACTCGCGGTTATGCGATGAAGGAAGGCGAACAAGTCTTTGCGATAGAATTTGTCCAAAACGACAACGGCGAATATCAATTCGATAAAGACAAAGACGCATACATCGCGTACGCAGGCGCAGGCGTGAACAATAGATATAGTGCGGAGAAGGGCGAACTCCTCGCCGAAGGCACAAAGGTCTATACGAGAACGGATCTCGATTCCTATGCGGATCAGAACATCTCGCTCAGCGTCTCCGGTCTCTTGCATTTCAACACGACGGGCGCGGAGAGCTACAACCTCGGCTCACTCGTCGGCAACCTCCTCGGCGATATGCTCATCGAACTCCAAACTATGTCCGAGTTCAACAGCGGTATCGGATTCAAACTCGCGGTCAATCTCGACCTCGCGTCCATCAACCTCGCAGGACTCATCGACAAGAGCGGAGCGCACGGCTCTATTCTCGACAGCGATTTCAACAAGATAGAACTCGCTCTCGAACTCATCGCCATCGACGAACGCAACAACTTCAAGAAGATCGACGGCAAGGACAAAGTCCTTGGCGGTATCTATTTGCACAACGGCTCGCTCTATCTTGACGCAACGGGCATTGTCGGCGTCGCGGAAAACTATTCGAGAATAGACAACTTTATGGACCTCGTCTCCATCGTTCTCGAAAAGGGCAAGGGACTCATCGACACGGTCAAGAATCTCTTTAACGGCGACAAGCAAGAGGCTCAAACGGCGGCGGATACGGAGCAAGACGTGCTTCGTGACGCTATCATCGCAATAGTGTACAGCGACACGGCGCTTCAAATCCAAATCACGCGCTCGGTCATCGCGCTTCTCCTCTCGTCCATCTTCCCGGATCTCGGCTCTATCGAGGAAGTCTTTGACAAATTCGACATCTCCCTCGGCGTACAACACGGCGAAGAAGTCTACTCAAAGATCGAGGACATCGAAGACGACGATTTCAGAGCGCTCTTTGACACGGACGAGTACAAGAACGATAGATATTCTTATTTCGCCGAAGAGAACTATGACACGATCGACAACGTGAACGGTGAATACGCGGAAGTCGATATTCGCGGTATAAGATATCTTCCGATTACGATTTACAGGCTCTACCACAAAGTCGGTGAAGACTATATCGTAAACGAAAACAACAAATTCCTCGTCGCCGAAGAAGGCGAACCTGAAATAGAGAACGCAATCAAGTACAACGGCTCTTACTATAAAGTTATGAGCTTGCGTGTGAGAAAGTCCGGTTATGTCAAAGACACGGCGGGCGAGTACTATCGTTCTATCAAGTACTATTCAAGACTTGACGAATTCTTTGTCGGTCTCAACATAGAAATCGGCGCAATGGAACTCGGCTTTGAGGTCGGCGGACTCTCCTTCGGCTTTGGCGCGGGACAAACTTTGCTTCCTGACTATATCAGAGACGGCAAGGCGCACACCTATATCGACGAACACGGCGAAGAGCACCTCTATGACGCGCTCGATCCTGAGTCTATCGCTCGCACGGAAGACCTCAGCACCAACCCGTTCTATGATACGATCATCAAGGTCGCGTTCTCCATTGACCTCGACTTCTCCATCACGGAAAGCACGTTTGACTTCGGTACGATTTTGCACAATATCTTGGGCGACATCGGCGGTATAGTCTTCGAGGCTCCGAACACGGCGAAACACTATTCTTCCGCAAAATTCCGTCTCGACTTCAGTTTGATGCTCGACATGTACGACGTCACGAATTCGGAACTTACGGCGGAACTCTTTGCCGTTACCGAAACGGGCTATGAGTCAAAGTGGCTCGGTCTCTACTACCTCAACAACTCGCTCTATATCGACGGCGAAGACTTCCTCAACTTGCCGAAACTCGCGATAAGCGGTCTCAACATCAAGGATATCCTCTACGAGATTCTCGGACAAGATATTCTCATCGACTGGGACGAAGTCGGTATGACAAGCGCCGAAGCATTGACGGCTGACGAAAACGGTATCGACTTCAGCAACAAAGAACTTGCGGTCGCATTCCTCATCAGCAAGAACAACCTCGCAATCGGTATCGGCGACAAGATGTTCGACTATATCATCGGACTCATTTCCGACCTCACGAATATCGACCTCGAATCCATCATCTACACGGCTATCGACGGCAACCTTGCAATCAACCTCAACACCGCGGATGGTATCGACCTCGAAGCGGCGGTCGGCTTGACGATCACGGGTGACAGATACAACTATCTCGGCAGTAACACCAACAGTTCTATTGCGGCTGCAGTCAAATCCGATCTCGAACAACAAGAGAAAGATAGAAAATTCAAATACTATGTATTTGAAACTTCCGCAAACGGCTATTATATCTCGGCGGACAACGGACAATACTTCCGCGCGATCACGCCGACCGACTCCGTGACGGAAAAATACGCAAGATACGAAGTTTACCTCGACGGCGGCAACCTCATGAAGAAGCAAGTGCTCGACCTCGACGTGAACGGCAAACCTGTTTACGGAACGGGCATAGCCCTCGACAGCGACGACATCATCTACACGTACGTCGGCGGTGACGCCGTTAACAAGGCGTTCGTGGCTGACGGCGGCAAATATGACATCGACTTGAAGCTTGTCCTCGGCATCCGCAATCTTGATGTACAATTTATCAATTCAAGAAACTACGCACTCACAGAAGAAGACTTCGAAGAGTACACGAGCCTTAACGACCTTGACCGCGTCAGCCTCACCGAAACGATAGAGATCGACGCGAGCCTCAAGACGAAGACGGCGGACGCAGACAACGATATCGACCTTGCGGAAGTCATCGAATACTTCTTGCCGGGACTCAGCGCGGACGAAATCATCGCTCTCATCAGCGCGAAATCCGATAGCGGCAAAGACGTAAACCGCAAGTTCTGGCTCACGCTCACAGTCGATATCCAACTCGCCGCACTCATGAACTCCGTGCGTACGCGTATGGACTTCGGCACGGAGGGCGACCTCTCCGCAGTCACGTACGTGAACATGCTCATCGACGGCATTAAGGGACTCCTTGACGGTGGCATCAGCCTCGACAAGGTGCTTGACATCGTCCTCGACATTGCAAGTTATATCAGCATCTCGGCAGTCATCACGACTCAAAACGGCGAAGAGTCCGAGCCTCACACCATCTTCGGTATCTACCTCGTCGGCGGTACGTACGAACTTATGACCGACAACGAATTCTTGGTTGAGGACGACGACTACGTCGCGCCTGAATTCAGATATGACCACTATTATGAGAATAGCAAGGGCAGTTATATCCATAACGGCACAGACTATGTCTACAACACGGATCCGAACTATGCGGGTACGCGTTATGCCTACGACTCTTCTTACTGCTACAAGAACGAACTCGGCAAGTATAAACGCGACAACGGCGGTATCTATATCGACCTCAGCTACTTCAATTTGCCAAGTATCGTAATCAACAGCAAATCCATGAGAGCCCTCGTCGCAAACTTGCCGAACCTCATCTCGAGTTTCACTTCGAGCGACGCGGCTGTCGCGGACGAAGAGGAGAGTTCCGGCGGACTCAGCCTCCCGCTCGTTGACGACACGGTGAGCGGATATCTCAAGATGTTCATCTACGCAATAAGAATGACTTCGTCCTATATTGCGGTGATGTTGCAACCCGACTATATCAACAGCATCTTAAAACTCATTGGCGGCGAAGACTTCTCATTCCAATTCGACAGCGACAAGTTTGTCAACAAGCCTGAACTCAAGATTTATGCGGACAACCACAGATACGCATATCTCTCGACGGAGGATCTCCTTGCGGAAGTCGTAGAAACGAAAAACGCATATGATACAGAGACCGATCCTGCTATCAAGCCAGAGCTTAAAATCGAATGGGATAAGGCTATCGCGGAAGTAGAGCAGTTGCTCAACTCTACGAGATATAGATTCACCGTCGAAGAAATCTCCGACGTGAACGGCGGTATGTACTGGAAAGACGAAGACGGCGCATATATCCTCAAGACGGATATGACCGCCTCTACGAGAAAGGCGTACGACAAGGCTGTCCTTGCAGGAGAAAAGAAATATTACAACATCAGCATCATAGATACATACGTCAAAGTGGGCGGCAATTACGTCAACTATTTGAACGCAACGACGGCGCAACTCAGATCCGTCGAAAGAAACGCCGAACTCTATAACCTCTACGGCGTCTCCTTCCCGCAGCTCTATATCGCGGACGGTGCGGAAACCAAATCCATCGAAGAATACGGCATCGACAAGGTGTACAGCGTCAAAGTTCTTGACAAGCGCAATCCGCTCATCGGCTTGCAACTCTATCTCTGGAACTACGAACTTGCAGTCAACATCTATATGCCGAAATTCGGCGCGGACGAATTCAAGTACGTCACGGGCGCAGAGGCACTCTTGAGCGGCGTCGAAGCACCTATCGCGGCACGCTACACGACGCAAGAGCAAGAACTCATGACGGCTGCCGACAGAGAAGAAGACAAACTCTATCAATGGAAAGAAGATTACTACACATCAGGCACCTTCGACTCCGCAAAGTATGACGCAAATCCGCGCTACTACGAGTATAAGAACGACTACTACGTCATCGACGGCACGTCACTCTGCACGAAGGACAGCAGCAACAAGTACAACCCGGTCGGCACGGTCGTCGACTATATGGCGGGCATCGCCGCAACCGGCGACGAACACAAGGAATACTTCATCAGCATTCCGGGTGAAGGCTACTTCAAAGTGCAACGCGCGTTCGTGTATAGACTCACGAAGTACGACCTCGACGGCAAGCGTCTCTTGACGGTCGAAGAGGCACAGTCCGCGGAGTATCAAGATCCGTCTTCCTACTTCGTGCGCGACGTACAAGAGAGCATCGTCAAAGTTCCTGACTTCAAGTCCGCGGAATATGCCGACTACGCATACGACGAGTATATCGACACGGACGACATCTTCTACGTTGCCCTCAAACTCTCGGGAAGAATCGCTATCGAAGGCGGCAAGATGTACTTTGAGTATGACAACTATCAAGATCTCTACAACACATCGCACGCAACGGATATCTTCAAAGACGCAAGCGCGGATATCACCAACGACGAATGGGCAATCCTTTCTTCAATCAGCTTCAAATACTTCCACGGCGATTACGTTCAAGTGTATGACAGAGACGAAGTGCAAGAACTCAGAAAGAGCGGTGCGCTCTACGTCTGGGCAAACAGCGCGCTCGGCGAGGACTACAACGGCGTAAACGAGCCTTTGAACGAAGTTCTCAGCGGAATCCTCGGCACGATGAACGGCTACTTCCAAGTCAAGGAAGACACGAAGATGGAAATCTTCTTTGAAATCAAACTCAACATGAGTTTCGAGATCAACTTCACGCCGTCCTTCAACGTCATCGTCCGCGACCTCGACCTCGCAATAGACGCTTGGGGCAGACAACAAGACCTCAAGACGAATCCTGCGACCACACCTGTCGAGGACTATGAGTTCTTGACGGAAGAGGAGAGAAAGAACAGCACCGCAAAGCGCTACTACGGCTCTCTCACTCACGTGCTTGGCATCTACTACTCCAACGACCACGACACGGGCAACGCAGGTCTCTATATCGACCTCAGCTGGCTCCTCGGCAACGGCGGAAAGATGTACGTCGACCTCAGCGCATACTCTGTTGAGGACGTCATCAACGGTCTTGTCGGCAACTTGCTTGCAGGCACTGCTTCCGACGCTCTTGCGGCAGAAGAAACGGTCTATCAAGATCCTGACGACGCGGCACTCTATATCAGCATCTTCACGAACGCGCTCGCGCTCGAACTCTCGACGAACTTCTTGAAAGTCGTCGTTGCGGAACTCGCACCTGACGCGGAGAACATCCTCGAAATGCTTCCGAACGCGAAGATCTACCTCAAGCAAACGCTCAATCCGTACGATTTGACGCTCGGTCTCTTGCTCTACAACGAGAAGGGCACGGTGCCGATGCTTGACGTCAAACTCCAAATCTACGGACTCAACGGCGACGCGCTCTCTTCTTCCATTGAATTCGGCAGAGAAGAAGACTTCCGCGCAAGACAAAATCAAAACGATCCGAGCTATATCTTCTACTATGCGAACTACTACAACGATCAAACGGGCGGAGCCTACGCAAAGAACGGCGTGGACAAAGGCTACGTGAACGTTGAAGAGTACGAACAAGAACACGGCACCTACAACGGAGCGTTTGAAAGATTCTCCTTGAGCGAGAAAGCGTTCGTGCCTGTTCAAGCAAGCGCGAGATATGCTTACGGCTCAACGCATCAACCACAATACAACGGCTTCCTCTATGACGCCGACGGCAACGTTATGTTCGGCAGCAGACTCTATAGAGATATCGTGTCTACAAGAACGTTCCACGACTACACGGGACCGCTCTATATCGTCAACGCAAGCGAGAACGGCAGACTCGAATACGTCACGAAACTCCAACTCATCGGCTTTACGGCGGAATTCCGCGAGGCAACCGAATTGGAAATCGAAGAGAACGATCCGAGAATCATCATAATCGACGGCGTAAAGAGCATCCCGACGGAAGCGAGTTTGCAATACGTCGAAGAGACAGACGCTCCTGACGAACTCAAGAGCGGCACACCTCTCACGTTGCGCGGTATGACTTGCTATCCTGTCGACTTCGACGGCGACGGATTTACGGATAAGAACGAAGCGGACAGAATTGCTCCGTCTATCCCTGTCTACAAGGCGGTTCAAGACTTTACGGACTATACGAAAGTCGGTGCGCTCAACGTCGGCGACGTCATAAATTCGCTCACGAGCGGAGCGGGACTCGACGTCAAGTCGTTGCTTGCGGGCTTCGATACGTTTGAAACTATCGAACTCAACGCGAATATGGACCTCGGTCTCAAACTCAAAGACGTCATCAACTGGTCAAGAATTATGACTGAATTTATCGGCGACAGCAATATCGCGGAGACGGTCTACTTCCTTGCAACGTCCTTGAACAACGACAATACGTCCTTCGAGAGCACGATAGGTCTCGATATCGCACTCCACCTCTACATCAACGTCGGCAACTTGCTCGCATCCTTCACAAGCGAGGAAGGCTTCAACCTCGTCTCCGCACTCAAAGGAACGAAAGTGTATGCGGAAATCCTCTACAACACCAACTTCCACGGCGAAGATAAGGCGCACGCAAGACTTTGGATCGAGGTCACCGACGACGAATACGACGCCGAGGGCAACCTCGTCAAAGAGGGCGGAAAACTCAACGGTTATATCGACATGAAAGAAATCGGCGAAATCGTCGGACTCGGCGATTACTTCTCCTACGGTCTTGTCGAAGACGTCGATATCGAAAACCTTATCTCTCGTCTCAGCGGTCTCCTCGGCGGTCTCACGTCCGCTTCTACGGAAGCGCTTGCCGCAGAAGACGAAGAAATCACGTCTACCGGCGTGCTTCCTGCAAATATTTGGAATATCATCAACGCTATCATCGGTAGACTTCTCATCGCCGACGACTTTATCACGATCGGCCTTGACCAAAATCTCATGAACGGCGTTATCGAACTCCTGGTCGGCAGCGGCAACGAAGACCTTATGGACATCATCGCGCTCCTGCCGCACTTGAGAACGACGAACGACAGAAATACGTCGGGTATAACCGTCAACTTCTACGGCACGGCTCCGACCATCGACCTCAACTTCGGTTGGGTTGTCGGCAAAGAGTACAACCTCTCGGTTGCCGATTACAATGCGAAGTACGGCGCGGACGGCACGGAAGTCAAGCCGGGCTACGGTGAGAATATCACGGCAAGTCAAGAGGGCATCTATTTTGCGGGTGGCAACGTCGTTGTCTCGACCGAAGAGTATGCGCTCAAGACCTTCGCATATCCTGAATGGGCGGGCGACTCCTACAAGTTTGCGGGACTCGACGAACAAGAAGAGCCTGTGTTTGAAATCGCCGCCGACGGCAAATACCTCAAACTCGGCGACTTCAACCTCGGCATGAGCATGTACGGCCTCACCGCGGACATCAACAAGCCGTTCTCTTACGGCACGGCTCACGAGACTATGATGACAAAGGACGGCGTTGATATCTCCGACGAGTTCGTCAAGTTTGAAGACGCTCACTTTGCTATCGACCTCTCGATAGGCGTCGACATCTACGGTAGCGGTCAAGCGGGCGACGCAAACATCATCGACCTCAGCGAGATCCTCGACCTCGTGCTCGGTCTCGTCGCTCCGAACAGCGCGATCTCAGGCTCTACGCTCAGACTCAACATCGTCAACGAGCTTGGTTATAGCGACCGCGACTTCGTCACGCTCAACATAAAGGCGTACATCGCAAACAACAAATTCAACCTTACGGAAGAGGGCGACAAGTTTACGCTCAACGCGGCTATCGAACTCATCCTCAACCGTGCGGAAGCAGACGGCGGCAAGAAGGTTCTCCTTGGCGCATATATACAAAACGACAACGCATACCTTGACCTCAGCGAAGTGCTTGGTTCAACCGCAAAGATCTCTATCACGAACCTCGGTATCAACAAACTCGTGGCGGAGGCTTTGAGCGGTCTCGTTCAGGCGACCGACGCAAGCGAGGCTCTGACGGCAGGCGCGAGCGAAATCGCGGAGATCGAAGATACGATGATGGATCTCCCGTACGTCTTGCTCCGCGTCAACCCGAGAAGACTATTGCTCCAAATCAACGCCGACGTCATCAATGCGGTCTACAAGAAGATCATGGCTATCCGCGGAAAAGAGCAAAAGAACCTCATCCCGGATATCGGCGATCTCATGCTCAAAGCAACGACGACGGATACGTATTTGTCCGTCCAACATGCGTCGTTCGACAAGGCGTCTTACGATGCGGCAGGCGGAAAATACTATTTGTACAACGCGTCCGCAAGACGTTATGAGGAGACGACTTACAGCGATTCCGCTGACTGCTTCTGGTATGACAAGAACGGCGGTACGCACTTGAGCCTCAACCTTAGATTCAGCGACGGCTTCTATGCGTGCTTGTCCATACCGCGTCTCAAACTCACGAAGTCGGATCCTGGTTGTATCCCTGCAGACTTTGACGCGTCAACTTATGCGGAGGCTATCACTTCCGATGCGTCCAAGGGCGGTCTCGTCGGCGGTGGCGAACTCGAAGTCAAACTCGACACGATCGGCTTGCAACTCGGTCTCAGCATCACAATGACTTCCGAAAACCACAAGAAGGGCGCGGGCGACGGTCTCTATGAGAAGAGCATCTTCGGCTGGCTCGAAAACACGCTTGGCACACTCCTTTCAGGTGTGGGCCCTGTCGGCGCATACTCAAAGATTGGAGCAAACGAGACATACAGTGGCAAACGTTATAAGCAAGTGTTCACAGAAGATCCTGCGGGTTGTTACACCGCAACAGGTACTCGCCTTACCGAAGCACAAATGGGAAATACAACACTCACCAAGTATGCAATGTCTTATGTCGAAGATGAAGAAGGCGAATACAAGTTCACAACGGCGGAATTCAACTTTACGTTCACAAGCACGCCGATCGAAATCTTCATCGACCTCAAAGCAAACATCAACTTGCCGGCAATCTTGAAGTATGGTATTTCAGGTATCTTGTTCAGCGATCTTGCTCTCGACATCGAAATGGGCGAGCCAATCAACTCTACGTTTGCAAAGATCTACTATCTCGGTTCTTCGAGACTCAAACAAGACAGCAACCACAAAGAGCTTGGCTATCAAATCACAGAAGTGGAGACAGGCATCTATTCTGACGCAATCTTCCTTGACCTTACGGGTATGGGACTTGGCAAGATCAAGTTCCAAGGCCTCGCAGGCTTGCTTGGCGCAACGCCGGGCGGACTTGTGGCAGAGGCTGCAACTGCGGCAGACGCGGTTTCCGCAGCGGACGAAGCGGCAACGGCAGAATCACTCTTCCTTGAGATCGCACTTGAAAACGGCAGAACGTCAGTCACGTTCGACAAGAGTTTGCTCGGCTTTGCAATCGGTCTCTTGAATCTTGATTTGCCATTCGATTTGCCGGATTTGCAATCCGTCGAACTCTCACTCATCTCGGATGGCGGCAACCTCAACGAAGTCAACTTGAACGCACTTCTCGACACGGTCGGCACGGCGGCGAATATCAAGATCAAACCAATCGAACTCGGCTTTGGCAGTGGCTTCCTTGACGAAGAATCACTCGCAAACGAAGTCAATTCAGGCTATGCAGGCGTCACGTATTCCAAGACGTCCGGTTTGTTCAGCCTCATTCAAAATGTCCTCGACAACTTGAATCCTGGCTTGTTCTTGCATATAGACAAACGAATTTGGTCAGCTATTTCAGGCACAAGCAAGAGTGATGTAGTTGCGCACAATGAAGTAACAGAAGTTCAACTTACTTTGAATAGGCAGTATAAAGAGATTGATAAAAATGGCACAAATAAAGGATACATGTTGGCTGTTGACTTGAAGGCAAAGCATCCAAAGACGACATCCAACTATGGCTCTAGCATGAGCAATCCATATTGGGCAGCATTGTATATTGGATCAAACAATCTTTATATTTCCGACCTTAATATAGCCGATAGTGGTTCTGGTATTATGGGGTGGGTAGTAGATCTTGTTGTTAACGCCCTTACTCCTCTTGGTCTTGAAGACGATCCGTCATTCATAGATAGCCTCTTCCCGCTCACAAAGGGCGATGATGGTGATGACGCCACGTGGTCATATCCTCCATATTCATCAGGCACAACCACCACAACAACTGAAACTATTGACGGTATCAAACATACGGTAAAGGAAGGGAATAAGACAACTGTTTCCTATAGTTATCCGCTTAATCTTGAAAACCTCGTTAAGAGCGTGTCGTTGGATCTCTTCAACAACAACAATTATTACCCATATTATAGTGGAATGGGAGCTGTGGCAAACGCTAATCGTTTTGTTTCCGCTCATATTGAGCTCAACAAGGATCCGTTTAATGAGTTATTGTTGATGGTCTATACACTTGTTCTTAACATGTTTAGAGAACAAATAGATGAATTGGATGGTGAAACTGATAATGGCGATTTGCCATATTTTGCAGACGTAAGCTCAGCAAAAACCATTGATACGACTGTAACAAATATACTTGACGGATTGAATACTCGTTATAAGCAATATAAAGCTGGTACAGGAAGCGTACAAAAAATGGTTGCATATATGGAACCATATGTGAGAGGTATAAGCTTTACATTAGAGAAATATGTTCTTCAAATTATTGCTATGCCAATGATAAAAGATATGCTTGGTGCAATTCAAGGTTTGGCTGGCTATGGAATAATTTCATTCTTCGTAGGTGATGTTATTCAAAACATGTCTGCTCTTATCAATACGCTCCTGCCGATCCCATTTGCAAGCGGTACGATCAATCCAAATATCAACCTCTACATTGACTTACAACCTAACCCGTCAAACTATGGGCTCAACTCGTCCTACACGATGCTTCCGGGTGTGCAAGCAATCGAAATTATGATCAACTGCAAGAAGAATGGTGCAGGCACTGGAATGTTGTATAATAAAGCTCCAAGTGCAAGTTATGGTGCTCAACCTACAGGAACTACATCAAGTATCACCGATTCTTGGGACAGCTGGTTCTTGCGTATCGATCCGCTTGGCACAGTTGACACATCTGTCAAGAAGGGTATGCTTGCATTTGACGAATCCGCACAAATTGCAGAACTCTCGTCTCAAGTCGAGGCTCCAACCTCAATCATCATCGATGACCCTGCAAGGAGAACGGGTAGACTTGTCGGCGGCGCAGGCTCTGACTTCGAACTCAGAGACAGCTCCTTCTTCAACGCAGGTCTCTTCCCGCAATTTGTAGACGTCAGATACGTGTCAAGCACAGAGTTGCACTCCTACTATACGCAGAGCGGCGATTACACGGGTATGGCTCGCGGTACTATGATCGTTTGGGACGCGGCGTCCGTTGACCTCACGCCTCAACCAATCGACACAGACGAACCGCAGAGACTTGCAGGCTATGTGTATGGTTATGCGCTCAACACAGTTGTCTATGCAATCCCTGTCTACGTGACAAACGGCAAGGCTGTCACCGACATCAAGGCGTACGAATATAACGCTGCGACAAGCAAGTGGGATGCGAAGAAGATAACAGTCGACTTCAACGAAGACACGTCAAAGACGTTTGGCAACAAGTTGCCGGATCTTGTCCAACTCACCTTCAATGAAGGCGGTAAGAGAGTGTTCGCAACAGTAACGCCGGGTGCTGCGCTTATGGCAGCGGGTATCACTGCGGCAAACTACAATTCAAAGAATCCAACCGAATCAATTGCCTACACAGCGGCACTCGTTCTTGATGAAAACGGCGAACCTGTCAAAGTCAAGAAGGCAAATGCACAAGGCGTTGAGGTTGAGTATATGCTCGTTGATAGCAACAAGTTGCCGACAGGCAAACTGTATCCGACAGGCACAATCACATGGAATACGGGCGACTACAAGTATGACTGGAAGGGTGCTGTCGACGGCAGTGGCAAGCTCACGGTCGGCTACTCATATCAATGGGGCTTGGCACCGACCTGCGAAGGCAGTGTTGAAATCCAAACGGTCAACTATGAGATCGCGACAATAGCGAAGTTCGGCTTTGCAAACGGCGAGACTATCAAGTCTCTTGCAAACCTCGACGCTCTCGGCATGACTGCTGAACAGTCCGACCTTGTGAACTACATTGAAAGCATCAAGACGGTCAGCGGCACGACGACCTCGGGCACAAAGATCAACAATATGTCCGTAAGATGGGATCTCACGGCACTTAAAAAGGCTATCGAGGCACTCGGCAAAGACAAGGAAGGCAACGTCAACTTCTACAAGGGACTTGACGTGAACGTCACGGCATACGTCGGTGGCGACGTATTCAAGGTCGTTACCTACGAAAACGCAGGCTCCGGTTCTTCCGGACTCCTCGGCGGACTCCTCGGCGGCGGATCGTCATCGAGTAGCGCAGGCTTTGTCGGAAGCGGTTCGACCGAATATGCGGACGCAGATCATATCGCGCAAGCGTATACGGTGAGAGTACACGTGAAGCCATACGTCTACGACAGTTTGAAGACGGCACTCGTCTTCGACCCGTATTCGTCGGCGAGCATAAGCGGTGATTCGTTCGCTATCAGCCAACTCATCTTCAAGGGTGAGGACAGAGAGACCGTCTCCAAGAGCGTTGACTCATCTATGATTTCTATCTCCGCACCGTACTACTACGTCAGCGGCGATTATATCAACGCATACGCAAACGGACTCAAAGACAGCGATATCACTTATAGCGGCTACCGCGGTGCGAGACTCTATGCTGAACTTACGATAGGTACGGCGTACAGCGGAAAGCAAGTCGTTTACGTGCCGATCACGATAAACGCGCTCAAACAACAACCGACGACGATCAACATCGCGCACGAAGACGTGTTCAACCCTGAGTGGTACGCAAAGTACGACGTAATCGGCGGTGTATCGTTCGGCGGCGGTATGGTGCACGAAATGGTGCCTGACTGGACGACGCTCAAATACTTCAAGGAACAAAACGCAAAGACAAGACTTGAAGCAAGCGACATCTATAGGGGCGGTACGTTCTATGCACAAGTTCAAGCGAGAGTCCTCGACGGCGCAGGCAACGCAATAGCATGCCCGAAGGATTCAAACGGCAACGATATACCTCAAACGATCACGCTCAAACTCGTCGTCGAACAACAGACGATAACAGGCGTCAAGTTCTTCTACGATCCGTCTTTGAACGGTGCGGATATTTACAGCACGAAGGACGGCGAAGCGCTTGTCACAACGCTCGGCGACAAACTCTTGAACAAAGATTACTACACGGGTACTGTCTATGCGCAAACCCATGCGGTAAACAATACGGTCTACGGCATCGATCCGCTCAACTACGTCGTAAATCCTGACGATTACTTCAAGATCGGCAAGTGGGGCGACGCAGTCAACGGCACGGCGGTTCTCGTTGAACTTGCAGACGGCGAGTCGTACGTCGCATACTTGCAAGACGTAAGAGTGCTCATAAGAGACATGATAGAAGGCGAACAAACGACTCTCACAGGCCACATCGGCGGACAAGAAGTCGCAATACCTGTTCATACGCCAAACTACACGCTCACGACAGTCACAGCGCTCAGCGCAGATTCGACGCTCGAAATCAGCGGTCAAAACGTTCCTGCAACGGCGCTTACGCTCACGTTTGACGAACTCAAAGCGTGGAGACTTCCTGCCTCAGCAACGTTCGCGACGGTTTCCGGACAGTTGAACGGCGTAGCGACGGAAATCACGTGGACAAACACCTCCGCTCCGACGCTTGAAGAACTGAACGCGAATAGAAGCGGAAACGAGAGTTACGTCGAAAGAACGTATCACTTCTTTGACGGCACGAAGTTTGAAACGGAAGACTATACGGCAAGGATCTACGTCACGAACTATGACATGAGCGTTGACAGAATCGTTCTCAACGGTCTTGAAACCGAGTACAAACCGTTCAAGGAATTCAGATATCCAACGACGGCAACAGTCACGTATTCAACAGGTAGTGCGGAGCAAGTCTCCGTCGTTTGGGACAACGACAGTTTGCCGACCGATGAAGAGATTCGCGCGGGCGAGTTTGTAAGAAACGCATACGTCGGCGGCGACATGAAGGCCGCAGGCTGGAAGTCGGAAGTCAGATTCACGGTTTTGGATCAATTCGATTTCAGAACGGCTGAAGGATTCAGAACCAACAACAGAGACGTATCCTTCGTTCTCACGACGGACAAATTCTTTGAAGGCTTGCCGAGAGAAGGCAAAGTGCTCGTCGACGAAGAAGAAGTTCCTGTCACGTACTTCTGGAACGTTACGTACGGCAAGGACGGTTATTCGGGCGACGTAATTCTCACGGTCTCCAACGAGTATCTCACGGTTGACGTACCTGTCAACTTGACGATTGAGGGCACGTCGATAAGCGGCTTTGTCAAGGAAGAGGGTGAATACCTCACGATCGACACGTACGGCGAAGAGGGCACGTTCTTCACATCCGGCACTATGACGAGCCTCGTCAATGCAAACGGCGACGTCGTCGAAGTCCTCGGAAGATACGAATTGCCGTCAGACTTCTACACGTCGGCAAGCAAGTACTTCGGCAAGGTGAGAGACATAACGGTCACGTTCTCCTACAACGGCGGCAAGGACGAGACTCTCACGGAGACTCTCGTCGAAAAGGTCTATATCCTTGACAGAACGGCTAAGTACGTGAAGGAAAGCGATTTCCGCACGGTATTCATCGATCCGTTCCTCGAAAACAACATCGACAGACTCATAGCTGCGAACGAAGCGGGACTCCATATCACGACGTTCAAAGATAATACGGAGACGAACGAATTTGCGGTGACGATCGACTGGTCGGGCGTTGCGACGCTCCTCAAGAACCAAGAGAGCAACTATTTGTTCACGACGACCGCGACCTACGTGCGCGCGGACGGTATTAAGGTTGTCCAAAACGTCACGATCCCTGTCACGATTGCAAATCGTACGATTTATGACACTGACTTCGATCCTGAGGACGAAGCGGACAGCGATTGGGAATACCTCTACACGGACGGCAGCAAGTCGGCGACGATCACCGACACCTACCGCACGCTGAGCGGTGAGTTCTTTGAAATCGTCTTCACGAAGAAAGCGGGACAATATCCGACGCAATTCATCTTCGAGAACCAGTTCGCATATAGAGCGGTTGACGGTTTGCCAAGACAAATCAACTTCACGTTCGGAAACGAAGACGGCGAACGTATCTCGTACGCACTCACATACGAGAACATACCGGATTACGGCGATATCTCCGCAAGCTCTACGACGAGACGCACGATCAAGCTGAACGTATGGAGCGGAGATCCTGAAAACGATCCTCTCATGGGCGGCGACGACGAAGATAGATTTATCGTCAGAACGCTCGAGGTCGAACTTGTCATTCGTCCGAATGCTCTCAACCTCAACAATACGACGCTCGCATACGAAGACGAGACGACGACAAACAGATACATCTACAACTTCAACCCGTACGCGGATGAAGAAGACTCCGTCTTCGGCGGTCAATTTGCAGACACGATCACATATTATGTCGGCGGACAATTCATCAAGTATAGCAAGTGGCTCGAAAAGGGCGAAGCGGGCGACGCAACGTACGCTGAATGGATGAGAATCCACGCCATCTACTACGCGCTCGGCGAATACAACGACGATCCAAGTGCGGAAGAATATGCAACCGAAGACTTCAAACTCTACAGCGCAGACGGTCACATGGCTTATGAGTACGACTGGGAGAACAACCAATTCGTCCTCAAAGACGGCGAAAGCGGCACGCACTATGTAAAACCGTACAGATATTCACCTGTCCAAGGCACAAAGATGTATGATCGCGACGACAACGGCGACTACGTGTTCGTCTACGTCACGGAGCAAACGCTCAATGCAACTTGGGATCATACGGGCGTTGCCTACGGCTATAGAGGTGGCACGGTCTACACGTCGGTCACGGTGAGAACTGCGGACGACGATCCGAACAGGAGCGAACTCACACTGAACGTTCCTATCCGCATCATGAACGCCAAGGCGTCCTCTATCAGCTTCACGTCAACGCAACTCTCGGGCGACGCGGGCAAGTTCTACAAGTCGGCGGACAACAACTTCTGGATCGATCCGTTCAATACGGACGTCAAGGGCAAGTTCTTCGAGAAGAGATTCACGGGTGAAAGATACGCTTTGACGGACGACGGCAAGTACGTCGAGGACGAGAACGGTCTCTACAAGATAGTCGGCGAAAACGCATACGAACTGCTCAGCCACGATGAACTCGGCTATAGATACTTCCCGACAAGTGCGGTGATTACGCTCTCCGACGGCACGATGAAAGAAGTCAACATCGATTGGGACTTCAGCGGTGTGTCGGTGAACTACGCAGGCGGCAGTTTCACGGCGGTTGCGGTCATCAACGGAAGCGGCGAGTATGACTATGCAAGAGCGGACGGCACAATAAACGAAGTCGGCGAGCAAAAGGTCAGAATGAACGTCATCGTCGACAACTGCTCGGTTGACTCTATCGTGACGAACCTTGTC
Source organism: uncultured Eubacteriales bacterium (assembly GCA_900322215.1). Lineage (GTDB taxonomy): Bacteria > Bacillota > Clostridia > Christensenellales > CAG-917 > CAG-475. Next base: position 40,050 of record ONYW01000013.1, on the reverse strand, counting down.
AACAATACGGATAGACCCGGCTATATCAAGTCTTCGACATACGTCAACCCGTACAACTACGTCACACCGACAATGCCGAACACGCTGAACGGCAACAACAAGACGTACACGACAGGCACGCCGACGACAGGTCAAGGCAAGCTCGAATGGAGCTTCTCGACCTTCCGTCCGAACTATCAAGGCGGTATCACCAACGTTACGGCAATCTTGAAGGGCGAAGACGGCGTGGCGCAAAAACTTGACATTCCGTTCAAGGTCCAAAAGATGGAACTCAACAAGATTGCGTCTACGGGCTACACGACGAACGTTTCAAACAGCAACGCGGCGACGTCTTACACAATCAATCCGTACATGGGCTCAACGCTCAACTTGCCGACGAGCTACACGGCAACGTTCAACGTCTACTATCCGAACGTGACGGACGGCAAGGTGTCTTATAACAGCACGCCGAACGTGACGAACTATCAGAAGACCTTCTCCTACGTCATCGTGACGTTGCCGACGGCACTCACCTGGAAGGTCGAGGCAAGCGGAATAACGTCCGAGGGCAACGGCAAGGAAGCAACGATCCAATTCTCCAACCAAGAGAGAATCACGGTGAAGTTGGCAGTCGTTGACACGACGGCAATCACGGCGGCGCAAGCAACGTCTGCTGTCGGCACGATATCCGGCACGGCGGCGACGCTCCCGACGAAAGCGACTATAAACTCTAAGTCGGTGCCTATCGCTTGGGCAGGTACGGCAACGGTCTATGCGGCAAACGGCTCGACGCCTGTCGCGACCTACAACGTGACGCTCTCAAGCAACGGCAGCACGGTGGCGGTTCCGTCCGTAGCGGGCAGAAAGATCGTGTACAAACTCAAAGCATACGTCGGCGTGGTCGTTGACAAGAACGGCAACATCGTCACAACGGTCAAGGACGCAAACGGCGTCGAAGTGCCTGCGGCACAACAAGTTACGACAACGACATATACTGTCACGCGTAACGCATAACAAAATAAACAACGCGCGGGGCGTAGCGATACGCCCCACAAGCGCTTTACATTTGGAGGAAACAACAAAAATGGGTTTGTTTAAAAGACAACTTCTCAAAGTTATCGAATGGGAAGATCAATCAAGAAATACTCTTGTTCAAAAATTCGCATGTGATGACAGATATGCCATCATGAAAGGATCCGAACTTATCGTTCGCCCGTCACAAGCGGCGATTTTCGTCTACCGCGGCTCTGTCTGCGACGTATTTACGGAGGGCAACTGGAAATTGGAAGAGGGTTCAACCCCGATCCTTACCGCGCTCGCAAACTGGAAATACGCTTTTGAAAATCCGAAAGTCATCGACGTCTACTTCGTCAATCTCCGCCAGTTCACGCAGATGAAATGGGGTACGCCAAATCCGGTCATGATGAGAGACAAGGACTTCGGTATGATAAGAATCTCCGGGCACGGCGAATATTCTTTCCACGTTGCAAATCCCGAACTCTTTATGAGAGAGTGCTTCGGCACGATTCATTCGTTAAAGACGGAGGACATTCAAGAACATTTGAGAAGCATCGTCCTCGCCGAACTTACCGACCTCATCGGCGAGTGCCAAATCCCTGCGCTCGACCTTGCGGCGAACTATCTTGAACTCGGCGATACGGCGCGCAACAAAGCGGCGGCAAGATTCAAGGCTCTCGGTCTTGACATCGACCAAATTCTCATTCGCAATTTGAAACTTCCCGAGGCTGTCGAACAAGCGATGGACAAGCGCACGACGCTCGGTGTGTTTAGCGGCGCAATGGACCAATATGCGCAGTATGAGGCGGTAGGAGCCATGCGCGACGCGGCAAAGAACGGCAATGGTGCGGCAGGCGCCTTTGCGTCTATGGGTATGGGACTCACGGCAGGCGCGACGATCGGCAGACAATTTGCCGGCGGTCTTGACGGTGCTATGGCTCCGCAAACAAAGTGCCCGAAGTGCGGTGCGTCCGTAAAGCAAGGCGCAAAATTCTGCCCTGAGTGCGGAGAAAAACTCGGCGAGCAACATGACACGGTCGCTTGCCCGAAATGTGGAAACCAAATTGACGCAAACGCAAAGTTCTGCCCGCATTGCGGAGAAAAAATGCAGTTGGTTTGCAAAAAGTGCGGAACACAGGTCAGCGGTGGGGTGAAGTTCTGCCCGAACTGCGGAGAGAAACTCAAATAAACCATGGCGGACACATTCAAATATAACGTCGCTGACGTTATCAAATGCAAATCTTGCGGGGCGGACATGGTGTTTGACCCCGCTTCTCAACGCCTTCTTTGTCCGTATTGCTCCGAGGGGCGCGACATTGTCAAGCGCGTTCCGCATATCCGCGACTTCGAGAGCGAACGCCACGCGGGCGGCGTCACCGTTGACGGCGACGTCTACAAGTGCCCGAACTGTGGAGGAGAGACTGAAATCCACGGCTTTACGACGGCGGTGAAGTGCCCATTCTGCGGTGGCACGAACGTTGTGAAACTCGAGGATATGAAGGGTCTCAAACCCGACAGCGTACTCCCGTTCGCGCTCACAAAGGACACTGCGGTCGACGCAGGCAAAAAGTGGATAAGAAAGAAGTTCTTCGCACCGAGCAAACTCAAAAAGAATTTTACGGTTGACAACTTCAACGGCTTGTACATTCCGTCGTTTGCGTTTGACTCGGACACGTATTCTACGTACGAAGGTCGCTTCGGCGACGATAAGACGCGTACGGTGCAAACAAAAGACGGTCCGAAGACGGAACATTATATAGAGTGGTACCGCGTCAGCGGAAAATATAGCAGGTCTTTTGAAAATACTATGGTTGAAGCGTCCACGCAAATCCGCCAAGACGAACTCAACAAGATTTTGCCTTACGACATGGACAATGCCACCGCCTACACAAGGGAATACCTCGCGGGTTTTTCCGCAGAGAGATACGACACCTCCCTCGACGATTCGTTCGTCACCGCGAAGAGCGAGATGGACAACAGAATACGGAGTGACATAACCTTGAAGTATTCGCCCGATCACGTGGACTACCTCAACGTAAAGACGACGTTTTCAAACGTAAAATTCCGCTATACGCTTCTCCCGCTTTGGATTTGCGGATACAAATTCAAGGAGAAACTCTATAGATTCTTGGTCAACGCGCGTACAGGCAAGGCGACGGGCACAGCGCCTAAGTCTCCGCTCAAAGTTGCAATCACAACTTTCCTCATTATCGCGGCGATAGCAGGGCTTGTTGTCGCTTGGTACTTCTTGAGAGACTAACCTCGTGGCAAGGCAATGCCACACCAAAAAAAATAAAATTCGGAGGATACAAATATGATAACAAAGGATATGCTCATTATCGACATATTGAATCAAGAAAAAGCAAACGAACTTGCACAAGTTCTCTTCGACAGCGGTATGCACTGCCTCGGTTGCCTCGCAGCCCACGGCGAAACGCTCGAACAAGCCGCAGCGGTTCACGGTATCGATCCTGATGATTTGGTAAGACGTTTGAACGAAATTATTGCATAAAACCGCGTGAGTGAGCGACTAACTTTGTCAACACCCCCTTGGTTCAATTCATGTACGTCTTGTACATTAGGATTGCCCCAAGGGGGTGTTTCCTTGTTATTCATCTCACTCACGCGGTTTTACCAACCGCACAATTTAGCGAATAGTATTGTCAAAGCCCGTCTGCTCGGGAGTCACGTACGACCAAGTACGCTCCTCCGTCACAGGCGGGCTCTTTCTTGTTCTTCATCTAAATCACGCGGTTTTAAATAATAAATGTAATAACAAAGGCACGACGTGCCCGTTCATCTCTCACAAACGGGCTCTTTCGCGCATCTCATCTAAATCACACGATTTTTAACGTTTGCAAGTTCGAAGACCTGCTGGAGTTCTAACTCACTCTTTCGAAGACGGAATTGGAGTCGCAACGGCGCGACGCGTTAAGCCAACAGTCCAGTGAACTGTTGGTAGCCAAAGCGAACGAGGTGGATGCCCTCGGCAACACCGAAGTCGGAGGCGACTCGACCTCGCAGGGCGAGGTCCGTGTGAGTGTGTCCCGACTGATACACAGTACGCCTCGACGGCGAGGCTCCGTTCTTTTTCGCCCAAAGAGGCGTGGCATAATGAGAGCACGATAGCTTTGAGGGCACCGACGGTGCTTCCCGGAGCGGGTATAAAGTCTTGTAGAGAATAGCAAGGTCAAAATGCGACAATATTGTTTCCCATAAACTAAGCATTTTGACTTGTGTTCGGTACAGGCGCGGTGGGAAGAACCATACGAAGGAGATGGGAATGCTTCATTTCGGGTTTTCTTAACACATACTTTTTAGAGAAGTCGTTTACTTTCGACAAAAGCGAGGAGCTCAAAAAAGCCTGCACAGCAGGCATGCCACAACCGTGCCAAGTAGAGTGCAAAAGAGGGAGACGGGAATGGCATAGCGAAGTTTTTTTATTTTTGATGCGGAGAAGTAGACCGCGGAGATATAGAAGACGGTCTCGGATCCTCCCGCGATGCAGGCGGCGCAGCGGGCGGGGTAGGAGTCTACTCCGCATTCCGTGATGATCTTTTCAAGCAAGGCGATAGTTCCGTTGCCCGAGAGCGGTACGAGCAAGATGAGTTCGCATATCTCCTTCGGAATGCCGAGATAGGACAAGGGTACGGAGAGGAGATCTGCAAGTTTTGCGGACAGTCCGCTTGCCGAAAAGAGTTCTACGCCGATAAATATCGTCGCTATATAGGGGAATATCGTTTTTATGAGGGCAAGCGCGTCTTTGCCGCCGTCCAAAAAGCAGTCGTACACCTTGACTCTTTTGAAGGCGCATACGATTATCAGCAGTATGGCGAGAACGGGGAGGATATAGACGCTCATCGTTTCGCCTTTTTCCCCTGCGTATTTGCAAAAACGCCTGTTAAACCGTTTGAACTGCGGTGTTTAACTGCGTGTTGTGTTGTTTTCTCGGATTTTAATGACAAGATTTTGCACAAAACGACTCCTGTCGCGGTAGAAACGAAAGTTGCGATAAGCGTCGGCAAAAATATGTTTGCGGAGTTTGCGCTTCCTGCCGCCGCGCGAATGGATATGACGGTCGCCGGGATGAGTTGAATCGAAGTTGCGTTGATGACGACAAGCAAAATCATGTTGTCCGTCGCCCTCTCTCCGTCCGCATTCATCGCGCCTATCGCCTTTATGCCGGCGGGGGTTGCCGCACCGCCCATACCGAGCATGTTTGAAGCGAGGTTGACGGACACGTAGTCGTATGCCTCGTCGCTCTCGTTTTTGAAGAGGCGTTTTACGATAGGGCGGAGCAGGCGAGATAGCGCCTTGTCGATTTTTGTTTTTTCCATCATTTTGAGCACGCCGAGCCAAACGGTATAGATAGCCGCAAGTTTGAGCATGAGAAGAATTGCGTTTCGCACTCCGCTTATCATGGTAAGGAAAGCCGTTTCGGGCGACACTATCGTGAGAGCGATGAGCGACGCAAGCGCAATGAGGGTGAAGACAGCGTTCATATTTAAGTGTATTAAGAGGGAAGCGTTTCTATGAAATAAAGAATTCCAGCCAAACGACTGGAATTCTGAGATGAGAGGGATTTTTTGCAAATTCCTGAGAGAGAGCAATTTGTGCGACCGCGTCGCACCCTTTGGAGGGGTAGCGTGCAAAGTATAATAAAAAAGACAGGCGGGTGATATGCCTGTCTCGTTTTTTGTCAAAAACTTTACTTAATTTGCAAAACTTTTCCGCGAACGGGCTATACGACGAAATACGCCGTCATGACAAACAAATCGTCCTCTCTTTCAAACGACGCGTCGCCCGAATACTTTCTCGCAACCATTTGTATGCTCTTTGTGCCGAAACCGTGGTAGCCGTTGTCCTCTTTTGTCGTTTGTGGCAATCCGCTCTTGTTAAAGGTTATGTCGTTGGTGCAGTAGTTTTCTATGCGGATAGACATCATTTCGCCGACCTTTTTTGAGGAAATGCGGATAAATCTGTTCTTTTCCGGCACGCGAGTGAGATATTCGAGCGCGTTGTCTATCGCGTTGCCGAAGAAAGAGTTTATGTCCTGCGCGGACATAAAACTCAGCGCTTCGCCGTCTATCATCACGGTAAGTTCCGTCTTCGTTGCGCTGCAAGCGAGCGACTTTTGCGTGAGGAGCAGGTCGAGCGCGTCGTTGCCCGTCTTCACCTGCGAGTCATAGACCGAAATGACGTCCTGCGCCTCTTTGATAAACTCTTCGTCCACGCTCTGTTTTTCGAGCATTGAGCGAAGTTGATGCTTCATATCATGGCACTTTATGTTGATAAGTTCCATGTTCGCAAGTTGCGCTTCCGTCTGCTTTTTATAACTCTCGAAAAAGCGCTCCGCCTCTTCCTTCTCCTGCGAGGTTTTTGCCCATACGAGCAGGAAGCGTTGGCAGAAGATAAAGAACACGTCTACAATAATCATTATGCCGTTGAACATGAGCGGCAAAGCGTCAAGATTGCTCCCGTTAAAGTGGTTGTTGAACACTTGGCAACCTTGAATTGCTACGATTATATAGGAATAAATGACGAATGCGCCGATTATCGAACTGTTGTTTTTTTTGTCAAACAACTTGCCGGCTTTTGCAAAAACGCGCGCAAGCAGAAAGTATACGACAAGGATAGTGCTGATATGAATCGCATAGTACAGCACAAAACTCAGCGGTTCATAGCCGTTGTATATAGTGAAATATACGCTGTTTATATTGGTCGCCGTCGTTATACACTCATATAGATTGGCGGCAATCGAATGGCTTGCGCTTGCGGCGACGACGGCAAAGAGAATGAGACTCGGTTTTTCCTTGTAGGCAAAAAACAGTGCGCCCGTACTCATGAGGAGAGCCATGAGATTTGCGACGATTCGCATCTCTTCGACATGTTCGAGGCTCACCCCCCAGCCTGTCACGAACGCGGCGTGTGCTCCAAACGCCATGCCTGTGGCGATTCCGCCGATTGCAAGAATTGCGCCGACAACCCGAAGAACAAAATACCTTCTGCGCTTGAAAGAGTACGCAAAAATCCCGCCGTAAACGAAGAGACCGAGTGCGTTCGTCAAGAACATAGAGAGTAGCATAGCAAGCAGTTGTCTGTCCATCAGTTGTGTTCAATAAAGGCAAAAAGGCTTTGCATAAAACTCGCTTTTTTGCTTCGCGAGATAGGGAGGCAGTCTCCGCCGATATACACGCAGCCGTCCTGCACCTTGTCCACTCTTGCAAGGTTGACGATATATCCGCTGTTGCAACGGGCGAAGTTGCTTGCGGGGAGTTTCTTCTCCTCCTCCGACAGCGAGCCGAAAAAGGATATTTGTCTGTTTGAGAGGTGATAGTTCACGTAGTGGCGTTGCATCTCTATATAGAGGATGTCGTCCACGGAGATTTTGAACACGCCTTGCGCGGTCGTAAGCAGCAAAGTTTGCACGTTTGACTGCATTTTGCGCCGCACCC
>ONYW01000013.1:0-32575 GCA_900322215.1 uncultured Eubacteriales bacterium | reverse complement strand
TGTTTGAGATCCGTGATGAAAACGAGAGGGACGTGACCGTCGACTTCGCGAAGTCTTTTTGCGGCTTCCATACCGTTCATGAGCGGCATGTCTATGTCCATAAACACCACGTCGAAATCCGCCTTGTAGTTTTCAAGGAAAAACAGTCCGTTTGCAAAATGCGTATACGAACATTCCACGCCTTTTTCCCGCGTGTAGCGTGCGATGTGATTTTCGAGCGCAAGCAGCGCTTCGTTCTTGTCTTCTACAATGGCGATTTTTGTCATTTGTACACCTGTAATGTGTTTATGATAATTGACATTTTTCCCCTTGTCAATATCGGACTCAAACATAAGAAGGGTGTTTTGTCTGTTTGTGAAAGTACGCTGGTTTGAGGGTTTGCGCTCGCAAAACTTTTTCAAGTTTATTCCGCGCAAAAAAACTATAAATAGTTTTTGCGGAAAGGGCGCAAGTTGTTGACACGAAAGTGCGGAATATGTTATACTCCAAACAACTTAAAAATCTTGAAAGTCGTTCCAAAAGTGTTCGACAAGGTTAAATGAGTAGACGCTGCGATACACCGCATGATGATGGCTTTCGCCTTGCCGAATACGGCAAGGTTTTTTTTGTAAGTTTTTGCCAAAGGTGATCGTATGAAGAAAGGAAGAGAGAACATAGTGCTCGGCTCCGCCGATTCGAGCATAAAAGACAGAATATCTGCCGACTTTTCTTTGTTTGGCAACGAATTTGACAATTGTTTTATATTCCCCGGTTTTTGCGATGTACACGTACATTTGCGAGAACCGGGTTTTTCTTATAAGGAGACTATATCGTCGGGATCGCGTGCCGCGGCGCGCGGAGGTTACACCTGCGTTTGCGCTATGCCGAACTTAAAACCCGTCATCGACAGCGTCGAGCATTTGAAAGAGGAACGGGACATAATAGACCGTGACGCCGTTATAGACGTGTTGCCCTACGGCGCAATAACCGTCTGCGAACAGGGCGAGAGACTTGCCGACCTCGAGGGTATGGCGAGCGGAGTAGTCGCGTTTTCGGACGACGGCAAGGGCGTGCAAACGGACGACCTTATGCGCGAGGCGATGACGAGGGCGAAGCGCCTTGGCAAGATTATAGTCGCGCATTGCGAGGTAAACTCGCTGCTTAAAGGCGGATATATCCATGACGGAGAGTACGCAAAGGCGCACGGACACAGGGGTATATGCTCTGCAAGCGAATACGAGCAGGTCGCAAGAGACGTGCAACTCGCAAAGGAGACGGGCGCAAAATACCACGTTTGCCACATTTCGACAAAGGAGAGCGTGGAGATCATAAGACAGGCAAAGAGAGAGGGCGTGGACGTGACCTGCGAGACCGCCCCTCACTATCTCATACTTGACGAGAACGATTTGAGAGAGGAAGGACGCTTCAAGATGAATCCGCCTCTTCGCTCGAGAGGGGACAAACTCGCACTCATAGAGGGCATAAAAGACGGCACGATCGACATGATCGCAACGGATCACGCGCCTCACTCGCAAGAGGAGAAGTCAAAAGGGCTCGAGGGTAGCGCGTTCGGCATAGTAGGGCTCGAGACCGCGTTCCCGCTCCTCTATACGCACCTCGTAAAGGCGGGCGTGATTACGCTTGAAAAACTCGTCGATTTGCTTGCCGTAAATCCGCGCAAACGTTTCGGGATCCCCTTCGACGGGTTTTCCGTATGGGACCTTGAAAAGTGCGTAAAGATAGACTCTCGCGAGTTTTTGTCGCAGGGCAAAGCGACGCCGTTTGAGGGCGCCCATGTGTACGGTGAAAATTTGCTCACCGTATATAAAGGTAAGGTCGTATATAAAAAAATTTAATTTATACATTAGGAGAAACGCAATATGGCGAAAAGAAAGGATTTGAAAAAAATCTTGATCATCGGCTCAGGTCCTATTGTCATCGGACAGGCGGCGGAGTTTGACTATGCGGGCACACAGGCTTGCCTTGCGCTCAAAGAAGAGGGGTATGAGGTCGTACTTGTAAACTCAAACCCCGCAACGATAATGACGGACACGCAGATAGCGGACAAGGTGTATATGGAACCGCTTACGCTCGAATACGTCGCAAAGATATTGCGTTATGAACGTCCCGACGCGATCGTCCCGGGCATCGGAGGACAGACGGGACTCAACCTTGCCATGCAACTTGAAAAGAAGGGCGTGCTTAAAGAGTGCGAAGTAGAACTTCTCGGCACGAGCAGCAAGAGCATCGAACGCGCGGAGGACAGAGAACTCTTCAAGGAGATGTGCGAGTCGATAGGCGAGCCTGTCATTCCGTCCGAAATCACTTATGACGTGGAACACGCGGTCGAGGCGGCGGAGAGAATCGGCTATCCCGTCGTGTTGCGTCCTGCATTCACCTTAGGCGGTACGGGCGGCGGTTTTGCGAACGACAAGCAAGAACTCATTGAAATCGCGACAAACGGTTTCAACCTGTCTCCCGTCCATCAAGTGCTTGTGGAAAAGAGCGTCAAAGGCTACAAAGAAATCGAGTTTGAAGTCATGCGCGACGGCACGGACAAAGCCATCACGATTTGCGGTATGGAAAACGTGGATCCCGTCGGCGTTCACACGGGCGACTCGGTTGTCGTGGCGCCTATCATGTCGCTTAACGACCACGACCTAAAAATGCTCAACGACAGCGCGATAAAAATCATCAGAGAACTCAAAATCGAGGGCGGATGCAACGTCCAATTTGCGCTCAATCCCAATTCTTCCGAATATTACCTCATAGAGGTAAACCCTCGCGTATCGAGGTCTTCCGCACTCGCGTCTAAGGCAAGCGGGTATCCTATTGCAAGAGTGACCGCAAAAATCGCCGTCGGAATGACGCTTGACGAAATCCCCGTTGCGGGCGGTACCGCCGCGATAGAACCGAGCCTTGACTACGTCGTGGCAAAGTTCCCGCGTTTCCCGTTTGACAAATTTACAAACGCGACCAATGTTCTCGGCACGCAAATGAAGGCGACGGGCGAAGTTATGGGCATCGGCACGACGCTCGAAGAGTGTATGTTAAAGTCCGTGCGCTCGCTTGAAATCGGCGCGACGCATCTCCGCCTTGCAAAATTCGACGCGATGACAAAGGAAGAACTTGCGGACTATTTGTCAGAATTCAAGTCGGACACACTCTTCGCCGTCACGGAAATGCTCCGCAAGGGCGCGACGATAGAAGAGGCGCACAAGGTGACTATGATAACTCCGCTCTTCCTCGAAGCGCTGCAAAAAATCGTAGATATGGAAAACGCTCTTAAAGATCATCCGTTCGACCTTGAATTGCTCGCAAAGGCAAAGGCTATGGGCTTTGCGGACAAATATATCGCTCTTCTTTGGAATACGACGGAACTCGAAATTTATTCCGCAAGAAAGGCAAACGGACTTACGCCCGTGTTCAAGATGGTCGATACGCTCCACACGGGACACTATATCGCATACCTCTATTCGACGTATGCGAACCTCGTGAACAAGGACGTCAAAAACGAGTCGCGCCTCACCAACAAGAAAAAGATCCTCGTGCTCGGCGCGGGACCGATAAGAATCGGGCAGGGCGTAGAATTTGACTATTCGACGGTACACGCCGTTCAAACGATAAAGAAATCCGGGTATGAGGCTATCATCATCAACAACAACCCGGAGACCGTCTCAACTGACTATACGACGGCGGACAAACTCTATTTTGAACCGCTCACGCCCGAGGACGTCATGGCAATAGTCGACTTTGAAAATCCGGAGGGAGTTATCGCTTCGCTCGGCGGGCAAACGGCTATCAACCTTGCCGCTCCGCTCGACGCAAGAGGAGTAAAGATCGTCGGCACGGATTGCGCGGCTATCGACAAGGCTGAAAACAGGGATTTGTTTGAAAAACTGCTCATAGAACTCGGCATTCCTCAACCCGAGGGCTGTGCCGTCACGAAGATAGAGGACGGCGTTGCGGCGGCAAAACGCATCGGCTATCCCGTTCTCGTCCGCCCGAGTTTTGTTCTCGGCGGAAGGGCGATGCAGATAGTCGCGGACGAAGAGCAACTTCGCCACTACTTGAAGACCGCCGTCGAAATCGACGAAGACAAACCCGTGCTCGTTGACAAATACATCATCGGCAAAGAGGTGGAAGTCGACGCGATATGCGACGGCTACGACGTCTTCGTGCCCGGCATTATGGAACTCGTTGAAAGAACGGGCATTCACTCGGGCGACAGTATCTCCGTCTATCCGTCCTTCTCGATCTCGGACAAAGTCAAGGGAATCATCTTGCAATATGCGAAGATGCTCGGACTCGGCATAGGCATAAGAGGGCTTTACAACATTCAATTCATCGTTGACAAAAGCGACAAAGTTTATATCATCGAGGTCAACCCGCGCTCGTCCCGTACGGTTCCGTTCCTCTCAAAATCCACGGGCTTCGGACTTGCGGACATCGCGACGAACGTCATTCTCGGCAAGACGCTCAAAGAGCAGGGAATATTCGGAATATACCCTGAAGAAAAGAAGCGTTGGTACGTCAAAGTGCCTGTCTTCTCCTTCAACAAGATCCGCGGACTCGACGCCTACTTGTCTCCCGAAATGAAGTCGACGGGCGAGGCTATCGGCTATGACGACAAACTCAACCGCGCTCTCTACAAGGCACTTCAAGCGTCGGGTACGAAACTCCAAAATTACGGCACGGTGTTTGCGACTATCGCGGACTCGGACAAGGAAGAGGCGCTCCCGCTCATAAGAAGATTCTACAACCTCGGTTTCAACATAGAGGCGACGATCGGTACGGCAAACTTCCTCAAAGCCAATGGTATTCGCACACACGTTCTCAAAAAGATCAGCGACGGCAGCGACGAAATCAAAGAGTCCATAAGACAGGGGCATATCGCATACGTCATCAACACGAGCGTGGTCGGCGGCAAGACAAGCCGTGACGGCTACGAGATAAGAAAGTGCGCGACGGAGAGCAACGTGACGATATTCACATCTCTCGACACGGTCAGAGTTCTCCTTGACGTACTCGAAGAGACGACGCTTACTATCTCCACGATAGACGCATAAAAAGATGAGACAGACAAATTTTCAGGTAAAACACAACGAGAAGATTGCGGAAAACGTCTTCAAAATGCAACTCGGCGGCGACATATCCGGCATTAAGGCGGGGCAGTTTGTCAACATACTGATAGACGGGCTGTATCTTCGCCGTCCTATCTCCGTTTGCGACCTTCAAGACGACGAACTCACGATAGTTTTCAAAGTCGTCGGCAAGGGCACGGAAAAGTTGGCGGAGGCAGTCCCCGGCGACATGTTAGATACGCTTGTAGAACTCGGCAACGGCTACGACCTCGGAAAAGACTTTGAAAAACCGCTCCTCATCGGCGGCGGAGTCGGAGTTCCGCCTCTCTATCTTCTCGCAAAGCGACTTATAGCCCTCGGCAAAACGCCGACGGTCATTCTCGGGTTCAACAAGCAAAGCGAGGTGTTTTTCGAGCAAGAGTTCAAGGCGCTCGGGTGCGACGTACGGGTCGTGACTGTCGACGGCAGTTACGGCGCGCGCGGATTCGTAACGGACGTTATGGACGCGGACTACGACTATTTCTTCACCTGCGGGCCTGAGCCTATGCTAAAAGCGGTATACGCAAAGTCAAAGGCGAGCGGGCAGTTCAGCTTTGAAGAGCGGATGGGCTGCGGATTCGGCGCGTGTATGGGTTGCTCCTGCAAGACTATCACCGGCTACAAACGTATATGCAAGGACGGACCGATTATGTTCAAGGAGGAGATTTTATGGTAGATACACGAGTTAATCTCTTGGGTATAGAACTCACAAATCCCGTTATTCCCGCAAGCGGAACGTTCGGCTACGGCTACGAATTTGCCGACTTGTACGACATAAACGTTCTCGGCACGTTTTCTTTCAAGGGGACGACGAAAGAACCGCGCTTCGGAAACCCGACTCCGAGAATCGCCGAGTGTGCCTCGGGCATGCTCAACGCAGTCGGACTGCAAAATCCCGGCGTAGACGCGGTAATCGGCGAAGAACTGCCGAAACTTAGACGCGTGTTCGACAAGAAAGTCATGGCAAACGTGAGCGGATTTTCCGTTGACGAATACGTCTACACCTGCCAAAAACTCGACGAGTGCGAGGAAGTCGGCTGGCTCGAAGTCAACGTGTCCTGTCCGAACGTACACGGAGGCGGTATGAGTTTCGGCACGACTGAAAAGGGCGTCGCCGAGGTTACGACGGCGGTGAAAAAAGCCGTCAAAAAGCCTGTTATCGTCAAACTTTCGCCAAACGTCACGGACATAAAGGCGATAGCAAAAGCCTGCGAGGACGCAGGCGCAGATGGAATAAGTCTCATCAACACGCTGCTCGGAATGAGAATGAACTTGAAGACGGGAAGACCGCTTCTCAAAAACGTGACGGGCGGACTTTCAGGTCCTGCCGTGTTCCCTGTCGCCGTGCGTATGGTGTATGACGTCAGCCATACGGTAAAGATCCCCGTCGTCGGCATGGGCGGCGTGTCTTCGGCGGAGGACGTGCTTGAAATGATGTACGCGGGAGCGACGGCTGTCGAAGTCGGCGCGGCAAACCTCGTCGATCCGTTTGCCTGCAAGCGTATAATAGAGGATTTGCCGAGAGTCATGCAAAAGTACGGCATATCCGCACTCGCAGATATAAAAAGATATTAAATAGTATAGGTGAAATATGGGAAAAGACGTAATCGTCGCTTGCGACTTTGCAAGCAAAGAGCAAACTCTTGCGTTTCTTGACAAGTTTCAGGACGTAAAGCCGTACGTGAAGATAGGCATGGAACTCTTTTATGCCGAAGGTCCCGCAATAGTCAACGAAATCAAGGCGCGCGGACACAAGATCTTCCTCGACCTCAAACTCCACGATATTCCGAACACCGTCAAAAAGGCGATGTCGGTGCTGAGTCACTTGAACGTGGATATGTGCAACCTCCACGCGGGCGGTACGATAAACATGATGAAGGCGGCGCTCGAGGGCTTGACGAGAGAGGACGGAACGCGTCCGCTCCTTATCGCGGTCACTCAACTCACGTCAACCGACCAAGAGAGTATGGAGAGGGATTTGCTCATTCGCGAGCCTATCGACAAGGTGGTGGAACATTATGCGCTGAACGCAAAGCGCGCGGGACTCGACGGCGTCGTATGTTCTCCGCTCGAGAGCAAAAAGGTGCATTCCGCGTGCGGAAACGACTTTTTGACAGTCACGCCGGGCGTCCGTTTCGCAGGCGGGGAGAAAGGCGATCAAAAGCGCGTTATGACTCCGAGCGAGGCAAGAGAAATCGGTTCGGACTATATCGTTATGGGCAGACCGATAACCGCGGCGGAAGATCCGGTATCCGCGTATAAAGAGGCAGTCAGACAATTTGTAGGAGAATAATATGGAAAGTTTAGAACTCAAAATCGCAAAAGATTTGTTGAAGATCAAGGCGGTGTTTTTCCGCCCCGAAGAGCCGTTCGTTTGGGCGAGCGGAATAAAGAGCCCGGTGTATTGCGACAACAGGCTCACGCTTACCGCACCCGACGTCCGTCTCGACGTAGAGAACGGACTCGCCGAGGTCATAAGAAAGACTTACCCGGACGTAGAAGTCCTTATGGGTACGTCGACGGCGGGCATCGCACACGCCGCAATCACCGCTCACATCATGGGGCTTCCTATGGGATACGTTCGCTCGGGCGCAAAAGATCACGGCAGACAGAACCAAATCGAAGGCAAACTCGAAGCAGGACAAAAGGTCGTCGTCGTCGAAGATCTCATCTCCACGGGCGGTAGCGTCATCGAGGTCGTGAACGTGCTTAGAGAGGCGGGAGCCGAAGTGCTCGGCGTCGTGAGCATATTTACCTACGGCATGCAAAAGGGACTTGACAGACTCCGCGAAGCGAACGTAAAGAATGTGTCGCTTACAAATTTCGACGTCATCGCTCAGGCGGCGGCGGACGAGGGATATATCGCGCAAGAGGCGGTCAAGAGACTCATTCAGTTCAGAAACAACCCCTCCGACGAGAGTTGGATTCAAAAGTAAAACGCATAGAGGACAATATGAGAAGCCTAATTGACATAACAGATTTTTCGGTGGAGGAATTGTACGACCTGATAAAAACCGCCGTGCATATCAGCGAGAACCCCGACTTGTACGCGGAAAAGTGCAGACACAAAAAACTCGCTACGCTTTTCTTTGAGCCGTCCACGAGGACGAGGCTGTCTTTCGAGGCGGCGATGCTCGAACTCGGCGGAAGCGTCATAGGGTTTTCCGAGGCGAGCGCTTCCTCCGCGACAAAGGGAGAGAGCATTGCAGACACGGCAAAAATCGTGTCTTGCTATGCGGACGTCATCGCCATGCGTTCGCCAAAAGAGGGCGCCGCACTCGTTGCCTCTATGAACGCGAAAGTTCCCGTCATCAACGCGGGAGACGGCGGACATCATCACCCGACGCAAACGCTTGCCGATTTGCTCACCATATACCGCGAAAAGGGCAGGCTTGACAACCTTACGGTCGGTATGTGCGGAGATTTGAAGTATGGCAGAACCGTCCACTCGCTCATAGCGGCGCTGTCAAGATACACGGGAATAAAAATCGTGCTTATCTCGCCGAAAGAACTCGAACTCCCGACGTTTGTCAAGCGCGAGATTGTTGAAAAATCGGGAATGGACTATGTGGAAACCACGAGCCTCGAAGACGCGCTCCCTACGCTCGACGTGCTGTATATGACGCGTATTCAAAGGGAACGCTTTGACAGCGCGGAAGAATACGAACGCCTCAAAGACAGCTACGTGCTGACCGTGGAGAAGATGGCAAACGCAAAGAGCGATATGATAGTCTTGCATCCGCTCCCGCGCGTGAACGAAATCAGCGTCAAAGTCGACGACGATCCGCGCGCGTGCTATTTCAAGCAAGCTCTCAACGGCAAGTATATGCGTATGGCACTCATCTTGAAGTTGCTCGAAGAGGCAAAAAATCCCGTCAAAGAAACGTACTCAGACCAATACGTCGAAGGCTTCAAATGCACGAACAAAAAATGCGTTTCGATGACCGAACGAGAACTCCCGAACCTGTTCAAAAAGACCGCCGACGGCAAATACCGTTGCATCTATTGCGACAAAGAAGCCGACTGATCGTTCAAACTCTTATTTTCAAAACAAAAACTGCTCACGTTCGTGGGCAGTTTTGTCTTTTATCAAATGAATTTTTCTTATATTGAACAGTTTTTTGAAAAAATATTTGTTTAGTCTTCAACGATAGGGGAGACAAAGCGGAACGTCCTGCAGTCGACGACGCCTCTGTTTGTCAGGCGGAGTTCGGGCAGGCAGGCGAGCGGTATTATTGACATGGTCATAAACGGAGAGGGGAGAGTGCACCCCATATCCTTCCAAGCAGTTTCGAGGTTCGATACGAGAGCGACCATCTCGTCGAGCGACTTTTCGCTCATAAGCCCTGCGATAGGGAGAGGGACTTCGCCGAGGATTTTGCCGTTTTTCACAGCGATCATGCCACCGCCGACGCGGATGAGTTCGTTTGCGGCTAGGAGCATATCTTCGTCGTTTGTTCCGACGACGAGCAAATTGTGCGCGTCGTGAGAGACGGTTTGTGCGAGCGCGCCTTCTTTTATGCCGAAGCCTTTGAGAAATCCGTATCCGCGCTTGCCCGTTTCGTGGTGTCTTTCAAACACGAAGGCTTTGAGTACGTCTTGCCCTGCGTCCGCCTGAACCTTGCCGTCTTTGACGGGGAGAGTCGCAAATCTTTCGATAGTGCTCGTCTTTCCGCCTATCGCCTCGATGACTCTTGCCTTTACGCTGTCTCCCGCGTGCGGTATCTCAAAATCTTTAAGTTCGAGAGGGGAGAGGTGCAGCGAGTGCGTCGCCTTTTCGGGATAGGTGTAAGCCTCCCATTTTGCGATAGTTTCGCCGTCCTTTGCGACGAGGTCGCCGTCTATCCACACGCTTGTCACGTGGCAGGAGTTCAAATCGTCGAGCAGCACCATATTCGCGCACTTGGACGGGGCGATAGAGCCGAGGTCGTGTTCGAGTTCGAAGCATTGCGCGACGTTTATCGTCACCATTTGTATCGCTTCGACTGGATCTATGCCGTATTCCACCGCACGGCGCACGATATGATCGAGGTGTCCTTGCTCTTTGAGCGTATGCGGGTGCGCGTCGTCAGAGACGAGGCAGGCAAAGCGGGAATCTATATCGTGGTTTGTGACAGCCTTTCCGACTTCTTTGAGGTCATGCCATGCCGAGCCTTCGCGGAACATAGCGTACATACCGAGGCGCATCTTTGCGAGCGCGTCCTCTTCTCTCGTTGACTCGTGGCAGCAGCGCACGCCCGACGCGATGTAGGCGTTTAGTCCCGAACCCGTTTCCGGGACGGAGTAGTGCCCTGTGACGATCTTGCCCGCTTTCAGAGTCTCTCCGACGATAGCGTGCGTGCGCTCGTCGGAAGAGAGTATGCCGGGGAAGTTCATCATCTCGCCGAGCCCCGCGCATTCCTTCCACTTCATGGTTTCGGCAACGTCCTCGGGGCCGACCGACGCGCCCGTATCTTCAAATCCGGGAACGGCAGGCACGCAGGACGGGGTTGTGAGAATGGTTTTGAGCGGAGTTCTCGCCGCGTCTTCGAGCATATAGCGTACGCCGTCAAAGCCCAAAACGTTGCAAATCTCGTGCGGATCTATAAACACGGCGCAAGTGCCGTGCGCGAGCACCGCCTTTGCATATTCGCTCGCAGTGAGCATAGAGGACTCTATGTGGATATGTCCGTCCATAAACGCGGGGGCGAGATATTTGCCCTTCGCCTCGACGACGGTCGTGCCGTCTCCGACGCAGTGCGCGCAGTCTCCGACCATAGCGATTCTGCCCTCGGCGACAGCAACGTCAACGTTTTTCAGCAATTCTTTCGTGCATACGTTTACGAGCGTCGCACCTTTTATGACAAGTTCGGCGGGTTTTCTGCCCATAGCGACGTCCGCAAGCGTGCGAGAGACTTCCCATAGCGGCTTTTTGCAAAATTCGTTCAGCATAGAGTTCTCCTTTTTGTGCGATACGCAAATTTTAATTCATTCAAATTATAGCACTTTCGCCTCTTTTCACGCAAGCGTATGAAAGGGTGTGAGGGGAGAAAGAGGATTTATCTTGTCGCTTGACTCGCGTACACGCTCGCGCGTAGCGCGCGTAACGCGCGTACAATATAATAGTCATCAAAAAACGGTCGCGATAGGGAAGAAAAGTGTTACAATTTGCCATATAAAAAGCGTCGTCATACGTCGGATTTGTCAAATTCTTTTGAAAACGGCGTAAAAATCGAGGAGTTTTTTCTTAAGAAATTTTAAAAAAATAATATTTTGATAGCATATATTGTATAAATTTTTGCATAAATATCTGTTTAATACTGTATATTGTGGTGGTTTATGCAAATATTCATAGTTTTATTTCATACAAAATGCATTATTTAATATTTTTTTAATATTTGTGTTTCAAATTTGTTGACAATTTAGCGGGTTAAAGTTAGAATATCATTATCAAAATTTAGGAAGTTCGCGGGGATGAGGGGGACTCCACGCGGTTTTTATATTATCTTGCGATGAATAAAAGCCGCTTTGAAGGAACACAATTCACGCTCGCTTCATAAAAGTTGATTATCAACAAAAGCAACTTCATTTAAGAAAAAAACAATATTTTGGAGGTAAATAAAATGAAGAAATTCAAATGGTTAGCATTAGTAATCGTTGTTGTTCTTTCATTGTCTATTGTCCTCGCAGCATGCAACAAGAAAGATGAGGCACCTGCAGAGACTTGGGGCAATTGGGAAACGGTTGCTGCTGCAAACTGCACGAAAGCCGGCTTGGAGAAGAGAGAGAGCTCTCTCGGCAACGTCGAAACACGTGCTATCGCAGCAACAGGCCATAACTTCGGTGCAAATCACATCTGCACGGTTTGTGGTGAAAACGAACTCGCAATGGATAACATCGGTATGTATGCAGATTTGACTTATGGTACAGATTATAAGTCATTGTATGACCTTGTCGGTGCAAGCGTTAAGATTTCTGACGTTCTTCAAAAGAATGACGGTCGTGCGTATATCTACTTGAAAGACGGCAAGCTTGCTTCTGCCGCAACAGAAGGCGCACAACTTACAGAACTTGGTATGGACTTCCTCTCCATGGCAATGGTCTACAACACGCAACCGGCTGGCGACTTCGAAACAGCAGAAGACGTTTATGCTGAATGGTGGAAGCTCTACATTCAACGTTGGAACCTCTTGCTCCCAGAAGTACCGCTTTACAGCAACGAGTATTATGACGTTTACAACAAGAAACTCGGCGGCGTGACAGAACATCCGACCAACCCATATTGGGGACCTGCAAAGGCTCTTATCGATTGGACGTCTTCCGATGACAAGATCATCATCGGCAACAGCACAGACCTTTCCGGTAAGTTCCGTTATTCAAGCTTCGGTGCAAGCAATCCTGGCGCAGCTGACAACGACGTAGCAGGTCTTGTTTCCGGTCTTGCAACAGTCACGGCAAACAAAGAAGGCAACTATCAAGTTGACGACACAGTTGTCGATCAATTCTCACAAGAACTCAACGAGGACGGCACATTGACGTTCACGATCAAGATCAAGAACGACCTCAAGTTCTCCGACGGTTCTGCAATCAAAGCAAAGAACTACCTCGTCACAGCACTTGTTTTCTCTACACCGGTTGCGGCTCAAGCAGCAGGCAGAGATCACAAAGCAGGTATGAGCTATGTCGGTTACGATGAATTCGCAGCATACGACGGCACGAACGACGGTCAAGACATTCTTGACGAAGACGGCGAAGTCGTCACAACGGCAAGCAAATATTTCAAGGGCTTCAGACTCCTCGACGAATATACGTTCTCCGCAACAGTTATTTCTGACTATGCTGGCTATTTCTACAGCCTCATCCAAGCAGGTTTCGGTCCTGAATATCTCCCACTCTGGCTCGGCGAAGGCGTTGACATCCTCGACAGCGAGAACGGTGTTTACCTCTCCGATGCTTTCTATGCAAAGGATGGCACAAGCTTTGCAAAAGCAGCACACATCAAAGCGTCTGCTGCAAACACAAACACAGACTATCCGTACAGTGGTCCTTACTATGTTGAATCTTATGATGCTGCACAAAAGATGGCAACTCTCAAGAAGAACAACAACTACAAGGGCAACTATGAAGGCACAAAGCCATCTATCGGCACAGTCGTTTACAAGAAGATCGTTGCAAAGACACAACTTGCAGACTTCGATTCTAACGGCGTAGACGTTCTTGCGGCAATCACAGGCGGCGATGAAACGAACGAAGTTATCTCCTATGCAAAGGGCACAGACGGACAACTCGGCACAGCGGACGACAAAGCAATCCTCACACACTATTCACGTGCAGGCTACGGCAAACTCGGCTTCCGTGCAGACTTCGGTCCTGTCCAATTCATGGCTGTTCGTGAAGCAATCGCACTCTGCCTCGACAGATCTGACTTTGCATCACAATTCACAGGCGGTTACGGCGGCGTTGTCGACGGTCCATACTACACAGGTGCTTGGATGTATCAAGAAGTTGAGGACGACATCATCCTCAACACATACACAAAGAGCGTTGAAGCAGCAAAAGACCTCTTGGCGGCAAACGGCTGGATCTACAATGCAGACGGTTCTGCATATGCAGGAACAGGCGTACGTTATAAGAAGATCGACGCAGACCTCATGAGCGACGCTGACAAGACATTTAGAGCAATTGACGGTTCACTCACAACAGTTTATGACGCAGCAGAAAATTGCTACTATATGCCACTCGTTCTCAACTGGTTTGGCACACAAGATAACCCATTCACAGACCTTCTTGTCACAGAGTTCAAGAACGGCGCAGCATTTGCACAAGCAGGTTTCTCAATTCACGAAACAATCGGTGACTTCAACCCGATGCTTGACGAACTCTACCAATATCCGGTCCATGGCTACTATGATGGCACACCGAAGTACACATGCTTCAACTTTGCAACAGGTTTCAACAGTGCAGTTTATGATTATTCTTACAACTGGACAATCAACCCTGCAATGTATGATGACCTCAGCATCTGCTACGTCAAAGACTACGCAGACTTCTATCTTCTCGCAAAATAAGTGAGAGTTAGAAACTAAACATCAACCATTGGGGCGAAGCCTTTTGGCTTCGCCCTATTGGGTAAATAGGCAGAGCAAACCCATCTGTATCGTTATGATACGGTACACATGGTTTTGTTTTGACAAAATATCAAAAAAAAGGAGAACTCACATGTTCAGGTACATTCTCAAAAGATTGGCATATATGGTTATCGTTTGGATAATCTTGTCAATTTTGATGTTTGTAATCTATATGTCTGTTCCAAACAACAGGGCTTATTCGGATGCAAAGGCGGAAATGCAGAGCAACCCGACGTACAAGCGTTTGCCGGAAGATAAGAAAGCCGAGATGTTTGAAGCAAGATATAAAGAATTGCAATATCAGTATGGTACTGAAACGAACAATCTTGCAGTAAGGTATTTGCGCTGGATTGGTCTTTATCCATACCACGACGGTAATCTCAACGGGATGTTGCAAGGCAACTTCGGCTATTCGTTTGACCAAAAGGGCGACGTCATCGACATCGTCAAAGACCCGATGGGAAATACGGTGTTTATCAACATCTTTGCCACGATTCTCGCACTCGGCATTACGATACCACTTGGTATTGCTTCGGCAGTTCACAAGGGGAGCAGGGGAGATAAGTCGATGCAGGTGCTGACTATCATCGGCTACAGTTTGCCGACGTTTATCATCGCGATTTTGTTCATATATCTGTTCTGTTGGACTGCAGGGTGGTTCCCTGCGTCAGGCATGGGGACGCCGGGTGCGTCTTATACGGGTATACAAGCATTTGGAGACAAACTGTATTATCTCGCACTTCCGCTTATAGTTATGACGTTCTGTTCGCTCGGCGGTATGACGAGATACGTCCGCGCGTCTATGATCGAGGCGCTCGGTATGGACTGCATCCGTACTGCGCGTGCTAAGGGTGTTAAAGAGAGAACGGTCATCTACAGCCACGCTTGGAGAAACGCACTCATTCCGGTCATCACGCTCGTCGTCGGCTGGTTCCTTGGCATATTCTCCGGCTCTGTCATGATAGAACAAATCTTCGGTCTCAACGGCATGGGCAACTTGCTCATCAGCTCGCTCACGACGAGAGACTTTGACGTTGTCTTGTTCTTGCAAATGTTCTACGTCACGTTGTCCCTCTTGGGCAACTTGATTATCGACCTCGCGTATGGTCTCGCGGATCCGCGCGTACGCGTCAATAAATAAGGAGGCGACTTATGGCGAAAAAGAAAAAAGACGAAAATTTGAGCCTTGAAGAGCAAAAACTCAACGAACAAGTTGTCTCTGAAGAAGAACAAAAGGTCTCCGAGCAAGTAGAACAAACGGAAGAACTCGAAAAGCCACAAGAGAGAGAGCCCGTACTTGAAGAGAAGCCCGAAGAAACTTTGTCTTCGGAACCTGAAAAAGAGGAGAATTATACTCCCGAAAACGTTGCCGAGAACGGCGACGTTCAAGACGCTTGCGAAAACGAGCAAGCGGAGGCTCCCGCAAAGGACTCTAAGACAAAGGCAAAAGAGGGCTTTGTCAAATTTTGCAAAGGCTGTTTCCTTGTGCTTTCAACTCTTGGCCGTTGGCTCACCCGCATGATTTGGGGCGCGAGCAAAGTTGCCGAAAAGGAAATTGCAAAGCAAGAAAAGAAGTTTGAAGAAGAAGCCGCAAGAGAAAAGGCTGAAAAAGAACTCGAACAGCAACAAGCACTTCTTGCCGATGAAAATCCGCAAGAAGAACCGCAAAAGAAGGGCAAAAAGCACAAAAAGGCAAAACTTACCGACGTCGAAGAGATCGTTAGCCCGGGCAGACAATACGTCAAGGCTTTCTTTGAAAAGAAACTTGCCGTAGCGGCGCTCGTAATCGTCGTTGCGATGTTCCTGTTTGTGTTCATCGGACCGCTTTGCATGCCAACGTATACCGACCTTTACAAGTCTTCGTCACAGGCATACCTTCCTCCGACAGTCAGCATGATGTCCGTTCCGAAGGAACTCAACGGGCATATCAAATATATCAATTCAAATTCTTTCTTTACCGTCGGTTTGTCTGACGAAGGAAAGGTGTATATTTGGGGCGTCACCAAGATAGGTACGACAAAGGTCGATATTGCAAAGAGCATGCCTCAGGCTGTCAAGGACGCAAAGATCGAATTTGTTTCCGCGGGCTCAGACCACATCGTCGCTATCGGTGACGACGGCACGGTCTATGCGTGGGGACACAGTGAACTCGGTCAATTTATTGAAAGCGAAGCCGATTATAACAACCAAAAGGACAACATCAACATCATCATGATGCCCGAAGATTTGAGATACGGCGGAAAAGTTGACGTCAACAACGTCAAAAAACTCGTTTGCGGCAACCAAATCTCCATCATTTTGATGAAAGACGGTACCATCAAAGTTTGGGGCAACAACAACACGTATAGAAACGCTTCCAAGTTTGCAAACAAGGGTGACAAGTTCTATGATATCGACATAACGAGAACGGCGATTTTCGGCGTATCTTATGACCAAAAGAGCCTCGTCAACTATGAAAGCACGCCTATAAAACTCAAATATAAGATGAAAGACGCCGCGTCTGCGGATCAAGATTTGGTTTTGAACGGCAACAATATTTTGTCGCTTGCTTGCGCAAACAGCAACTTGGCAGTTTTGGTTCAAGAGTCAACGGGCAAAAACAGAGTTTTGTTCTCGGGTGACTTTGCCGAAAACGTAACGGATCTTCCTGCACTCGGACTTTCAAGATATTTCACGCAAATCTCCGCAGGTGCCGAGCACTACCTCGGCGTTTCAAACGACGGTTACGTCTATGCTTGGGGCGACAACACGCACAATCAACTCAAATTGAATGGCAAAGGCGACGGCGAAGTCAGTGAAGTATATGCAGAGTCTTATCAATCATACGCGCTCAACAGCGACGGAAAAGTGATTGAAAAATCGGGACTTAAAGGCTATATCTTCGGCACGGACTCAAACGGCGCAAGCGTGTTCAAACGTCTTGTCAACGGCGGTCGTATGACGCTCACCATCGGTGCGGTTGCAGTCATTATCTCCTCAATTATAGGTATCATCATCGGTGTTCTTTCCGGTTATTTCGGAGGCAAGGTCGATATGTTCCTCATGCGTTTGACGGAAGTCGTCGGCGCAATCCCGTTCTTGCCGTTTGCAATGATTTTGTCGGCAATCTTGTCTACGAAGAACGTTCCCGAGAATACGCGTCTATTCCTCATCATGGTCATTCTCGGCGTACTCTCCTGGACAGGTCTTGCAAGACTCGTCCGCGGTCAAGTTCTTGCCGCGCGTGAGTCGGAGTATATCACCGCTGCAAAGGCAATGGGCGTCAACGAGTTCAGAATTGCGTTCAAGCACATTTTGCCAAACGTCATCTCAGTCATCATAGTCACGCTCACGCTTGACTTCGCAGGCTGTATGCTTACCGAATCCGGTTTGTCCTACTTGGGCTTCGGTGTTATGTATCCGAGACCGACCTGGGGCAACATGCTCAATGCTGCTCAAAACCTTACCATCATCGGAAACTACTGGTGGTTATGGCTGTTCCCGTCGATATTCCTTGCGATCACCACGATTTGCGTCAATATCATCGGCGATGCGCTCCGCGACGTCATGGACCCGCGTACTAACAATAGTCATTAAGGAGGAAGAAAATGCCATTATTAGAAGTAAAGGATTTGCATACCTTCTTCCTTACAAAAAAAGGTATAGTAAAAGCCGTCAACGGCGTCTCATATTCGGTTGAAGCCGGCAGAACCATCGGTATAGTCGGCGAATCCGGCTCGGGCAAGAGCGTTTCCGCAATGAGCATCTTGCGCTTGCTTGACGAGAACGGCTACATAAAGTCCGGCGAGATTTTGTTCGACGGACAGGACCTCACAAAACTCTCAATGGATGAGATGTACCACATCCGCGGCAACGCGATCTCCGTCATATTCCAAGAGCCGATGACCAGTTTGAACCCGGTTTTCAACGTCAAGAAGCAACTTTCCGAGCCCTTTATCATCCACCAAGGAATGACAAAAAAGGAGGCTGCAAAGAAGGCTCTCGAGATGCTCGCCGCCGTTCAGATTCCGAACCCGGAAGCGGTTATGAAACAATATCCGCACCAGCTCTCCGGCGGTATGCGTCAACGCGTTATGATAGCAATGGCTCTTGCGTGCCGTCCGAAGATCTTGATCGCGGACGAACCGACAACGGCTCTCGACGTTACGATTCAAGCGCAAATTCTTTCGCTTATGAACGATTTGCAACGTGAAAACGGTACGTCAATAATCTTCATCACGCACGACCTCGGCGTTATCAACGAGATGGCGGATGACGTTGTCGTTATGTATTGCGGTCAGGTCGTCGAACAAGCACCTGCAAACGTAATCTTTACAAATTGCGTGTATTCGCACCCGTATACCGAGGGGCTTATGCACTCTATTCCGCGTATGGAATCGGTCGGCGAAAAACTCGAGCCGATCCCGGGCGTCGTTCCTCATCCGCTTGCGCTCCCGAAGGGCTGCAAGTTCGCTCCGCGTTGCAAATACTGCACGCAAAAGTGCTTGGAGGAAGAACCAACCCTCGAAGAAGTCGTACCCGGACAAAAAGTAAGATGTTTCTATGCTAAAAAGGAGGATAGACAAAGTGGAGAACACAAAAAACAAGTTGTTGTCGATTTCTAATCTCAAAAAGTATTTCCCGATAGCAAAATCCTCTATCTTCCAAAAAGAGCAACTCTACGTCAAGGCAAACGAAGATATTTCCCTTGACATTTGCGAGGGTGAGACTATCGGCGTCGTCGGTGAGTCTGGTTGCGGAAAATCAACGTTCGGACGCGTCCTTTTGCAACTCTACGATCAAACTGCGGGCGAGAGTATCTATTATGGCAGAACGCTTGCCGAGGTCGCACCGAGTTATATCAAGGACACCATCACTCACATAAACAAATACATCGCAAAATACAAAAAACTCCAAGCGCAAGCCGATGAGTTGCAAAAGAAGGTCGACGAGGTCGGCGAAGACAATGCGGACTTCTTCCTTTTGCAAAACTGCAACCTCGCAAAGGCAAACGCAAAGACGCAACTTCTTCATATCGTAAAAATCGTCGGCGGTTTCTTTGCGGTTGAGGATAGACAAGACGGTTGCAATCAACTGCTTGCCATCCACAATATGAACGTCCGTATCGCTCAACTTCGCGACAAACTTGCGGTTGAGAAGACGAAAACCGAGTATTATCTTGGACTGGAAGACAAAACCAAAAAAGACGGTACGGTGATAAAGGCGGAGGACAATCCGAAACTTATCAAGTCTCGCGCAAAGGCTGACGCTTTGCAAGCGGAAATCGATCGTCTTCTCGTTCTCAACGACGAGCAACGTGCAAAACTTGCCGAAATCAAGCAAAGATACGAAGGCAACGAGGAATTCGCAAAGTACGAAGCGATGACGGATGAAGGCGTCGATCTCGCGCGTCTTAAATACAACGAGATTCGTCCTCTTCGTCGCGATTTGCAAATCATCTTCCAGGATCCGTATTCAAGTTTGAACCCACGTATGACAGTCGGTCAAATCATCGAAGAAGGTCTTGTCACTCACAAGTTCTTCCGTCACGGCTCAAAAGCCATGAAGGATTATATCATCAAGACTATGGAAGAGTGCGGTTTGCAAGATTATATGTTGCACCGCTATCCGCACCAATTCTCGGGCGGTCAAAGGCAGCGTATTTGTATCGCGCGTGCGCTTGCCGTAAAGCCGAAATTCGTTGTTTGCGACGAGTGCGTCTCGGCACTTGACGTGTCCATTCAGTCGCAGATCATCAACCTTCTTGACGAACTTAAACAAAAAGAGGGCTTGACCTATCTCTTCATCTCCCACGATTTGTCAGTCGTGCGTTATATCTCCGACAAGATAGCGGTTATGTACCTTGGCAACCTTGTCGAGTATGCGGATGCGGAGACGATCTTTAACGATCCGCGTCATCCGTACACGATAGCGCTTCTCAGCTCTATTCCGACGACGGATATCGAAAGTTTGTCAAAAGACAGAATCTTGCTTGAAGGCAATATCCCAAGCCCGATTCGTCCGCCGCAAGGCTGCAAATTCCATACTCGTTGCTACATGAAGTGCGACAAGTGCGACAGAGTTCCGCCGCAACTCGTAGAAGTCGCACCGGGACATTTCGTCGCTTGCCACCGTTTGGAAAAGAAACTTGACGAGAACGGCAACTACTTGTTTGAATTGCCGAAGATGGTCAAGAAGACTGCAAAAGTCGACGGCGTAAGAGTCGATCCAAGCGAGCAAGAACCTTTGAATAACGACCTGACGGTAGAGCCTGTCGGCGAACCTGTTGAATCCGTTATGGATCCGACACCGACTCCGGCGCCTACACAAGCAGAGCCGACTGATGAAAATGCGCAAGATTAAAGATCCCGAAAAGGCGAATAAGGAAAAGAATGAGATAAAGCACAGGGAAGGCTTCTTTGAATTGATGACAAGGCTCAATCAACAAAGAGACGCTCTTCCTCCCGGCGAAAAACTCAAATTGGACAAGAAAGACTGGTTCGCGCTATTGTTTTCCGCATTCTATTCCTTGTTTTTGCCGGCGGTAGTTGTGCTTGCAATACTTGCAATCAGCATATTGCTTATTTTCGGCTATTGGCGTTAAAGAAAAGCAAGTCATACGACTTGCTTTTTTGGTTGTCTGAATAGTTTAGTTTGTTATTGCCAAAAAACTTTGGGTATGCTAAAATGTGTGTATGGAAAATTTGAAATTTGACGTAGTTATTATCGGTGGCGGAGCGGCAGGGTTGTTCCTTGCGGCGTCTTTGCCTGCAAACATCAAGGTCGCGCTCCTCGAGAGCAATGACAGAGTCGGCAAAAAACTCCTTGCGACAGGCAACGGAAAATGCAATCTCACAAATCTTGATATGAACATCGCGCACTACAACCGTCCCGGATTTATCGAAGAGTTTCTTGACAAATTTGACGCTCACGACACAGTCGCAACGTTTGAAAAGATGGGACTCATCACAAAGGCGGTCGACAAACGCGTATATCCGTACAGCGAATGCGCTTCAACCGTCCTCGACGTTTTGCGCCGCGGAGTAGATAGGGCAGGCACGCAGGTGTTCACATCTCACTTTGTCAATTTTATAGAGCAATTCAACGACGCGTTCAACGTGCAGGGCATCGTCAAATGCGAGGGCAAACCGAACGAGTCTTTCACAATAAACTGCGACAAAGTGGTGCTTGCGACAGGCTCTCCCGCGACCTTTGGCAAGGATAGCACGAGTTTGTTCACCGCATTCGGACACAAAGTCCGCGAGATGCGCCCGTCGCTTTGTCCGATAAAGACAAACAAGGAACAAATCAAGGGCTTGCAAGGCGTGCGCGTCAAGGCAGGCGTGCGCATAGGCTACCGCTATGAAGTCGGTGAAGTGCTGTTTAAGGAATTCGGCGTGAGCGGTATCGCCGTGTTCAACCTGTCCAGCGAACTCGCTCGCGACAGAGCAAAAGTCGGCGACATAATGACAATTGACTTTATGCCGGAATATTCACGTGCGGAGGTTGAAGATATTCTTCGCAAGCGCGCAGGCACAATGACTGTCGGCGAACTTATGCTCGGCACCTTCCACTCAAAAGTGCAAGAGCGGATTATCGCCGCGGCAAACTGCTCTCCCGACGAGCCCGCACAGGCAAAAATCGGTGTGCTCGCAGGCGTGATAAAGGGCTATAAACTTGAAATCGAAGGGCTCGGCGACGCGTCGCTTGCACAGGTCATGTCGGGCGGTCTCGATCCGCGTGAGTTTGACGAAAACCTCATGTCGCTTCGCGCGATGAACGCTTATGCCATAGGCGAAGCGCTCGACATAGACGGCGACTGCGGTGGGTACAATTTGCAGTGGGCTTGGACGTCGGCTATGACTGTTGCTCGCCATATAATTAAAACCTTTTGATTGAGCGATCAAAAACCGCACAATTTTGCGACCTGCGTTGTCAGGTCGCCTTTGGTAGTCGGTTACGTACGGTTTAGTACGCGCCCTTCTCCCAAAGGCGCCCTTCCTAGCATCTCATCAAAATTGAGCGGTTTTACAAACTGCATAATATAGTGAGTTTAGATTTTATAAGTATTTACGAGGTAAATTATGTTTCAAGAGACAGAAAAAGTTACGAATTTTGTGAAAATCACAATGGAGAGCGGAGACTATATCGTTGTAGAACTTGATCCCGCAAACGCACCCATCACGGTGGCGAACTTCCAAAAACTCGTGGGCAAGCACTTCTATGACGGGCTTATCTTCCACAGAGTTATAAAAGATTTTATGATTCAGGGCGGAGATCCGACAGGCACGGGTATGGGCGGTGCCGACGAAGAAATCAAGGGCGAATTTCTTGTAAACGGCGTCAAAAACAACCTCTCTCACGCGCGCGGAGTTATCTCTATGGCAAGAAGTCAATTTTACAACTCGGCGTCCTCACAGTTCTTTATTTGCCATGCAAATTGCGACTTTTTGGACGGACAATATGCGGCGTTCGGAAAAGTGGTCGAGGGAATGGAGACGGTTGACAAAATCGCAAACGTCAAGACGAACAGGGGAGACAGACCGCTCGAAGAGCAAAAGATGAAGACTGTCCGCTTTGTAGAAGCCGCGTAAGCAACCTATAAGATTGTAGTTTGTCAAAATGACGGCTTTAAGCCAAAACATATCAAAAAGTAGAGAAGGGCGTTACGCCCTTTTTTCTATACACGGAGTGTATATAAATGCGAAATGAATAATTGCAATAAAAATTAAAAGAAAAAGCGAGACGAAGTCCCCCTTTTTGTACAATTGACTATTTACTTTGGCGGATTTTGGTAGT
Source organism: uncultured Eubacteriales bacterium (assembly GCA_900322215.1). GTDB lineage: Bacteria > Bacillota > Clostridia > Christensenellales > CAG-917 > CAG-475. The sequence goes on along the minus strand of ONYW01000013.1, from coordinate 9,588 downwards.
AAAATGAATTTAACAATGATATAGGGGTAAAAAATGAGAAGACGCTTTTTGATTTTTTCACTCGTGCTTGTCATAGTCGCCTGCCTCGTATTCGTCGTCGCGTGCGACAAAAAGGTTGAGGTGACTCCGCCTGACAAGACGATAGTATTTCTCGGAGACTCGATAGCGGAAGCGCTTATCGGACCGTCTCCGCTTTCCGAGCGCGACAACTACGGCTACTATGCGCTTCTCGGCAGGGCGAACAATTTCAGATATTTCAACCACTCCGTGTCCGGGCACAAGACGTCGGGCGATATGCTCGGCAACGAGGACGGCGGTTTTCTCGGTTTGCTTAAAGAAGTAAAGGAAAACGGCGAGAGTTCGACTCTCATGAAAACGCATATTCAGCAAGCGGATATCATTCACATTTCCATTCTCGGCAACAACCTGCTCCAATACGATTTGGGGCTTTTGATGCTTGAAGTTGCCGATCCGTCTTTCCCTGAAAAATATGACAACGGTTCAAAGAGCGGAACGACGCTCATCAACTACCTCCACAACGGCGGTAAGACGGAGAGAACGTCTTTGGATGTTGACGAAAACGGCAATCACAGGAAGATAAAATTCAATTTCCCGAATACGTATCAAAACATTTGCGACATCGTCGACATTTTGCGCGAATGGAATCCGAGTGCGACGATCTTCTTCCAAAAGGTGTACAACCCCGTAGTTGGCGGCTCAAAGTTCTTGTATCCCGAACTGCTCTCGGCGCTTGCAGATATCGAGGACGACGGTAGATTCGGAGCGGAAGGTATGCCTATCGCGACTATCGAACAGGTGAGGGCGGTAGCGCAAGAACTTCTCAACTGCTTGAACGGCATTCTCGACGAATATCTCGCGGCAAATCCCGGCTCTATAAACATTATCGACGCGAACAAGGCGTTTGACGACTATGCAAAGACGGACGTCAGAGACGGCAAGCCGTATTATGGCATGCTTACGGATACGGAAGGCACTTGCAAGGGTGCGGATCTGTTCTTCAGCGACTGGACGCACCCGTCCAACATAGGGCATGCGGTGCTTGCGGCGACCACGCAAAAGGCATTTGAAGAGAAAGGGTTCGCGGCAGCAAACGCAGTCGACGTCTACAAGCAAATAAAGATCGAACAAGTGAACAGGATGTACAACGGTCAAATGTCCAAAGACGGCAACGAAACGGTGTTTGATACAAACGGAGCGGTCACAAGCATAAATGCTGCGACGACGTTCCAAGGCGTTACGGACGCGTACTTTGACGCTATCCGCGGATACCAACCTAAATACTGCTGAGGAGGCGCGCTATGAAAAAGAGTTTTAAACTTGTATCTTTGGCAGTTTGTTTGGTGCTTGTGCTGTCGCTCGCGCTCTCGCTTGTCGCTTGCGACAAAGGTTCGGCGAAACAGTATGAGTATTTCCAAAACGATATGCTCTTCTCCATCAGCAACACCGACAGCGAAGTTATGGGACTTAAACTAGCGCTGTTCTCAAGCGTGTTTGACAAAAACGAGAGTTATTTCACCTTCACGTCGTCGGGCAAGGTCCACGGACAACTCAAAACGAAGACGAATATCATAGATATGCTCGGCGGACTGCTCAGTATCTTCAATGTCGATATAAACGAGATGGCGTCGGGTCTGTCCGATATCGACCTCGACGAGGCTATCGTCAAACCGTATGTCGTCGATATGTTCCCCGGCTTTACGCTCGACAACTTGAAAGACTCTTTCGACCTTATGAAAAAGAGCCTCGGGCTGTCTCTCATAGGCATAGATTTTGAACATCCGATCGTGAAAGAGATCGAAGCGACGCACAGAATCCCGTCCGATCTCGTGTCAAGACTTCCCGAAGACTTCGCGTTTGGTATAGCGTTTGACAACGAATACTTTTTGAAAGACGTTGTCGACGCGGACGGGAACACACACAAGGCGATCTATGTCGGCGACGTCGTCGCAAAGAATGAGAACACTCAACCGTTCGTCATCTTCACGATGTCCGAAAAGCAGGGCAAAAAGCAACTCAAACTCGATGTCAAGTTTATTATGGTAAGCCTCGTCCTTACGGAAGCGTTGTGACAATACGCGCGAGCATAGGATTTAGATAAGAAATGGAAAAAACGGAAAAACTTGAAGAAAAAACTTTATCAACCAAAGAACTGTATCACGGCAGAATCATAAATTTGCGCCTCGACGACGTCGAATTGCCGGACGGAAACAAGTCTAAGCGTGAATTTGTCGAGCACCCGGGCGGAGCGGCGATACTGGCAATAGACGGCGATGATATGTGGCTCGTCAGACAATTCCGCTATCCGTACAAGGAAGTGATAGAGGAGATCCCAGCAGGCAAACTTGAAAAGGGCGAGGAGGCAATAGTCACGGCAAAGCGCGAACTCCAAGAGGAGACGGGCTATGACTGCGATGAGATTCAGCCTTTTGGCATGATATACCCGACGCCAGGCTATACCAACGAGCATTTGTATATATTCCTTGCAAAAGGGCTTAAAAAGCGCGCTATGCACCTCGACGATGACGAATTCATCTCGGCATACAAACGCCCTCTAAAAGCCGTTTTGGCGGATATTTTGGCAGGCAAAATAAAGGACGGAAAAACTTGCTACGCCGTTCAAAAGTATTGCCTCACGCACGGCATTTTGCCGGAGTGAGGATTTGCAAAACCAAAACAAAGGTTGCATGGCAGGGTGCAATTCAACTGTACTTTGCCTCAAATCAAAAAAGAAAACCGCTCGTTCGAGCGGTTTCGCTTTTTGGGTTTGAATTATTCATTCTTTTCGTCTTCTTTGTTTGCTTCGTCTTGTGGTTCTTCTGCAGGTGCTTCCTCAGATTTTTCTGCTTTTGGAGCGTCGTCGGTTTCTTGGTAGCCGAGGTCGTCGATCCAAAGGACTTTATCTGTAAGAAGGATGCAGCAAAGGTCTACGACAAACAAAATCCAACCGCCAAAGATTGCGAGCAACACTGCGACGATGATGCCGAGAGAGTTGTTTTTGAGCGCGCTCTTTGAAAAACGATAGAGATTTGACGGAATGTCCCAAAGCAAGCAGAGCACTGCTCTTACGCCCTTGGAAAGACCTTGATACCAGTCAAGATAACTCTTTGCGAAATCTTCCATTTTATGCCTCCGTATTAAAATTTTTTATCGAAATCATTTTACCACTATATGTTGTAAAAAGCAAACAAAGTGAATGATATTTTCATTTTAACTTATGCTGACGTTCGTTGACAAATCTATGTTTTCGACGTCGGTGAATTGGCTCTCGTAGAGGGATTTGTAGAGGCCGTCTTTGGACATGAGTTCTTCGTGAGTGCCTTGCTCCTTTATCTCGCCCTTGTTGATGACAAAGATTTTGTCCGCGCTCCTTATGGTTGAGAGCCTGTGCGCGACGATGAGCGTCGTTCTGCCCTTGCAAAGTTCGAAGAGAGAGTGTTGAATGAGTGCCTCGGTCGTGTTGTCGAGCGCGCTGGTAGCTTCGTCCAGTATGAGAATGGACGGGTTTTTGAGGAAGACGCGAGCGATAGAGAGGCGCTGCTTTTGACCGCCGCTGAGTTTTATTCCTCGCTCGCCGATTTGAGTGTCGTAGCCGTCGGGGAGGCTGATGATATAGTCGTGAATGTTGGCGCGTTTTGCGGCGTCCTCGATTTCTTCCTGCGTCGCTCCGATTTTGCCGTATGCGATATTCTCTTTGAACGTGCCTGTGAAGAGGAAGACGTCCTGTTGAACGATACCTATGTTGCGTCTTAGCGAATCGTTGGTGATTTTGTCAATATTTATGCCGTCGATGAGGATTTCGCCGCCCTTGATTTTGTAGAATTTCGGAATAAGGTGGCAAATAGTAGTTTTCCCTCCGCCGCTTGCGCCGACAAAGGCATACGTCTTGCCCGCGGGAATTTCAAAGGAGATACCGCTAAGTATATCGCGCTTTTCGCTGTATGCAAACGTGACGTTTTTGAACTCCAAATTGCCCTTCGGATTTTCCAAAACGCGCGCGTCTTCGGCGTCCTCTTCGACGGGTACGTCCATGATTGCGGTGAAGCGTTTGAAACCCGTGATACCGTCCTGCAATTGCTCGAAAAAGGCGATTAACGTCTGAATCGGTGAGATAAACAGGTTGATTGAGATCATAAACGCCACGAGGTCGGCATAGTCGAAATTGTCTGAATCGTACAAACAAAAGAGTCCGCCCGCGACAAGAACGACGACGTTGTAGAGTTCGCTGACAAAACTCATATTCGCCTGGAAAGTGCCCATTGCTTTGTATGCTTTGCCGCGCGCTTTGACATAACCCTGGTTGTTCTTTTCAAAGCGTTCTTGCTCGTGTTTACCGTTTGCGTACGCCTTCGTTACGCGAATGCCCGCTATGCTGTTTTCAAGCGTGGCGTTGATACCGCCTATCTCCTCGCGGCTCTTTTGAAACGCCTTCGTCATTTGCTTTCTCGACGTCCAGGCGATGATGAACAAAAGCGGCAGGAACGCAAATATGATGAGCGCGAGTTTCCAGTTGATAGTGCAAAGATACGCAAACGCGCCGACCGTCATAAACGACGTGATAAAGATATTTTCGGGACCGTGGTGAGCGAGTTCCGCAACGTCAAAGAGGTCGTTTGTCATACGCGTCATAAGTTGTCCCGTCTCGTTGTTGTCATAGAAAGAGTATGGCAATTTTTCGAGGTGCGCAAAGAGGTCGCTTCGCATATCCGCCTGCATGTGCACGCCCATGACGTGTCCGTAGTAGTTGATTGAGTATTTCATAAAGGCGCGCAAAAAGTATACGCCGAGAAGCCCCGCGCAGGCGAGGAGCAGTTCTTTGAGCATCCCGCCCGGGATGAACGTGTTGAGCGTATACCTTGAAAGTATAGGATAAAGCAGTCCGCTCACCGCGAGAATGAACGAGCAGAGCATATCGAGAAAGAACGTCCGCTTGTATGGAGAGTAATAGCGGGCAAATCTTTTGAACAGTCCCTTTTGTTTTGTGTTTAAGAGTTCGTAATCTTTTGCGGTCTTGCCGACTTCTGTAACGCTTTGCATAATTTACCTCACAACAAATCTAACGCATATTTTTTGCGAATGTCAAACACTTTCGCGCGCAAAAGCGATATTTTTTGCTTTTTTGAGGGATTTTTGCGGTTTTTCGGTGTTTTTTTGCGCCGTAGATGCGCAGGGGCAAAAATATTTTGTTTTATTAACAATTTACAAACGAAAGTATTTTATGTATAATAATAAATTGCGTACGGATGTGCGCGAAGACTTAGCGCGGATTCCATTAGTCCGCAAAGAGAGGAACTTATGTATAAAAGAGGCAAATACTATCTCACAACCGCAATCGCCTATGCGTCAGGCAAACCGCACATCGGAAACACCTACGAAATCGTGCTCTCCGACGCGCTCGTGCGCGCAAAACGCATGCAAGGCTACGACGTGTTCTTCCAAACGGGAACCGACGAACACGGCGAAAAAATTCAGTTGAAAGCCGAGGCGCAGGGCATCACTACAAAGGAGTACGTCGACAAGGCGGCGGGCGAAATCAAGCGCATTTGGGACCTTATGAATTCTTCGTACGACAAGTTTATAAGAACGACGGACAAAGATCACGAGGCGCAAGTCCAAAAGATTTTCAAAAAACTCTACGACCAAGGCGACATATACAAGGGCTCTTACCACGGCTGGTACTGCACCCCGTGCGAGTCGTTTTGGACGGAGAGCCAACTCGTAGACGGCAAATGCCCGGACTGCGGTAGAGACGTCAAAATGGCGGAAGAGGAAGCGTATTTCTTCAAGATGAGCAAATACGCGGACCGCCTCATGAAATACTATGACGACAACCCCGACTTTATCGTTCCTTTGTCAAGAAAGAACGAGATGGTCAACAACTTCTTAAAACCCGGGCTTCAAGACCTTTGCGTGTCCCGTACGTCATTCAACTGGGGCATTCCCGTCACGTTTGACGAGCGCCACGTCGTGTACGTTTGGCTTGACGCACTCACCAACTACATCACGGGCATCGGCTACGACCAAGACGGAAACAGCAGCGACCTCTACAAGAAGGAGTGGCCTGCCGACGTGCATATAATCGGCAAAGATATCGTGCGTTTCCACGTGATTTACTGGCCAATTTTCCTCATGGCGCTCGGACTTCCGCTTCCAAAGCAGATCTACGGCCACCCGTGGCTCTTGCAAGACGGCGGAAAGATGTCCAAATCAAAGGGCAACGTCATCTATGCCGACGACCTCGTCGACTTCTTCGGCGTGGACGCGGTGAGGTATTTCTTGCTTTCGCAAATGCCTTTTGACAACGACGGCATCATCAACTGGGATATCGTTATCGACACGATAAATTCCGAACTCGTCAACGTCTACGGCAACCTCGTGCAAAGAACGGTCGCTATGACGAACAAGTATTTCGGCGGTATCGTCGAGGACAAGGGCGTGCAAGAAGCCGTCGACGAAGAACTCAAATCCGCGGTAACAGCCTTGCGCGACAAGGTTTTTGCAAAACTCGACTCCTACCACGTCGCGGACGCACTCGGAGAGATCTTTACGGTCGTGCGCAGGGCGAACAAATATATCGACGAGACTATGCCGTGGGTGCTTGCAAAGGACGAATCTCAACATGACAGGTTGAAGACCGTGCTCTACAACCTCACGGAGACGATTATCGTCGTGTCAAGTTTGCTCTTCCCGTTTATGCCGGAGACGGCAAAGAAAGCCGTGGAAGAGTGCGGTGCTACGCTTCGTGAATACGACGACCTCGACAAATTCGGACTTCTTGCAAACGGCACGAAGGTCGCCGAAAAGCCCGAATATCTCTTCGCGCGTCTCGACGGCGAGAAGATAAAGGCGGAACTCGTAAAGCGCGGTATCGTAAAAGACGAAAAAGAGGAAGAAAAGGTGGAAGAAACAAAACCTGTAAAGGAAGACAAAAAGCAGGAAGTTAAAGAAGAGAACGCAAACGTCGTCGACATCATCACAATTGACGACTTTATGAAGATAAAACTCCGCGTCGGCGAAATCGTCGAGGCGGAAAAGGTTGAAAAGGCGGACAAACTTTTGAAATTCTCCGTCAAGATCGGCGAGGAGACGAGAACTATCGTCAGCGGTATCGCAAAGTATTATACGCCGGAGGAGATGCTCGGCAAAAAGGTCGTCGTTGTCTTCAATTTGAAGCCTGCGAAACTCCGCGGTATCGAATCCGCAGGTATGCTCCTTTGCGCCTGCTATGACAAGGAAGACGGCGAGCAGGAAGTCGTGCTCGTATCTCCCGAAAAGCCTGTTCCGTCAGGTAGCGTGGTGAGATAATGCTCATAGACTCTCATTGCCATTTGAACGATGAGGATCTTGCGCCTCTTGCCGACAGAATCGTCGGCGACTTTTCGCACGACGGCATTCTTGCGGCTGTGAACGTCGGCTACGATATGCCGTCCAGCTTGCTTGCGGTGGAGCAGGCGAGGAAGTTTGAGAGCGTGTTTGCCGCAGTCGGCATGCACCCGCACGACAGCAAACTCATGCGAGAGGAAGACTATAATACCCTCCGCGAACTCTCAAAGGACGAAAAGGTCGTCGCCATCGGGGAGATAGGACTTGACTATCACTATGACCTAAGCCCTCGTGACATACAAAAACAGGTGTTCGAGAGGCAGATAGTCCTTGCGGACGAGTTGGAACTGCCGATAATTTTGCACGTAAGAGAGGCGTATGAAGACACGCGCGAAATCCTTGAACGCAACAAACGACATTTGAATCACGGCGTGCTTTTGCACTGTTATTCGGGCTCTGCCGAGATGGTGAAAGTCTTTGATAAATACGACTGCTACTATGCCTTTGGCGGTGCGATAACGTTCAAAAACGCAAAGCACAATCTTGAGTCTTTGAAAGCCGTGAGAGAGGACAGGCTCCTCTTTGAAACGGACTGTCCGTATATGACTCCCGTGCCTTTTAGAGGACAGACAAACGAGCCGAAATATATAAATCTCGTGCTTGAAAAGGCTGCGGAAATCCTTGAAAAAGACAAGGAAGAACTTGCAAAGAAAAGCGTTCAAAACACGCTTGAGTTTTTCAAAAAGATGCGTATAGCGCAAAACTGAAAAGATAAGCAAAATCGCAAAATCACGACTTTATATGCGGGATTTTGCAATATAAAGTGCCATATTTGCAAATACAGTCAAAAGATAGGTGACGGATATGATGAACAATTACGTCTATGAATTTGGCGACAGCCTCTATATAAATCTCACAAACAGGTGTCCGAACAACTGTGAATTTTGCCTTAGAAATTTCAAAGATACGGTTGGCGGAAACGACCTTTGGCTTTCAAAAGAACCTACCTATCAAGAACTCATCGACGACCTTCAACTTTACCCTATAAGGAAGTATAAGGAGATAGTCTTTTGCGGTTACGGCGAGCCGACTTGCGCGCTGTCCGTCATGTCTATGGTAGGACCTTGGCTCAAGCGCGAGAACTGCAAGACGAGGCTCAATACGAACGGGCTCGGTAACCTGATCAACAAGCGTGATGACGTGCCGCACCTCATTGCCAAGTATATTGACAGCGTGTCTATATCTCTCAATGCGTCCAACCGCGAACTCTACCAAGAGATTTGTCGGAGCAAGTACGGCGAAGAGGCCTTTGACGCTATGCTGAAATTTGCGAGCGACTGCGTCAAAGAGGGCATCGATACGACAATGAGCGTCGTCGACTTCATCGGAGAAGAGGAGATCGAGGCGTGTAGAAAAGTGTGTGAGTCCACGGGCGCGAAATTCAGGGTGAGAGAGACGATTTACGAAGATACGGAATATTAAAACCGTGCTATTTGGCGATTTGCGTTGTCAGCGCGCCATTGTTAGTCGGTCACGTACGCTTCAGTACGCTCCCTTCTCCCAATGACACCCTTCCTAGCAACTCATCCAAATATCCCGGTTTTGATGTGGTGGTTTTTTAGAGGATAAAAACAAATCTAAAATATTGAATTGATTGTTAAAAAGTATGGATAATATAAACCTTAAAGACATAATACAGGGCACGAACTTCCGCTTTAACAAGGCGCTCGGGCAAAATTTTATCAGCGATACGAATTTGCTCGACGCGATTGTCGCGGACAGCGGAGTGACGAGTGAGGATACCGTCGTAGAAATAGGTACGGGCGGCGGAACTCTCACGCGCTCTATCGCAAAGGTCGCAAAGAAGGTATATAGTTTTGAAGTGGACAGAAACTTGGAGCCTGTACTTGCGCTGTCCTTGCAGGGAGTCGACAATGCGGAAGTCATCTTCCGCGACGTGCTACGTATGAAGGACGAGCAATTCAATGAGATAGTGAAAGGGGAGTTCAAAGTCATCGCAAACTTGCCGTACTACATCACGACTCCGCTCGTCATGCGGTTTTTGGAGAGCGAACTTCCCGTGCAGTCCTTGACTGTCATGGTGCAAAAGGAAGTTGCATTACGTCTCGTTGCAGAGCCGAACACCGCGGACTACTCGGCAATTACGCTTGCGGTAGACATGGCGGGGAGCGCGCAGATAACGAGAAACGTATCGAGAAATATGTTTTTCCCCGCGCCAAACGTGGA
>ONYW01000015.1 GCA_900322215.1 uncultured Eubacteriales bacterium | reverse complement strand
CGACGCTCACTATCGTTGCCGGCAAGCACGGTATCCGCGGAAACGACGCAGTTGTGCTCCTCGGCGCAACGCTAAATATCACGGCAGGCACGGACGGCATTCAAAACGACAACGAAATCGACTATGCCGACCTTGAAGAAACTTATGCGGTGACATACAAATATATCTACGTCGAAGACAGCGATATAACTATCGTGAGCGGTGACGACGGCATAAGCGCGGCAAACTTGCTCTATATCAAGAGCGGTGACATAAACGTCACTACAAACGGCGGCGCTCCGAGCAAAATCACGGAGACGTCAAGCGACAATGCGGACGGCAAAGGTCTCAAAGCGGGTAGCCTCGAATACGAAGTTACGGAAGATTTGCTTGAAACCGAACTTGCAAAAGGTGACCGTGAAGATGCGACGGACGAAGATACCGACGAGGGCGTCAAGGTGGTCGAACTCACAACTGCCGACTACTATGCAATCGTCATCGAGGGCGGAAATATCACAATCAACGCAAACGACGACGCGATCCATTCAAACGGCAACCTGTTTGTAAACGGCGGTACGCTGAACATCACAAGCGGCGACGACGGTATTCACGCAGAAGAAGTGTTGAAAGTAGCAGACGGCACAATCGTCATAAACAACTGCTATGAAGGTATCGAGGCTGCAAAACTCGAAATCGCAGGCGGTGACATCACCCTGACTTCTCAAGACGACGGCTTGAACGCGGCGGACGGCACGAACGCTCAAATGGGCTACGTCAATCAAAACTGCTATATCATCATAAGCGGCGGTGTGCTTAGAGTGAACGCACAAGGCGATGGTATTGACAGCAACAACGCAATTTACATCTCGGGCGGCGAAGTGTACGTCGACGGTCCGACAAACGGCGGCAACTCCGCACTCGACACGGAAGCGGGCGTCGTCGTGGACGGCGGTACACTTGTGGCAGTCGGCGCAGTCGGTATGGTGGAAACACCGTCTAACGGCAGCGCGCAAAACGTCATCGTGTACCAGGCGACTTCAACCCTTGCGGCAGGCACGACCGTCACACTCAAAGACGCAAACGGCGGTGTTGTCCTTGAACACACAACCGCAAAGACTTCTCAATCCGTCATTCTTTCAAGCGACAAACTCACGAGCGGCGCAACCTACACGGTGTACGTAAACGGCACAAGTGCGGGCGAAGTGACGCTCTCCCAAGCCGTCTCCTACCTTGGCACACAAGGCGGAAACATGGGCGGAATGCCCGGTCAAACTGGCGGAATGCAACCCGGCGGAAGGAGATAAATGATATTTGCCGGCGCAAATGCGATACATCACTTTGTGATGCGATATGCAAGATGCGCGATATAAATCCGCAGGCGGATTTGCGATATATCACTTTCGTGATGTTTAGAAAACTCAATAATCATAATATTATCTCAAGGCCCTCACTAATGTGTGGGCTTTTACCTTAATTTTTTGTATTGACATACTGATTAATATTTGTTATAAATATTAAGCTAGGAGAATGAAATGAAAAAGTTGTGTTTTTTTCTAATAACTTTGTTTTTAAATTGTTTTCTGTTTATTAGTTGTGATAATCAAAGTTCGGTTTTAGAAATAAATGATTTGCCACAACCTATTTATGTTGGGAAATGTGTAATTGACCAAGACTGTTATGATATTGATAATGTCTCCCCGATATTTTATTATGGGGGATATTTTAGTCCTAATATTGAGCATGAGAATTTAAGCGGGAACAATATACCATCGTTTGATATGTTTTTTTACGCATTTAAATCAGGATTTAATTGGGATACTTCAATAGAATATAAAATAAGACATGTGGATGAAAATTTTGTTTCGGAAAAGTATAGGATAACAGATGCTTGGTTTAACGAGCGTATTACTATTCCCAAAGAATTATTCCTGCATCAATCGGGAGGATTGTGTTTTTGTATTAAAGGCACATATGTCGGAATAGATTATTTGGGAAATGAAGTAAAGAGTTACGATGGAATTTTAAGTGTATATCTAAAATATGAATATATAGAAGACAATAAAATCATTTTGACAAATGTATAATTATAAGAGAGGTATAATATGACAGTTTTAAAAGAACATAGAAATATGCTTTGTATAATACTAATTTGCTTGTTTCTCATATTACCTATAGTAGTACTATTGGTTTGTTTTACCCCAATTAATACAGCATATGCAAATTCAAATGAAGAATTACAAAATAATCTTTCTCAAATAAATGAGGAACAACAAGCATCCTCAAATGAAGAGAATACATATATAAGTGGGAAAATTGAATGGGTGGATGATTATGATGTTGTACACCCTATGAGGCGTGTTATGGTTAAAATATGTGATTATGATACACCAAGTATAACAGAAAATCTCGGCACTGTATATACAGATCAGGAAGGCAATTATTCATTTGGATTTAAAAATAAAGATCAGCTTTTAGACCTTGAAAATGGTGGATATGATTAATTATAAAAGTTTATGCTGGGGATGGAAATGTGTCAGTCGTTAATACGAATGGAGATTTATATTATTACCAGTCTCCAGATCAGGCGCACATGAACGTTGAAACAGGTTCAACAACAACAATAGATATGCGTATTAATATGCATTATGTGTTGGGCCGCGCATTTCAGATTTCTCAAGCAGCTATCACTGCGCGAGATTTTGCTTGGAATATGATGGGACATTCTCCATCTAGTGTTTCAATACAATATCCGTCAAATGGGTGTTATTATAATAATTCGTCAAATATGATTCATATTGCAGAAACATCGACAGTTGAAACAGGGATGCCTAAGCCATATGCATCGTGGGATGTAATTATGCATGAATATGGACACCATATTTCTTACGAATTAGACATTATTCAATCTCTGGGTGGTACTCATTATTTTTCAAATAGTATGATAGACCATTATGCATTGGAAGAGCACACATCATGTAATTGTGCTAATCCAGGATATGCTAATGCGAAAATAGAAGGAATGCGACTGGCATGGTCGGAAGGATGGGCAACCGCATTTAGCTTTATAGCACAACAGTATTGGAAGAATCACTTGATCAATATATTCGGGACATGTGATACAATATACCACGCTTATAATATGGCTACAAATTATGATGTTGAAACAACTAGTATTAGGAAAGGTGATGGCTGCGAATTGTCAATTATAGCAGTACTTTGGGATGTGTATGACTACTACAGTGAAGATGACATAGTAGATGAGCCAATTACAATAGGGTTTCAAAGTTGGTGGAATGTTACGACATCTGGACATATTAAAACATTTTCAGAATTTGTTAATAATTTTTATTCAACTTATCCACAACATGTTGAACCATTTGGTAGAATACTGACATATTATAATTTTGCTCCTAGAATATATTATAGTACCGCAATTGACGAACACTTTTCTACTGTGCCTCCTGTTTTTATGTGGTTTGGGCAAGGTGGGAGCACTTATTTCCCTAATGATTCCTATACTATTAAGATAATAAGTGAATTTGGTGATAATGAATTAAGTATATCTACAAATAATACTCAAATTGAGTTGTCTGTAACACAATGGGATACTGTTTTAAGTTGGTCAGGTGAAACGATAAAAGTTACAGTAGCTGGATATCAAACATATTCACAAACAACAGGTGGGTATTACTCTGATTACAAAACATACACTAAGCCAGTGTTTTTAACACAAACAGTCGATAATGAAGTGATTATAACCGGGACATATAGTCCGCTTAGAGGAATAATCACTATTCCTGAAACTATTGACAATAAACCTGTAGTAGGTATTGGTGCTATGGCATTTAGGAATCAAAGCCAATTAACAGGAATTTCTTTACCTAATACAGTTCGTTTTATAGGGAATAGAGCTTTTCAATTCTGCAACAATCTTACAAATATCAATATGTCTCAAACTTTGGTTACAAGAATAGAAGATTATACTTTTGATTCGTGTTCTTTAGCAACTTTAAAATTGCCTCAAACGGTGAACTATATAGGAGAAGGAGCATTTATTAGGGCAGGGAAGATAAACTATATCCCTGAAGTTGTCACGCACATTGGAGCTTATGCATTTGCCTATACTAGTGTTACAGATTTAATAATAAATAGTAACGTAACAAATATAGGTGCTAATGCATTTTTGGCATGTGATAGTTTGACTATCTATACATCATATAATGTGGCACCAACATCTTGGAGTACAAATTGGAATTATTCTAATAGACCAGTAGTATGGGGTTGCACATTAAATACAAATTACATTGTGTCATTTACAAAAAGTATTAACAATCCATCAAATACTATAAATAATGATATAAGTAATCCAACGCGACAAGACTATAAATTTGAAGGATGGTATACCACCTCTAATTTTTCCGGGACTAAATACAGTAGTATTAATAGTGCGCCTAATGGAATTTTGTATGCTAAATGGAAAAAGTCTTGCGTTGCAGCTGGAACGCTAATTACATTGGCTGATGGTAGCCAAGTAGCGGTAGAATCGTTGGTGGGTGATGAACAATTACTTGTTTGGAATTTTTATACAGGAAGTTATGATATTGCCAATCTGATGTATTTAGATTACGAGCAAGAAGATGAATACGAAATAATTGAATTATCTTTTTCAGATCACAGTAAGTTGAAAATTATTGACGAACATGCGTTGTGGGATATTACCCTAAATCAGTATGTTTATATGCGTGATGATGCATCTCAATACATAGGTCATTGGTTTAAAAAACAAAGCAGAGAGAATAATGAACTAATTAGTTATGAAGTGCAACTTATTGCAGTTAATCATTATACAGAAATAACGTCTTCTTGGAGTCCTGTTACATATGGGCATTTATGCTTATTTGTAAATGGCTTATTATCAATTCCTGGCGAAATGGATGGGTTAATTAATATTTTTGATGTAGACCCAGCATTAAGTAAATATGATGAAAATGCAATGCTAGATGATATTAATACATATGGTTTGTTTACATATGAGGAGTTTAATGAGATTATACCAATCCCAGAAATAGTGTTTAATGCGTTTAATGGTCAATATTTGAAAGTATCTATTGGGAAAGGTTTAATTACATATGATAGGCTTAGAGAATTAATAAATAGATATTCATATTTTTGGAATTGTTAGAGAAAGATATTATGACAAAGGGCTCTTTGCAAAGGCAAGGGGCTCTTTTTATATATAAAATTTATTATTATATGAATTATTTTCAAAAAAAGTTAGGAATTTTCTAAAAATCGCCGTATATATAATTAGTACGAATTTTTTCGCGGAGGGTTGTATATTTCCGCGATGAGGAATTATGGCGCAAGGGTTTACTCCTGAATTTCTTGAAGAACTCAAGTTTAAGAACGACATAGTCGAAGTGGTGTCGACCTACGTTCCGCTCACGAAGAAGGGCGGGAGGTATTTTGGGTGCTGTCCTTTCCACAATGAGAAGACGGCTTCTTTTTGCGTAAACCAACAGTCCGCCTATTATCACTGCTTCGGTTGCGGGGCGTCGGGTGACGTGGTGAAGTTCGTGCAAGAGATAGAGTCCGTGTCATTCTTCGACGCGGTGAAGATCTTGGCGGACAAGGCGAATATGCCTCTCCCCGAGTTCAAGATGGACCCGCACTACCAGGAGAAGAAGGACCACAAGGAAGTCTTGAAACAACTCATGCGCGACGCGGCGAGGTATTACCGCAACAACCTGCTCGACGAGAAGAAGGGCAAGGAAGCGAGGGAATATTTGGCATCTCGCGGCATAAACGACGAGACGTCCAAGAGGTACGGACTCGGGCTGTCCATAGACTTTGACAGTATGCCCGCATATCTCCGCCGCAAGGGGTACAAACTTCAAGACCTCGTTGACTGCGGACTCATCGCAAGCGCGACAAATCCGCGCGATGCGTTCGGCAACCGCGTTATCGTGCCTATCATGAACGGCATGAGCGAAGTGGTCGCTTTTGGCGGGCGTATCTTCCACGGCGAGCAGGACGTCGCCAAGTATAAAAACTCCACGAATACGCAACTTTTTGACAAGAGCAGGACGCTGTACGGCGTGAACTTCATAAAGCGCGACAAAAAGGAGAACGGTGCGGCGTATAAAGAACTTATTCTTGTCGAAGGCTATATGGACGTCATATCCCTCGGCGCAGTCGGCATAAAGAACGCGGTCGCGGGCATGGGGACCGCGCTCACGGACGGACAGGCGAGAGAATTAAAACGCCTTGTCGACGACGTGTACGTCTCCTACGACGGCGATAACGCGGGCAGACACGCGACTGTCAAGAACGTAGAACCGCTCTCGGCGGCGGGCTTGAACGTCAAAGTCATTTCTCTTGACGACGGCAAAGATCCCGACGAGACCGTGAGAGAGGGCGGAGCGGACGCATATCTCGCCAAGATGAAAGAGGCTCTTCCCGTCATCGAATACAAGCTCTCCCTTTGCGAAAAGGCATACGACCTCGGTTCGGTCGACGGGCGTGCAAAGTATGTCAGCGCGGCACTTCGAGTGTTGAAAGAAGTGGACAACCGCGCGGTGAGAGAGGTGTATTTCGAGAGAGTTTCCTCGCTATCCCGCGTCTCCATATCCACTCTCGAAGATATGCTTTCGACAACCGGTTTCAAAATCAAAGACGACAAAAACGAAGCGGAAGTCGAAAAGAAAGAGGACACGATCTTGCTATCTTCCCGCTACGTTATGAACAGGATTATGGACAATTCGCCCTGCGTAAATCTCGCGGAGATAAAGCGCGAATGGCTGGCGCATCCGAAGCATCAAGAGATTTTTGACTATGCGCTCTCCCTCGGAGGTGAGAAGTTCAGCGTCGGGCAGATGTACGCGCACGTCGAGGACGATCAGGAGATAAACAAGATTTTGGATCTCGACTGGAAACTTAACAACAAACAAGAGGCGGACTATTTTGCAGACTGTCTCGTATTGCTCGCAAACGAATACATATCGGGTAGGCTCGAATATCTAAAAACCGCCTACAACACTATGAGTGATCAGGACGAAAAGCGAGCGGCAGTGAGAGAGATAACTTCGCTTCAAAAGAAACTGAAATCAAAGACAATAAGTGAAAAACTGTAATCACCAAGGAGGAATTACTTTGGATAGAGAACAACTATTAAAACAAGAAATTGACAAGATCGTCACAATCGGCAAGCAAAAAGGCAGCGTATCCGAAGACGAAATCATGCAAAAACTCGAGCATCTTCAAGCGAGTGCCGAGGATTTGGAAGCGGTGTTCGAAGCCTTGAAAGAGGCGAATATCACCGTCGAAGAGTCCATTCAAGAAGAGGATACGGTCGACCTTGACAGCCTTATCGACAGCAATATCGACGACTCGGTCAAGATTTACCTCAAAGATATCGGCAGAGTTCCGCTCCTTACGGGCGAGCAAGAGATAGAACTTGCAAAGCGTATGGAAGAGGGCGACGAAGAGGCAAAGCGCATACTTTCCGAAGCGAACCTTCGTCTTGTCGTGTCTATTGCAAAACGCTACGTAGGGCGCGGTATGCAATTCCTCGACCTCATTCAAGAGGGCAACTTGGGACTTATGAAAGCCGTCGAAAAATTCGACTATACGAAGGGCTTCAAGTTCTCCACTTATGCGACTTGGTGGATAAGGCAGGCGATCACGCGCGCTATTGCGGATCAGGCGAGGACTATTCGTATCCCCGTTCACATGGTTGAGACTATCAACAAACAGGGAAGAGCCACTCGTCAACTCTTGCAACGCTTAGGCCGCGAACCGTCCGCCGAAGAGATTGCCGAATACCTCGGATGCAGCGTAGAGCGCGTGCGCGAGATTCAAAAGATAGCGCAGGATCCCGTGTCGCTCGAGACTCCTATCGGCGAGGAAGAAGACAGTCATCTCGGCGACTTCCTCGAGGACGACAAGGCGCTCTCTCCGTCCGAAGTCGCGGAGAGCAAGATGCTCAAAGAGCAACTTATTCAAGTGCTCAACACCCTCACCCCGCGTGAAGAAAAGGTGCTTCGTCTCCGCTACGGTCTCGATGACTCCCACCCGAGAACGCTCGAAGAAGTCGGCAGAGAGTTCAACGTCACGCGTGAGCGTATCCGCCAAATCGAGGCAAAGGCTCTTAGAAAACTTCGCCATCCGAACCGCCTCAAAAAACTCAAGGATTTTGAATAATGCCGATAAGACTTGACGAAAGACTATCCCTCATCGCAAATCTTGTGGACTACGGCGCGGTTGCGGACGTCGGTTGCGATCACGGAAAACTCAGTTATTTTCTCGTGAGTACGGACAGAGCGTCAAAGGCTATTGCCACCGACATCAGCGCACCGAGCCTGAAAAAGGCGAGGGAACTCGCGCTTGAAAACGGAGTCACGGACATCTTGGAGACAAGACTCGGCGACGGACTTTCACCCGTTTCCTCCCGCGAGGTTGACACGGTGATTATTGCAGGGCTTGGCGGAGACGTTATATCTTCGATTCTTGCAGGCGCAAGGCAGGAGGGAAAAGAGTTTTCCCACTTCTTGCTCTCCCCGAACACGCACCCGGAAAAAGTACGCGCGGAGATAGTGAGATGCGGACACAGGATTGTGTTTGACGACACTCTCGCCTGCGCGGGGAAAGTGTATACGGTCATCAAGACGGAAGAGGGAGAGGAAACTCTCTCGGACGACGAGATAAAATACGGGAAATTCTTCAGAACAAGCGAAAACTTCAAGCGCGAACTCGAAAGAGAGATACAAAACAAAAAGAATATTCTCGAAAAGAATTTCAGCGAGGAGTTGAACGGCAAGGTGGAAGACCTTGAAAGACTTCTTGCGACACTCAAAGCACTATGAAAATAAGACGTATAACTGACGAAATCGAAAAATATGCAAAGCCCGAACTTGCCGTTGAAAACGACAGACCGAGAATAGGTCTTCAAGTCGGCTGGCTTGACGCCGAGTGTACGGGTGTGGTCGTGTGTTTGGACGCGACGCTCGAAGTGCTTGAAAAGGCGGTCGGCGAGGGGTGCAACCTTGTGATAAGTCATCACCCGCTCATCTACCATCCGCTTCAAAAGATAGATATGGAGGACGGGCATGCGCGCGTCATCATCTATGCACTCAAACACGGCATCACGATATACTCCGCACACACGAACATGGACAAGTCGGAACTTGGCATCAACAGAGAACTCATCGACATGTTCGACGCGGATTATATCTCGAACACGGAGGACTGTCTCTTCTTTGCGAGATGCGACGAAATCACACTTCGTGCACTCACGAAAAAGATTGCGGAAAAACTCGGAGACAACAGCGTGAAGTATGTCGGCGACGGTAACAAGATAGTCTCGAAGTTTTGCATTTGCAGCGGAGGCGGCGGAAACGCAGGCGACATAAAAGCCGCAATGGCGGGCGGTGCGGACTGCTATATCAGCGGGGATTTTGCACACCACGACTATATCTTCGCACAGGAGAACGAGTTTCCCGTCATAGAGTTTTCGCACTATTCAAGCGAGATAATCGTTGAAGATTTATTTGAAAAAATATTGTCCGTTTTAGAGGGGCTGAAAATTGTCAAAGCAAACGAAAAGCGTCCTTTTAGAACATTGGAGGAATTATGAATTTTGAAAAAATGCTCGAATACCAAAGAATAGACCAAGAGATATTGGCACTCGAGAACGAAGTCAACAAGAGCAAGGAAAGAGCAAATCTTGCCCTTGCAAAAAACAATATCGCAAAGTCGACCGAAATCATCAACGGTCTCAAAGCGGAGGCGACGAATCTCCTTGCGAATTACAATGCGGTGCAAGAGAAGATAGAGGCGTTAAAGGCGGAACTCGACGAATACGAGGGCGTGCTTGACGGCGTGCAAGACGTTGCCGAAACGGACTATCACATAAGAAAAGTCAGCGCGATAAACGACAGCATTTCCGCACTTGAAAAGGAAGTCGCTCTCGGCTCTAAGCGCATCGACGAAATCAACGAAAAATACAAAAAGACTTGGGATCAAGGCGTAAAGGACACAGCACTCTACAAGAGCGCAAAGGCTGACTATGACAAACTCGTCGAGAGTTTCCGCCCGCAGGTTGCCGAAAAGGTGGCGGCACGCGACGCGTTGAAAGCGGAAATCCCCGAAAAGATGTTTGCCGCATACACGGCACTCAGAAACGGCAAGAAACTTCCTGCTTTTGTTCCGTTTGACGCGAGCAAGTCTTCAGGGTGCTGTCCGAGGTGCGGTATGGAAGTCGCAAACGACACGCTTGCACGTCTCAAGTCGGCAGGCGATTTTGCGGAATGTCCGAACTGCCGTCGTATTTTGTTCATTCCTGAAAAATAACTTTATATACTCAAAACAGACAAATTAACATTCGTTTCGTGCAACTTTTGTTGCGCAAGAAATTATACAGTTTACAAACAAATGATTTTAGGAGGAGTTATGGAAAACTGTTTCAACAACCCTGACGTGTATCAGGTGAACGTGTGCGGGAAGCACGGCGCAGGTTTCCCATATAATGAAAAGGGGGAATCCCGCACAACGCTTTTGAACGGGGAGTGGAACTTCAAATATTTTGCGTCCACTACGCTGCTTGACTTGAATCCTGCGTCTTGGGACGTTATTCCCGTGCCGTCCAACTGGCAACTTAAAGGCTACGGCAAACCGATATATACGAACATCCGCTATCCGAAACCTATCGCGACAGGGATGTTTTCAAAACCGCACATTGACGAGGAGACAAACCCCTGCGGTGTGTATATGAAAAAGGTAAATCTTGAAAAATTCGACGGCAGTCTGCATCTCAACTTTTGCGCGAACAGCGGTGCGGAAGTCTACGTCAACGGCAAATTCGTCGGTTACAGCGAGGACACGTTCGACTACCAAGAGTACGACATAACGCCGTTTGTGTCCGAGGGCGAGAACGAAATCAAAATCGTCGTATACCGCTATACGACGGGCAGTTATTTAGAAGATCAGGACATGTGGAGAATCTCCGGACTTTTCCGCGATATAAACCTCATCTATCTCCCGCCTGCGAGAATAGCCGACGTCTTTGCGAGAGCGGAGTTTAACGAAGATTTTTCCGAGTCAAAACTCCTCATCGACGCTTCCGTGTTTTGCATGAAAGGACACGAGGTCGAGGACGCACTCTTAAAGGCGGAACTCCTTGATAAAGACGGAAATCTTGTCAGCGAAAGTCATTTTTCCATTCTCGGACTCGACGAAGACGAAATGAAGGAGATAAAACTTGTAGAGAAGGTCTCCGCTCCTCACCTTTGGAGCGCGGAAGATCCCTACCTTTATTCGCTCCGCCTGTCGCTGACAACCGAAAACGACAAAAAGCAAAACGTATTTGAAGATTTAAGAATTTTGGATTTCGGTTTCAGAAAGATAGAGACGGTGCCGTCAATTGGCGGAAAAGAGCCGACTATTCTCCTCAACGGTAAAAAACTCAAAATTAGGGGCGTCAACCGTCACGAGTTCCATCCCGACTTCGGTCACGCCGTGCCGAGAGAATATACCGAGAAAGACATAATCCTCTTAAAACGCAACAATATCAACAGCATAAGAACGAGCCATTATCCGAACTCCCGCTTCTTCTATGAACTTTGCGACAAGTACGGCATCATGGTCATGTGCGAGAACAACCTTGAAACTCACGGGCTTGCAAGCCGCGTTCCGCATTCAAACAAGCGCTGGATAGAGCAGACTTGCTGGCGTATGCAAAACATGGTGAGAACTTATAGAAACCACGCCTGCATTCTCTTTTGGTCGCTTGGCAACGAGAGCGGCAACGGCAAGGCGTTTGCCGAGATGAAAAAAGCCGCGCTCGCACTCGACACCACACGTCCTATACACTATGAGCCCGACGCGCACATGAAGGTCACGGATATCATGAGCGAGATGTACGCAAAAGAGGAGAATATGGAGCGCCTTTGCAAGAATGAACTCTATATCCACACACTTGCAACGGTTTGGGCGCCGTTCGGACATCTTCTCACACCGAAGATGTACAAGGATTTGCCGTATATTCAATGCGAATACGCGCATTGCATGGGCAACAGCCTCGGCAACTTCAACGACTACTGGGTGCATTTTAGAAAGCACGACAGACTTTGCGGCGGCTACATTTGGGATTTTGCCGACCAGTCCATCAAGCGCGTCGCGCAGGACGGCACCGTTGAGTATACATACGGCGGTGACTGGGGCGATACGCCAAACGACGGCACGTTTGCATTCAATGGTATCGTGCGCGCGGACAGAAGCCCGAATCCCGCGTTCTTCGAGGTCAAAAAAGTCTATCAACAAGTAAACTTCGAGTTCGTAAACGGAAAACTCGAACTCACAAACGAATATATGTTTACAAATCTCGACGTGTTCGGACTCCGCTTTGAACTCCAAGTGGACGGCAAAGTCGTGGACAGCAAGGAGTGCGACGCACCGAGCGTTGCTCCGCTGTCAAAAGGACAAATGCCGCTTCCGTTCATCCTTCCCGACAAGGGCGAGATATGTATCAACTGCTATGCGCTCGTAAAGAAGTCGGACAGCGTTTTCAACGCGGGCGACATCGTCGCGGAGGAGCAAATCGACTTTACGGGCTACAAGGCGAGAGCGTTTAAGGAAGCGCAGGGCAAGACGGTCTTCCGCGAGGACGGCAAAATTTTGCTCGAAAGCGGAAATATGGTCGCGACGGTAGACAAAATCTCCGGCTATATCTCATCCATCGTCGTGGACGGCAAGGAAAAACTTACAGCCCCGATTCGCCCGAACTTCTGGCGCGCTCCGATCGACAACGATCTCTCTCCTCAACTTCCGTCGTTTGCGCTCAGCATCCTTGGCAGGAACTATTTCAGATCCTGCGATGACAAACTCGTAAAGGCAAACATGACGTTTACGGACAAGACGGTCGAGATAGACTGGTCCTGCGGACTTCAACTCAGTATGCTCCACACGACGTACGAGGCAGGCGAGGACGGCATAAGAGTCTCTATGCGCGTCAAAAACCACAAGTTCAGCCTCCCGCGCTACGGCTTCCGCATGGGGCTTGCGGCAGAGGACGCTGTAGAATTCTTTGGTCGCGGACCTCATGAGAACTACTGCGATAGAAAGGTCTCCGCAAAACTCGGCGTGTACGAGGGCAAAATCGCCGACTTCCAGCACGACTACCTCGTTCCGCAAGAGAACGGCAACCACTGCGACACGAGATATCTCACGGTCGGCGGTGAAGAAGGGCTTAGATTTGAAGCGCTTGAAAAACCGTTTGAATTTTCAATTCACGACTACACGAGGGAAGAACTCGAAGCCGCGACTCATGCGCACGAACTCGTTCACGGTGGCAAGATAGAACTTTCCATCGACGGCAAACAACGCGGCGTCGGCGGAGATATTCCTGCTCTTGCATGCACGAAGAAACCGTATAAGATTTTGGCAGGTCACGTTCATGAGTTGTCATTCGTGATAAAAACCGTGTGAGTGAGCGATCTGCTTTGTCAAAGCCCCTTTGCCAGTACAGTTACGTACGCTTTAGTACGCGCCTTTCTGACAAAGGGGCTTTTTCGCGCATCTCATCTCACTCACACGGTTTTTTGCGTGATGAGTGAGAGGTTGAGAAAAAATATAGTTTTCAATACAAAAGTCTTCCCCTTGAGGGGAAGGCTTAATAAGAAAATAATAATTTTATTCTTCCGCAACTGAACGAGCAAAGCGAGAGAGAACTCGCTGAACGCGACTTGGATAGTGCTTGCACTATGACAAACCGCGTGAGAATTCACGGTGGCTTGCCACCAATTCACTGAGCCGTAGGCGAAAATTAACTGCGCGGCGAAACCATGCTCCGCACATATAGTATCGCCGCGCAAATTAGCCACTAAATGGGGCAAATTATTTTTATTTTTGCACTTGCTTGACTAAGTCGCAACTTGGTCTTATAATGCCTTTACAATTTGTGTGCGTACAGTCCTTGTATGGCTGATTGCGCGGAGGATATATGAAAGTTGTTTTTAATGACCAAGTTTTAGATTTTGACGCGCCGACTTCGGCGTTTGATATAGCCAAGAAACTGAAAATCGATAGCATAGCACTCGCCTGCAAGATAGACGGCGAGGCTTTTTCTTTGAATCATACGGTCGACCGCGACTGCACCTTCGAGGTCGTCACTTTTGCCGACGAACTTGGCAAGCGCGTATATCGCTCCACCGCGGGTTTCGTGCTCGCTCAAGCGATAAAAAACGTGTATCCGACCGCCGAGCATGCGGTTGGCGGAACAGATGGAGACGGATTCTTTTATGATTTTGACTTCCGCATTCCGATCGCGCAAACGGATTTTGAAAAGATAGAGACCGAGATGAAAGCGATCATCAAGGCGAATTTGCCGATAGAGGAAGTTGTCGGGACGAGAAAAGCGGCGGAGAAGTTTGTCGCGAAGTCAAAGATGCCGTACAAAGCGGAGCATCTCGCAGCCCTCAAAGGAGATACGGTGACGGCGTACAAGACTGCGGATTTCTATGACACGAGCGAATATCCGCTCCTCCGCTCGACTGGCAAACTCAAAGCGGTAAAACTCATGTCTTTGACGGGTGCGTATTGGCTCGGAAACGAGAAGAACAAGATGCTCACTAGGATTTACGGCACGGCGTTTGAAAAAAAGTCCGACCTCGACTCGTATTTGAAGGGCGTCGAGGACGCAAAATCCCGCGATCACAACAAGATAGGCAGAGATTTGGGGCTTTTTATGACGGATGAAAACATAGGGCAGGGGCTCCCGCTCTTTATGCCGAACGGCGCGCGCGTGCTTCAACTCATGCAAAGATTTGTCGAGGATGAGGAGCAGAAGAGGGGATATCTCCTCACAAAGACGCCTATCATGTCCAAAAACAATCTTTTTATCACGTCGGGACATTGGGATCACTATAAGGACAAAATGTTCTATATGGGCGACGAAGATATGGACGACGAGGTTTTGGCACTCCGTCCTATGACGTGTCCTTTCCAATTTACAATCTACAAAAACGGGCTCAAGAGTTACCGCGATTTGCCGGTTAGATACTCGGAAACCGCCACTTTGTTCCGCAAAGAGGCGAGCGGAGAGATGCACGGTCTTTCGCGCATAAGGCAGTTCACCCTCTCCGACGGACACATCGTGTGTATGCCCGAACAGTTGGAGGAAGAATTTGCGGGAGCGGTCGACCTCATCAAATATTTTATGCACGTATTCGGCATAGAGGACGACGTGACGTATCGCTTCTCCCGCTGGGACGAAAAGAATGCAAAAAAGTACGTCGGCACAAAGCGCGACTGGACGAGAGCGGAAAACACTATGCGCAAGATACTCGACAACCTCGGCATCGAATACACCGAGGCAGTCGGCGAAGCAGCGTTTTACGGTCCGAAACTCGACGTGCAAGGCAAGAACGTACACGGCAAAGAAGAGACGCTCTTTACGGTGCAAATAGATTTCGCTCTCGCCACTCGCTTCGATATGATATATATCGACGAAAACGGCGAAAAGGCGAGACCTCTCATCATACACCGCTCGTCGATAGGTTGCTACGAGCGTACGCTCGCTATGCTCATTGAAAAATTCGGCGGAGCGTTCCCGCTTTGGCTCGCTCCCGAACAGGTGAGAGTGGCAAGTCTCACGGACAGAACGATAGAGCAGGTGCTTGAAGCCAAAAAGCAGTTGCTGTCTCTCGGAATCCGCGCCGAGGCGGACGTACGAAGCGAAAAACTCGGCAAAAAAATCCGCGACGCGCAGATCGCAAAAGTCCCTTATACGCTCGTTATCGGAGACAAAGAGGTGGAAACCGGCACAATTTCCGTCCGCCACAGGACGCTCGGAGACCTCGGCAAAATGACTCAACACGAGTTTGCGACGATGGTGCAATACGAAATCGCGTCAAAGGAGATCAAGTTATGATAGTCAAAAAAAGCGCGAAACAAAAGTGGACAAAAAACGAAAAGTCAATGAAGTCAACATGCAAATCAGGCTGTAAATTATTTTTTGAAATCAGTTGACTTTCGTTTTTATATTTGATAATATATTTGAGCAAGCAAAGGTTCCGCCTTTCACCATGAGCGCAAGCACAGTGGTCACGAAGTCAAAAAATATTACTTGATTTTTGTGTGTCGGAAACTTTGTTCCCGGCATTTTTTGTTGTATAAGGCTTGAAAAAGCAAAAGGAGTAGCGTGAAAGAATTACTTATCAACGAACAAATTAGAGAGAGAGAAGTTCGCCTTATCGGTGCGGAAGGTCAGCAATACGGCATCATATCTATTGCGGAAGCAAGAAACATCGCCGAGGAGCAAGGCTATGACCTCTGCAAAATGTCCGACTCAAAGAAGACGGAAGGCGGTTTTGTGCCGGCGACTTGCAAACTTATGGACTACGGCAAGTACCGCTACGAACAACAAAAGCGCGAAAAGGAAGCCAAAAAGAACCAAAAAATCGTTGAAATCAAGGAGATTCGCTTGTCGGCGACGATAGATATCGGCGACACGCAACGCCTTGCAAAGCAGACGGCAGAGTTTATTGCGGATTCCAACAAGGTGAAGGCGTCCATTCGTCTCAAGGGCAGACAACAAGCCCACCCGGAAATAGCAGTCAAAATCGTCGAGGACTATATCGCTATGGTGCAAGAAAAGGTTGCGCTTACAGTCGAAAAAGCCCCGATGCAAGAAGGCAGGATGATATATACGATCCTCGCCCCACAAACCAAAAAATAATTGTAGCCCGTACGGGCAATGCAAAATAATAGAGGAGGCAGTCCTATGCCAAAACAGAAAACACATAGCGGAGCAAAAAAACGTTTCCACGTCACAGCAAACGGACTCTACAAGAGAGGACATTCTGCGCACAGCCACATTCTTACTAAGAAGACAAGAAAGAGAAAAAGAGAACTTCGTTCCATCGAATACGTCGACGAGACAAGATGCGGCGAACTCAAGAAACTTTTGCCGTACAAATAAGGAGGACTTGACGTATGAGAATTAAAAGAGCAGTCAGCGCAATCAAAAAGCGTAGAAAAATAATGAAGCAAGCAAAGGGTTACTATGCAGGAAAGCATTCCCTTTATCGTGTTGCAAAGCAACAACTTTTGAAGTCCGGCGTATACGCATACGTTGGCAGAAAACAAAAGAAGCGTGATTTCAGAAGACTTTGGATCGCACGTATCAACGCAGGCGCACGCCTCAACGGTTTGTCTTATTCAAGACTTATGCACGGTCTCAAACTTGCGGGTATCGATCTCAACCGCAAGGTGCTCAGCGAAATCGCTATCAGCGATCCGAAAGCATTCTCCGCACTCTGCGAAGACGCAAAGAAGGCACTTGCCTAAAACTTTTTTTGAGAGAAACGTCCGCGTTTCTCTCAAAATTTAATCTAAGACGGTATGGAAATCCTATCTTCGACAAAAAACCAATATATAAAACTCGCGCGGTCGCTCTTCGACAAGAAAAACCGCGAGGAGACGGGGCTCTTTGTCGTGGAAGGGAAAAACCTTTTGAAGGACATTCCGAGTTTTATTCATATCGAGTACGTATTTTCGACGGAGGCACGCCTTGAAGAGGCGGAGGCACTCGTTGAAGCGCACAAAGAGGGCGACGGGGCAAGGCTTTTCATCGTAGAGGAAAGTCTCGTCGGCGTCATTGCGGATACGGTCTCGCCATACGGCATCGTCGCGGTTTGCAAGATACCGACTGAGGAGTTTAGGCTCCCGACGGGCAAAGCGCTCCTGCTTGACGAAGTCGCGGATCCGGGCAACGTCGGCACGATCCTTAGGACTGCGGCAGCCTGCGATTTCCAAGACGTATACCTTTTGGGCGGAGCGGATTTGTATTCTCCGAAGGTCGTAAGAGCAACGCTCGGCGGACTCTTCCGTGTGAATACGTTTAGGATCGGCGTTGACGAAGCGCGCACGCTTATAATGCAGACAAACAGCGCGGTTCTCGATATGAACGGAGAAGATATCTTGAGAGCGGATATTCCGTCAAAGATCTTGTTTATTGCAGGAAACGAGGCGCACGGTGTCAGGCAGGAGTTCAAAGACCTTGCAAAATCCGTCTATTCCTTGCCGATGAAAAACGGCGTGGAATCCTTGAACGTGGCGGTGGCAACGTCCGTCGCAATGTACAAAACAGTATAGGAGATTTATTATGAGTGGACACAGCAAGTGGCACAATATTCAACAAAAGAAGGGCAAAACCGACGCGGCAAGAGCAAATATCTTCACAAAGATAGGTAGAGAACTCGCAGTCGCGGTCAAAGAGGGCGGTCCGGATCCGAACAGCAACAGCAAACTCGCACAAGTTATCGCAAAGGCAAAAGACAACAATATGCCAAACGACAACATCATGCGCTCAATAAAGAAGGCGAGCGGTGAACTCGGCTCTATCAACTATGAAGAGATGATCTACGAGGGCTACGGCGTGGGCGGAACAGCCATCATCGTCGAAGCGCTTACCGACAACAAAAATCGTACGGCGGGCGACGTCAGACATATCTTCGACAAGTTCGGCGGATCTATGGGCACGACGGGTTGCGTATCCTTCATGTTCAAGAGAAAGGGTGTCATCACCATCTCAAAAGAGGACGTGACAGAGGACGACCTTATGCTCTACGCACTCGACGCGGGCGCGGAAGACATCAACTCCGACGACGAGGAAGTTTTTGAGGTTTATACGGATTCTAACACGGTCAATACCGTCCGTAAGGCACTCGAAGACGCAGGCGTCAAGGTGCTTTCCGCAGAGTCTTCGATGATTCCCGACAACTACGTCAACCCGACGCTCGAGCAACAAGCGACTATCGAGCGTATGCTTGAAATGCTTGACGAGAACGACGACGTTCAAAACGTATATCACAACGCAGTCCTCGAACTCGACGACGACGAAGAATAACGGTCTTCTACCGATTATTGTTTCTGCTTGTTAAACCGATTTATGTTGTTTAAGAGCAGTCTTATTGATAGCTTAATAGGCAAGATTAGTAAGCATAAAGCATTGTTATATAATACCCGAACTTGTGTTCGGGTATTTTTTTATGCCGTATTCGCCTTTTGAAGTGCGGTGCTTAGATCGGTTTCGTTGACAAAATAATTGTATTATTTTGCATAATTTGCTACTTTTGTTTGACAACTCAAAGTCTATATGCTATAAATATCTTGTAGATATGAAAAAAGTTTCATATTTTGTCGCGTATAGTGCAACCGCCGCTGTTTGTAGGCTTTGCAGGCGGTCTTGGCAGTTGCTTTTGAGCGATACAGGCTGACGAGTAAATACGCTTGTCGGCATAGAGTTGATAATAAATTTTGATATAGAGGCAATATGAAGAGTATTTATCTCGACCATGCGGCAACCACGCCGCTGTCACCGAAAGCATTCGAGGCAATGAAACCGTATTTTACGGAAGTCTTTGGCAATCCGAA
Organism: uncultured Eubacteriales bacterium; assembly: GCA_900322215.1. Lineage (GTDB taxonomy): Bacteria > Bacillota > Clostridia > Christensenellales > CAG-917 > CAG-475. The sequence continues at coordinate 15,555 of ONYW01000015.1, read as the reverse complement.
CTCTCAACACGTATACGGCAGAGACGGCGCAAAGGCTGTCAACGACGCGCGAGTTTGCATTGCAAACTGTATAGGCGCAAAGCCGAGCGAGATATATTTTACGTCCTGCGGTACGGAGGCTGACAACTGGGCAGTGAAAGGCGCAGCGCTCGAGTACGGCACGAAAGGCAAACACATTATCACGTCCGAAATCGAGCATCCTGCAATCCATTCGAGTTGCAAACAACTCGAAAAATATGGGTATGAGGTGACGTATCTTCCCGTTGACAGTGAGGGCTTTGTAAATCCCGCCGACCTTGAAAACGCAATACGCGAGGACACGATTCTCGTGAGCATCATGTATGCAAACAACGAGATAGGCACGATAGAGCCGATAAAGGAACTTGCAAGCATCGCCCACAAGCACGGAGTTTTGTTCCATACAGACGCGGTGCAGGCAACGGGTGCCGTGAGATATGACGTCAAAGACTTGGGAGTCGATATGCTTTCTATGTCCGCGCACAAGTTTTACGGACCTAAGGGCATGGGCGTCCTGTATATAAGAAACGGCGTAAAGATGGAAAAACTCCTCTCGGGTGGCGAGCAAGAGCGCGCGCATAGAGGCGGAACGTCCAACACGCCCGGCATCGTCGGTATGGCTGTCGCGCTAGAAGAGGCACTTGCCACATTGGAGGAGGACGACAAATACGTTGCGTCACTTCGCGACCACTTTGTGGAGCGCGTGCAGGCGGAAATCGACGACATCATGTATAACGGTGCAAAGGATACGTCAAAGAGACTTCCGAACAACGCAAGTTTCAGTTTCCGCTATATAGAGGGCGAATCAATTCTGTTCTCGCTCGACCTTGCGGGCATCTCCGCTTCGTCCGGCTCCGCGTGTTCGTCGGGTTCGCTCGAACCGTCTCGTACGCTGCTTGCAATAGGAGTCCCAGTCGGTACGGCGCACGGCTCGATCCGCTTTACATTTGGCAAACACAACACTATGCAAGAGGTTGACTATACAGTCGATGAACTTGTAAAAATCGTCAAAAAACTCCGCGCAATGTCTCCGCTTTACAAGAAGTGAAGAGAATGACTTGCGCTTTGCGCAAACCACGCAAAGCAGGCGGAATGAAAGAAAAATAAATTTTAGGCACAAAAGTGCCGTGGAGAGTATTATGTACAACGAAAAAGTTATGGAAGTTTTCAAAGATCCTCAACACATGGGCGAGGTCGAAAACTACAACGGTATTGGCACAGTCGGGAATGAGGTTTGCGGCGACATCATGCAAATCACTTTGAGAATCGAGGACAACGTCATCAAGGACGCAAAGTTCAAGACGTTCGGTTGCGCGGCGGCAGTCGCGTCAAGTTCTACTGCGACGGGTATGATCATCGGCAAGACGGTCGAAGAGGCTCTCGCTCTCACAAATAAAGAAGTTATTGAAGAACTTCACGGTCTTCCTCCGCAAAAAATCCATTGTTCGGTTCTTGCCGAAGAGGCGATAAGGGAAGCGGTCAATGACTATAGAAAGCGCGTCGCAGATGGCACTGCGCAATAAACCAGGCAAAACGTTTTGCCTAAGTTTAACAAATTTTATTTTCAATTTGTTACTGTCGGCACTGCAAAAAGCGGTGCCGTTCTTTTTATCAGCAAAAACACGAAATGTGTTTTGATAATAAAGGCGGGAAAGCAGGCGTGGGCGCAAAACACGAGCAAGTTTGTTACTGTTTAGTAGGGTTTTTTGCAAAAACACGAGTCGTTTGCTCATCAAATAGATATATTGTAACAATTGTAATTTGGTTGTTTTGAAATATATAAAAGCACGATAAGTGTTGCGATATAGCGGTTTCAAAACACTTATCGTGCTGTCAGTAGGAGTGAAGACTACATTATTGCGTCTTCAAGTTTGTGAATAAATGCGCGCTTTAATCTCTTTACGGAACTACGAGACTGACTTGCATATACGCATGTCGCTCCGACAATTCCAATCATTGCGCCGATGAGTAGTGATTTTTTCATAACTTTTCCTCCCGAACTTATTGTGTGTGAAGTGCGCTCTTTGATACCTGCCAAATTCTTCCAGTTTGCGCTATACCTCTCTGGCATATTGCCGGTTGTTCCAAAGCAAACCGAGTCGGCGTCCTGCTTTTTTGTTGAAAACAAAACTATTGACAGATTTTGTTTTGCGTTTTATCATTGAGGTATGAAAAACAAGAGAACATTATTTTCAGTTGTATCAGTCGTTTTGCTCGTCGCACTGCTCGTGTGTATGTTTACCGCATGTCTTAAAATCGGTATGAAAGAGGAAAACGTCATAAAGCGTCTCAAAGATAGCGGCGCCGCCGTCACGTACGAGCGTTCCGCTCCTATGATCGCCGAGTGGCAGTCAAAGGGCATGAGTATAAAAGATATTTTGCTCGCAAAGTTGGACGGTACGTCAGGTGAAGTCGTTGACGGTGCAACTCTTGACGGAAGTTCGGGCGAGCAAGCCGAGAAAGGCGAAACCGCTCAAGTCGTGCAACTGCTCTACATCATCTATTGTAGCGACAAAGCGACAGGCGACTGGGTTGAAGATATGTGCAAAGAGTACAAATCTTCTGAAGAAAACGCGGAACTCGTTAAAAACTGGAATATGTATCGCTACGACAATATTGTGATGATAGGTGACTACAAACTTTTGGCGATAGCGAGGCAGTACTGATGTAATAGAGAAATTTGCAATAACTAAAAGACACTCAAGCGAGTGTCTTTTAATATTTTGGAGAGAATGAAGAATTTGTTTATTATTTGAGGGATAGAGTTATGTTTGCGCCGATTTGGTTGTTTGCGGATTTCGTTGCCCAGGTCAGGAAGTCGCGAAGCGTATCGACGGAGAGGGCAAAGCCCATGTTTTCGATACCGTCGCTGACGAGCTTGGATTCTACGACGCCGACTACGGTGCCGAGGTTGTTGACCATAGGACCGCCGGAGTTGCCGCTGTTGACTGCCGCGTCCGTCATAACGAAGGAGCCCGAGCCCCAACTTGAAATCGTGATACCCGTTTGCGAGACTGTACCGACCGAGATGCTGTTTGTTTCGCCGACGCCTTGCGGGTTGCCGACGAGTGCGACTTCCATACCGCGGTAGATAGCCGCATCGCTTTGTGCGATTTTAAGGGACGGATGTGCGCTGTTGGACGGTTGTGTGCCGACTACGCGGAGCAATGCGAGATCCGGTTCGTCGTTTTCCGCTTTGAGGTGGTCGCCCGTGTATGAGCCGTATGCTACGATTTCGAGTTTGTACAGGGAGTCGTCGTTTTCAAACATGGCGACTATCGTGCCGTAACTTGCCCAAGAATAGGTTGTCGTCGTTTGACCGAAGCCCCAAAAACCGCCGCTTGAACTTCTTGAAGTAGCCTTTTCATATCTTACGCAGTGCGCGTTTGTGACGATGTATCTTTGAGTCGTGCCTGTTGAGTCGGTGTCCGTAATCAAAAATCCCGTTGCGAGTCCGGCATACGAGTCGGTCGCCGTATTCGCTGTTGTCGACGTGTACATATACAGTCTTGCGACGGACGGAGCAACTTGTTCGTTTGCCACGACGCCGACGGAAGAACTGAGCGTTGTCACCGCGTCTTTCGTTGCCTGCTCGACAACGTCGTCGACAATATCCGAGTTTTTGAGAGCGTCGCCGATAGCCGCGGAGTATTGCTCTTTCATGCTCGCTTGAAGCGAACTTGCATATTCGTCCGCAATAGTCTGTTTGAGCGTCGCAAGCACGAGTACGTTGACAAGCACCACGAGGCACATGACAATGCTCACTACGATGCTTATGACAACCGCCGCGTTTGTCTTCGGGCGCTTTGGCTCGGGAGTGTGGTATATCGGAGTCTCAGGTTGTTGCTGAGGTCTTTGATCGTCAAAGAAATTGTCGAAGTCGTCGTTCATAAAAACACCTCTTCATATCTAAATTTCATTCTATGCCTATATAGTATTGCCCAATTCTTAAAGGAACATTAAAAGTTTTAATTTTTGATTATGTTTCCTTTTTAATCCGCAAAAGCGATTAGGGGCGGGAATTGTTGACAAATATTGTGATTTACTATAAAATTAAAAAATAAAGAAGATAAAATAATATATAGAAACAGCAAAAGGAGATTCAATATGGCAATTTTATTTTGCGATACAGACTGCGAACTTTGGTATACACATGCAAACGAATATGACCTGAAAGTCATTCGTATGCCTTATATAATCGACGGCGAGGAAAAACTTGCCGACCTCGGCGAAGAGACGGACACGGACGCTTTCTTCACAAGAATGAGAAACGGCGCGAGCGCGAAGACCGCCGGTCTCAACCAAGCGATATACTATGACATCTTCAAGCCGTATTTTGAAAAGGGCGAAGATATACTCTATATGACTTTCTCGACTGCGATGTCAGGCACTTTCAACTATCTTGCTCCCGCGATCGCTGAACTTAAAGAGGAGTATCCGAACGTCAAGTATCGCCAATTTGACACGAAAAATATTTGCATGGGTTCGGGCATACTCGTCTACCTCGGCGCAAAGTTTTGCCGTGAACACGGCGACGACATCGACGCGACCTACGAATATCTCGAGAGCATAGTGGACCACGTCGGCATCTACTTCGTCGTCGAAGATATGAAGTATCTTGCGCGCGGAGGACGTATTTCTCCCGCAAAGGCGGCTATCGGCAACTTGATGCAGATAAAGCCCGTGCTTTCAGTCGACAACGAGGGCAAACTCGACCTTTGCTCGAAGCAAAACGGTATGAAAAAGGCTGTCCGCTATATGCTCGAAAGATTTGACGAGGAGTACAAGGAGACGGAAGGTGCGCCTATTTGCATTCTCGACGCCATAAATCCCGACGCGGCGGAGGATATGCTCGCAAGACTCAAAGAGAATCACCCCGATTTGAAGGCGGAGATTTGGAGACAACCTGTCGGTCCTGTCATCGGCGCGCACGCAGGCCCCGGCACTATCGGCATCATCTTTATGAAAAAATAACGCGAACGTTGCAATAGGCAAGGTTTTTGCGTTTGGAGAAAAAGTGAAAAGCACAAAGATTTTTCTCGTTTTAATACTGGTCATCATCTGTATTGCTTCGTTTACGGCGTGTTCGGCGACGGAGCAATATTTTGTTTTCGGCACTTTTCTCACGGTGGACGTAGCGTCTTCCGTAAGACCGAGCAAGGACGCGAGGACAGTGAAGTCATATATGGACGCGCTTGAAAAGATTCTTTCGCCGACCCTGGAGGGGAGTGATTTGAACCGCATAAACAATGCGGAAGTCGGCGTTCCCGTCGTATGCCATGCCGAGACGATGGAGATAATGAGCGTTGCGGAGTACGTCTTCGAGGCGTCGGACGGGGCATACGATCCAAGCGTCTATCCGCTCGTAAGACTGTGGAAGTTCTCAGGCGATACCTTTGGCGAACTTAGTGCGTTCACCCCGCCGACCGCAGCGGAAATACTCTTGAAAAAAGCGGTAGTCGGACTTGACAAAGCGTTCAAAGCCGACTATGAAAACCGCACGATAACCAAACTTTTGCCGGGCGCCATGCTTGACTTCGGAGGTATCGCAAAAGGGTATGCTTCCGACCTCGCGCGCGATATCGTGTCCGCCAAAAAGATGCTCATAGACCTCGGCGGAAACATCTCCGCAAAGGGCAAGACGTACACCATAGCGGTTGCAAATCCGTCAAGACGCGACAGACAATTTGCCACTCCGTACTTCGGCGTGCTTGAACTAAAAGACGGTGAGTGCATCTCGACGAGCGGAGATTATGAGAGATATTATACGGTGAAGGCAGGAGACGCGTCCGTCTATTATCACCATATCATAAACCCTGCGACGGGTTATCCTGCCGATACGTCGGGCGCGGACGGCGTTGTCTCGGCAACGGTAATTTCATCAAACGGCGCGTTTGCCGACGCGGTTGCAACGGCTATCGTCGTGCTTGGAAAAGAGAAGGGATTAGCCCTTTTAGAGGCACTCGAAAAGGACGGCAGGTATCCGTTCTCAAGTGTCGTTATAAACGGCGAAATGAAGAGCGAAACCTTTGGAAACATAAGTTTTGAAATAGAAGTGTAAATTGCACGACAATCGGTTTATTCCACTTGAATTGCACATTAAAATACGCGTTTTGCAAATATAAAGAGAAATCGCACGAGTTATGAAAGCACAGACAAACGACAAAAAGGAAAGACGCGGCGCACTCAAATCGCTGTTCAAATGGGGAGATATTTTGCTCCTCATAGTCGTCATTGTCGCAGTCGTGCTGACTGTCGTGCTTGCCACGGGACACAAGGCGGAATATGCCGAAGTGTACGTGGACGGAAATCTCAGATACACCCTTAATCTTGCCGAAAACAAGTCCGTCGACATCCTTGACGGCAGGATGACGATAAGGGTCGAGAACGGCAAAGTCTTCGTCGAGCACAGCGACTGCTCCGAGCAACTTTGCGTGCATTCCTCGCCGATCGGAAACAGCGGTGGAATTATCGTTTGTTTGCCAAACAAAGTAGTCATAAAGACAGTATCGAAAAAGGTGGACGCAGTCACGTGAAAACGCACTCTCAAAAAATGCGGTTGACGTCGTTCACCGCCAAACGTATCGCACTCTCCGGCATTTTCCTTGCGCTCGCGCTCATCGTCGGAGTGATAGAAATTTTGCTCCCGCCGATCGTGCCCGCGCTGCCGTATGCAAAACTCGGACTCGGCAACGTGGTGCTACTTGCGTGCTTCCTGCTCGTCGGGGTGTGGCAAGGGTATGTGATACTCATTCTCCGTTGTTTTTTGACGGCGGTGTTTTCGGGCAACTTCTCGTCGATGCTGTGGTCGGTTCCTGCTGCGCTTGTGGCATATACCGCAATGGTACTGCTCTCTCACAGCGGATTTTTCAGTACGACGGGAGTGTCGGTGGCGGGCGCTATGCTCCACAACGCAATGCAAATACTCGTCGCGACGCTGATCGTGGGGCAGAGCGTCGTGGTCTATTTGCCGTATATGCTCGTCGCGGGTTTTATCGCGGGGTTTGTCACGGGTATAGTTTGTCACTTCGTCGTCGAGAGTTTGAAAAACAAAACCATACTCCCGAGCGCAAAGAACGAGGAATACTTCCGCACAACCGCAGGTGACGACGGGGAAGCCACAGACGATTTCTAATTTTTGTTGAGTATAATCTTGTCAAATTCCTTGACATTAACCAGATTGTATGATACTATTTTCAAGCGTCAAATTGACGAGCATCTTTTTGCGGGTGTAGTTCAATGGTAGAATGTCAGCCTTCCAAGCTGATTGCGTGGGTCCGATTCCCATCACCCGCTCCATTTTTTTTGAGTCTGTAGCTCAGCAGGATAGAGCAACGGCCTTCTAAGCCGTGTGTCGGGGGTTCGAATCCCTTCAGGCTCGCCAGCGGACGGAAAGTCCGCAGTATGGTGGATATAGCGCAGTTGGTTAGCGTGCCAGGTTGTGGCCCTGGAGGTCGTGGGTTCGAATCCCACTATTCACCCCACTTTGAAAAAACCGAAAGGTTTATATAAAAAATGCGGTTTATTTTGTTGCCAAATTTCACGATTAGTGCTAAGATAGACTGCGTGATGCGTAGGGGTATCGCCAAGCGGTAAGGCACCAGATTTTGATTCTGGCATTCGTAGGTTCAAATCCTGCTACCCCTGCCACTATGACTCACTAGCTCAGCCGGTAGAGCACCGCACTTTTAATGCGATGGTCCGGAGTTCGAATCTCCGGTGGGTCACCAAAAACACTCTTTATAGAGTGTTTTCTATTAGCCGGTGTGGTGAAACTGGCAGACGCGCTGGACTCAAAATCCTGTGGACTAACCCTCCGTGTCGGTTCGAGTCCGACCACCGGCACCAACGAAGCAATCCTGCGAAACCCGTAGGGTTGCTTTTCTTATATTTGCCGACAGGGCGCTTGCGGACTGCTTGGCAAATATAAGAAAAGCAAAGCGGCTGAAAGCCGCGCAGGATTGCGGAGTGCCTTTAGGTGGAACACGCTCTGCGTGTACCACCGGCGAATATCGCTCTTAAAACACTTTGTGTAAAAATAATAAAGCAAAGTAGCAGAATGCTGCGCAGGATTGCGGAGTGCCCGTAGGTGGAACGCACAAAGTGCGTACCACCGTGCACTTTCGTTGGTGCCGGTGTTTCATGGTATCGCTTAGGATATTCCAACAGTGCGCTCGCGGACTGCTTGGCAAATATAAGAAAGGCAAAGCGGCTGAAAGCTGCGCAGGATTGCTGAGTGCCTGTAGGTGGAACGCACAAAGTGCGTACCACACGGGGCACTACCGTGCCGCTTGATAGTGCGGATGAGACTATTGATATAATGTACTATTTATTCTATATTATTTGACTTATTAGGCTTAGAGTTTTATAATATTTTCAATATTTAGGAGTTAATTTGTTATGAAAAATCAGAATGGATATGTTGATAGTTTTGCAAAACTCATTCAGTGTCCGACGGTGACGGAGAGCGGGAAGGAGTTTTTTGACAAGTTCCACAAGGTGCTTGACGAAGAGTTTCCGCACGTGACGGCGACTTGCGAGAAGTTTGAGACGGGGAGATCGGTTCTCCTTTACAAGTGGAAGGGCAAGTCGGCGGACAAGCCCATCGTGCTTATGGCGCACCAAGACGTCGTGCCTGCGACGGGCGACGACTGGACGGTTGAGCCGTACAGCGCGGTTGTCAAGGACGGAAAGGTGTACGGACGCGGTACGATAGACTGCAAAAACGTGTTGTTTACGACATTGCAAGCGGTGGACGAACTCATTGCCGAGGGATTTGTGCCTGAGCATGACGTATATCTCAGTTACAGCGACTGCGAAGAGACGGGAGGTCCCGGCTGTGAAATCAACCGCGACTGGCTCACCTCGCACGGAGTGAAGCCGGGTATCGTGCTCGACGAGGGCGGAGCGATACTCACCGACCTGCTCCCGAATATGAAAAAACCGCTCGCCACACTCGGCGTTATGGAAAAGGGACACGCAAACGTAAAGGTCATCGCGCGCGGAAAGGGCGGACACAGTTCGCAACCGGGCTTCGACACGCCTATCGTTCGTCTTGCAAGATTTGTGAATTACTGCGATAGACATACGGTTTTCAAGCCGAAGATGTCGCCTGTCGCAAAGGAAATGATAAAGGCATACGGCGAAGTTACGCCGGGATTTCAGGGCTTTATGTACAAAAACGTCAACGTTTTCGGAAGTCACCTTGTCCGCACTATGCCAAAGAAGTCGCCCGAGTTTTGGGGCGCGATATTTGCAACTACCATCGCTTTCACTATGGCTGAAGGCTCGTCCGCAACGAATATCATTCCGAACTGCGCTTGGGTGAACGCAAATCTCCGTTTTTCTCCAAACGACAATCCCGAGGAGTGCTTTGCAAAACTTGAAAAGATAGCCAAAAAATTCGGCTGTGAAATCGAGGTGTCCTCATCGCACGCGGCAACTCCTGCAGTGGACTTCTTCGGAGAGGAATATAACTGCCTTGTAAAAGCAATAAAGACCTGCTTCCCTGACGTCGTCATCGCGCCGTACATGCTCTTTGGCGGTACTGACTGCCGTACGATGCAAGAGATTTGCGACACGGCCATTCGCTTTATGCCGACCGTCATGACTACGGAGCAGGACGGACGTATGCACGCCGCCGACGAGAATATAGACGTGGACGCTATCGGGAAGATGATAGAATGTTATAAAGTTTTTATTAAGCTTTATAAGTGAATTTTCGCTTTCGACCCTAAATGCAACACCCCTTCCTGCTCCGCCAGTTTTCCCCATCGCGGAACAAACCGAACACAAGTTGCTCACTTCTAAGGAATAAACAAAACTGTCGTTCGCAACGTTGCTATTTCTCTATTCTTTGCCACTTCGCCTTTGGGACGCTCCGCAACAAAATGTCCCAAAGTCTCGTACTGAGTGCAGACCGAGGCACTCCGGGGACTCCGCCTTGCGGAGTCGGTTCCGTCTTCGAAAGAGACAGTTAAAACTCCGACGCGTCTTCAAACGAGTAACGTGTAAACAAACACACGAAGTGTGCGAGAATTCATTTTGAAACCCCCTATTGACTTTTTTGATTTATAAATCTATAATATATTTATAATCTCCATAAAGGAAGGGAAATTTATGAGTAGCATTTGGCATAACGTAGCACCTGAACGTATCACCACGACCGATTTTCTTGCGGTTATCGAGATTTCAAAGGGAAGCAAGAACAAGTATGAACTTGACAAAGAATCGGGTTCGCTCATTCTTGACCGCGTGCTTTACACGTCAACGCACTATCCTGCAAACTACGGATTTATTCCGCGCACGTACAGCGAGGACAACGACCCGCTCGACGTGCTCGTACTCTGCTCCGAGCCTATCGTTCCGCTCGCGCTCGTACGTTGCTATCCTATCGGCGTTATGATGATGCAGGACGGCGGGGAGATGGACTATAAGATCATCGCAATCCCATTCAAGGATCCGAATTGGAACACCTATCAAGAGATAAGCGAACTTCCGCCTCATATCATGGAGGAGATGTCTCACTTCTTCCGCGTATACAAACAACTCGAAGGCAAGCAGACGACGGTCTTCCAAGTCAAGGGCCGTGAGCATGCGGAACTTATCATCAAAGAGAGCATTCAAGAGTACAACAAAAAATTCAATATACAATAAAAATTCGCCCTGATTTTCAGGGCAAATTTTTTGGATATCCCGTGGATACCCAATTCTTTTTTCGACCAAAACAAAAGACAGGAAATATTATGGCAAAAAACGTAGACGTAATTGTGATAGGCGGAGGTGTTGTCGGCACGGCGGTCCTTGACAGGCTCGCGCGCTTCAACGTCTCCTCTTTACTGCTTGAAAAGAGCGACGATGTAGCCGCTTTTTCCACGCGCGCGAACAGCGGTATAGTCCACGCGGGCTACGACTGCGATCCAGGCACGCTCAAGGCAAAGTACAACGTGAGAGGCAACGCGCTTTTGTGGCAGGACGCCGAAGCGCTCGGAGTCAAGCACTTGCAGTGCGGATCCATTGTCGTCGCAAAGGCGGGGCAAGAGGCTCAAATTGAAAAACTCAGACAAAAAGCCCTTGCAAACGGCGTGGATGTCGAAGTGTGGAATAGAGAACAAACGCTCGCTTTCGAGCCGAGCGTCGCGGACGATATTGAGTCTTCGCTCTATGCAAAGTCCGCAGGCATAGTGTCTCCGTTCGGACTTGCCATAGCATACGCCGACAGAGCGGTGCTAAACGGCGCGGAAATCGCCCTCGAACAGGAAGTCGTAAAAGTCGAAAAGGCGGGAGACTCGTTCAAAGTCGCGACAAAGGACAACGAATACACGGCGAAAGTCGTCGTCAACTGCGCGGGCGAGTACGGCGCGAATATAAACGACTTGGCAGGCGTGGAACACTTTGAGACGACTTATAGACGCGGTGACTACTTCATCCTCGACAGCACGGAAAGAAAACGTATAAACACCGTCATTTTCCCACTCCCGACGGCGGCAGGCAAAGGCATACTCGTTGCGCCGACCGCAGACGGCAACGTCATATACGGTCCGACCGCTGTCGACACCGTCATTGACGACACTACGTCTTCGCTTAACAGCTTGGATACAATAAGGCGTAGCGTCCCGCTTTCCTACAAAAATCCGACTTTTAACAAATGTATAAGAATATACTCGGGACTTCGCACGATAATCGGACACGACTTCGTCATCGGCGAATCGAAACTTGTCCCGAACTTCGTCATGGCTATCGGCATTTGTTCGCCGGGACTTACGTCCGCTCCTGCGATAGCAGAGGATTTGTGCGAACTTGTCGTGAGCAAATTCTCCGCAACGAAAAAGGAGAACGTCGTCGAGCGTCTCCCCGAAAACAAGGGGCTTTTGGAACTTGACGAACAAGAACTCAATTCTCGTATCGCAAAGGACGAGGCGTGGGGAAGAATCGTATGTCGCTGTGAAAAGGTGACGGAAGCCGAGATAGTGCGAGCGATACATTCGCCGCTCCCGGCATGTACCGTCGACGCGGTAAAGCGCAGGACGCGCGCGGGTATGGGCAGATGTCAAGGCGGTTTTTGCGGTCCTCGCGTCATGGAAATCATCTCTCGCGAACTGAATATTCCGCTTGACAAAGTGAGAAAAGGCAACGGCGAGGATTCAAATATCGCTGTGTGCAAAGTCGGGGAGGTGAAATGATGGGAACGCTGAATTTTGACGTTGTAATCATCGGCGGCGGTCCTGCCGGTATGGCGGCGGCACTCTCCGCAAGAAAAGAGGGCGCAAGCGTGCTTATTTTGGAGCGCGACGTGAGACTCGGAGGCATTCTCAACCAGTGCATTCACCAAGGTTTCGGACTCCACTACTTCGGTGAGGAGATGACGGGACCCGAATATGCCGAGAGATTCCGCAAAATGGTAGAGCAGTCCGACGTGGAAGTCATGCTTGAAAGCATGGTATTGTCGCTCACTGACGACAAAGAACTCACGGTTTTGTCTCCGAAACTCGGGCTTTGCCACATAAAGGCAAAGGCTGTGGTGCTTGCCATGGGATGCAGGGAGAGAACGGCAGGTGCGATCGCGCTTCCCGGCACTCGTCCCGCAGGCATATATACGGCGGGTATGGCGCAAAAGATTTGCAATATAGACGGCTATCTCGTCGGCAAAGAGGTCGTAATCCTCGGTAGCGGCGACATAGGACTCATCATGGCGCGCCGTATGACGACGGAGGGTGCAAAGGTCAAACTCGTGCTCGAACTCATGCCGTATTCGAGCGGACTCAAACGAAATATCGTTCAATGTCTCGACGACTATGGCATTCCTATCAAGTTTTCGCATACAATAACGAGAGTCGTCGGCTCTCCTCGCATGACGGGGCTCTATTACGCGCCTGTCGGAGCGGACAGAAAGCCGATTCTCGAAGAGGAACAATATATAGACGCGGACACGCTTTTGCTTTCGGTAGGGCTTATCCCCGAAAACGATTTGCTTGGCGCAACGCGAGTTGAACTCAGCCGCATAACAAACGGCGCGGTCGTTGACGAAAACCGTATGACAAGCGTCCCCGGCATCTTCTCGTGCGGGAACGTACTCCACGTTCACGACCTTGTGGACAACGTGTCTCACGAGGCGGAAATCGCAGGGTGCAGTGCTGCAAAATTCGCGCTCGGAGAGTGCGAAGAGCAGGGAGAAGAAGTCGCAGTCGTGGCAAAAGACGGCGTTAGATATGCGCTTCCGCAAAAAATTCACAGGGGAGAGGGCAAGGTGCAGATTTTCTTCCGCACGGGCGACGTCTACAAGAATTGCAGGCTCATCGTCGAGAGCGGAGAGGTAGTTTTGCTCTCCAAGAAGTGCCAGGTGCTCGCACCCGGCGAGATGGGCTCCGTCATCGTTGACAAGGCTAAGATCGCGGGCGATATCGTTGTGAGGTTGGAAAAATGAATACGATTTGTATAATGTGCCCTATGGGGTGTCCGTTGAATATACAAGAGGTGAACGGCGAAGTCGTCGTCACCGGCAACACCTGCAAGCGCGGTCAAATTTACGGCGTGGAGGAGTTTACTCATCCGAAGCGTTCGGTCACCGCACTCGTCAAGACGGAAAGCGGCGGAGTCGTGTCCGTCAAGACGTCTACCACCGTTCCGAAAGAGAGAATCTTCGACGTGGTCGCGGAGATAGACGCACTTCGTGCAAGCGACGACGCAAAGATCGGTGACGTGCTTGCCCGCAACGTATTGGGACTCGGCGCGGACATTATCGTCACGGGTACTGCAAAGAGCGGAGTCCCCGCATAAGTTTTGTTATGAGCGAAAAAGAGCAGAAAAAGAGAATCCTAAACTACCGTCCTATGTGCCTGACCGCTTTGGCACTTATGGGCGGTATTCTTTTGGGCGAGGGGCTGTACGGCGTCTCCGTCTATTTACGCTTTATTCCGCTCGCGGTTTTGATCGCGGTCTTCATAACTCTCTTGTGCATCAAAAAGGTGAGGCGGTTTGTGTATATCGCGGTCTTCGTTGCGATAGGTTTTCTCGGTATATGCGCTTCAAACGACGTGTATGACAGAAATACGTTCGAGGGCGAATTCGATGGCGTCTTTACGGCACGAGTGGCAAGCGAGATATCTGAGATAAACGACAGATACTATTTCGATATAGAAGACATATATTTGGGCGATCAAAAACTCAAATATAAAGGGTACGTATATTATGGCGACACCGCCGCTTCTATAGACTACAACGCGGGAGATATAGTCAAACTTTACGGCAAGATCCGCTCTGTTGTGCACGAACGGTTTGACTCATTCCACGCAAACGACGTGGCGAACGACTACGGGTATCTCGGATACGTCGTCTATGTGGAAAAACTTGCGGAGGACGACCTGCATCCGCTCGAACGCCTGCCGCATATCATAAAGAGCAATTTTTATGAAAGTATGGACGAGGACAGCGCCGCGATATGCTCTGCGCTCGTACTCGGCGACAAGGGCGGACTTGACGAAGAACTCAAAGACAATATCTCGGCAAGCGGTCTCGCGCACGTGCTTGCCGTCAGCGGTTTGCATATAGCGACTATCTCCGCCGCGCTCTTCTACGTGTTTAGAAAAATGAAATTGAACCCGAAAGTGAGCGTGATCGTAGTCTTTTTCCTTATGCTGTTTTATTGCTTCCTTTGCGGCTTTACCGCGTCGTCGTTGCGTGCGCTCATCATGATGACGGTGCTCAACTTTGCGGTTGCGTTCGGAAGAAAAAGAGACAGCCTGTCCACGATATCGTTTGCCGCCTGCGCAATTCTCATATTCCGTCCGACCGCACTCATGGAAGCGGGATTTTTGATGTCGTTTGCGGCGGTTTTGGGCATCACGCTTTTCTACTCGAGATTCTACCATGCGGGAATGAAAGTGGTTGAGAAGGTGAGTCCTAAGAGACACTTCGGAAAGTACGGCGCAAAGGCTATCGCGCTCTCGCTGTCAGCAAACCTCACGGCGTTTCCGTTTATCGCGTTTTTCTTCAAAAAGGTGACGCTCTTGTTTATCGTCTCAAACATCATTGTTTTGCCGTATTTGATGTTTATCTATGTATTTTTGCTGATAATCTCCGTGTTTGCGCTGATTACCACCTGGGCAGGACCGCTCGTCATCTTCAAATATTTGCTCGTTCCTTTCAAGGGCTACGTCACGATTTTCGGCGGTATGAGGTTCTTTTCGATACCCGTCACGCTCACGGTTTCAGCCGTTTTGGGTATACTCGTCATACTGTTCTTGTTGTCGAGATTCGTGTTTTTGAAACGCCTGACAAAAGTATTTTTGTATGCGGCGGTGTCGGCAGTTACTATCGTCGCGTCGTTTATAGAACTTTATGTGGACGCAAAATCAAGTGCAAGGGAGGAGACTCCCAAAGAGTTGAGCGTCGTCCTCGAAAAGTCGGATTTCGCGCCTTTGTCTACGGCGGAAAACGACTTGGATTTTTATGATATAATCGGTTCGCACGCCATAGAATAGTTCCGCTTTTTTCTTTTTCAAGCCCATTATTGATAAAAAAATAAAGTTAACTCTTGAT
>ONYW01000008.1 GCA_900322215.1 uncultured Eubacteriales bacterium | reverse complement strand
CGATGGAGACGACGGTGCCGTCCTGTTCGCAGATCTCCGCGATACCCTTCGGCTTACGGGCTTCGAAAAGTTCTTCGACTCTCGGAAGACCCTGGGTGATGTCGTTTCCTGCGACGGATACGCCGCCGGTTGAGTAGAAAACTTTGCTTCCTTCTACGAGGGACGCGCCGTCTTCTACGTCAAATTCTATCGCCGATGAAATGTCGCGCTTTGAGATCGTGTTCAAAGAATGCGTTCCGTTTGTGTAATTGACTGTCAAACTGTAATTGCTACTCGCGTGCGCGTAAACCTCATATACGCCCGCGCAAAGTCCGTCGGGCTCGGTGAGAGATACGACGGTTTCAAGCGTGTCGGAACCGACAAACGTACCGTTTTCAAGTTCGACTTTGTTCTTTGCAACCTCTTCGCCGTAGGTGCTTGCCGCGTCGGATACGGACACCGTGATCGGACGAGGAAGAACGACGTATTTGCCGTTTGTTATTGCGGCATTGTAGTTTTCATCGAGGCACTCGCAGTCGATTTCGTATTCGCCCGCGACTTTGCCCTCCGCTTTTTCAAAGGAAAGAATCTCTTCGAGGGTATCGTCTTCGATCAGCGTTCCACTCGTCAAAGTCGCGCTGAGAGGGAGGAGTTCGTCACCATAATACGAAGATTTATCGTCCACGGCAATGCTTATATTGCGCGGAACAAGAGTATACGTGCCGGGCGCATCGCAACTTACAGTGTAGTCGTCGTTTATGGCAGTGAAGACGATATCGAACGTGCCGACAAAGCGGGTGTCACCGTCGATTTCAAGTTCTATAACGTCGGCAAGGGTATCTCCGTCTTTGAGAGAGCCCTCGACTATGCGCGCAGTGAGTTCCGCAAACTCGTCGCCGTACTCGCTTTCTTTGTCGTCAATCTCAATAGTTATAGGGATTTTCGACTCCGCCAAAGCCATATTCTGTTGACCTGTGATCGTAAAGCACAATGCGAAAACAGCGATACAAATCGCTACCATAAAGAATATGCAAATTCCGTAAGTATTTCGCATACGCCACTCCCACAAGTTTTTCCATATTTTACCATATAGCAAAGCCAAACACAAACGCAAAGTCGAATTTTGTCGAAAAACACCCCAAAAACGCTACACGTGTATTGATAAAATGCAAAAATACTTTCAGTTACAGAGGGGAGCGCAAAAAAATGAACACATTGCTGTGTTCATAGTGGTGCGTCCGAAGGGCACGAAGCGTAAAACAAACAATCCTGTGAATTGTTTGTAGCCAGAGTGAACGAGGCGGATGCCCTCGGCAACGCCGAAGTCGGACACGTACCCGCAGGGTTCGAGTCACTGAGAGCAAAAAAAATGAACACATTGCTGTGTTCATTGTGGTGCGTCCTCAGGGACTCGAACCCTGGACCCACTGATTAAGAGTCAGTTGCTCTACCAACTGAGCTAAGGACGCGATTTTAGGATTGCTCCTATGGAGCGGGAGACGGGATTCGGACCCGCGACTTCCACCTTGGCAAGGTGGCATTCTACCACTGAATCACTCCCGCGTGCCAAAATATAATAGCAAACATATTCTCAAAATGCAACAACTTTTTTTACAATTTTTGAGGAAAATGAAAAAAATTTTGTTTTTGTCTCAAAATATTTACTTTAAATCGCATAAAAAGCCGTATATAATATTTGCCATGCGGATGTGGTGAAATTGGCATACACGCTAGATTTAGGTTCTAGTGCGACGAGCGTGCAGGTTCAAGTCCTGTCATCCGCACCAGCAAAAGCGACTTAAAGTTGAGTCGCTTTTTATTTGCCATAGGCAAATCACGCTTTGCGTGTGCTGGTGTGGCTCGTCCACTGCGCACGGCTCTTGCAAATGCTGTGCGCTTGCAATTTCCTTTGCTTGTGGTCATCCGCACCAAGCAAGAAAAATACGAACCCTTGCGGTTCGTTTTTTTGTGCAGATGAGGCTTGTACTATGCAGGAATTCCGGAAACTTCGGGGCGAAGTTTGAGGATAAATTGCAAGAATATGAAATTTTGTTCATAATCTGTTGACAAGGAGGATAATTGTGTGTACAATATCAGTTAGTCTTGAATAACTCGGAATAGGCATTGGTTAGTCAAGAATAACCGCGGATAGAATTTGTCCGCAACTCACAAAGACGGACCGTCCGCTTGGGACTTTTTCCGAGGCGGACTGAAAGAGGAGATATCATGCCAATAGTAATTGCACCGACAAACAGTCTTTTGCGTATCGTGCGTATCGCCGCAGACGAAAAGACAAAAAAGCACTTGGAAAACCTGGGCATCACAATAAATAGCGAAATAACTGTTTTGTCTTCCTCAGGCGGTAGTGTGGTGTGCAAGGTGAAAGACGGAAGGATTGCGTTGGATAGGAATATTTCCACCAAAATCTTCGTCGCTTAAAAAACTGTGCTATTTGGCGAATAGCGGTGTCAAGTCACTTTGCCCAGTCAACCATGTACGCCATGTACATTGGGTTGCCTGTTCAAAGCGCCTTTCCTTGCTCTTCATCCAAATATCCCAGTTTTTGCAACTGTGCTATTTGGCGACCTGCTGTGTTATCGCACTTTGCCAAGTCAACCATGTACGCCTATGTACATTGGGTTGCCTTGTCAAAGCACGATGCCTTGCATCTCATCCAAATATCCCGGTTTTTGCAACTGCAACTGTGCGAGGTAATATAAATATTATTAGTGAATAGATTAAATATCAATATATAATCCATTTAAATAGTGCGAAAGCACTTTAAAAACGGAAGTGGGTTAGCGCGGGCTAACAAAATTAAATCGTAAATTATATATAAGGAGAGAATACATATGGAAAAGACTCTTGATCAATTCTCGATCGGTGAGACGGGCAGGGTAAAGCGCGTCGTCGCTGACGGGAAAATTAAAAGGAGGTTGTTCGACATGGGCATCACCCCGGGCGCGGAAGTCTATATGAGAAAGAAAGCGCCGCTCGGCGATCCTATCGAGATAACCTTGCGTGGTTATGAACTCACGCTCCGCAAGAACGAAGCGGTATGTGTTGTGACGGAGGTTGCGGACAAATGAAAAAATTTGCATTAGCCGGCAACCCGAACTGCGGCAAAACGACGCTGTTTAACAGTCTTACGGGTTCTACTGCACACGTAGGCAACTGGCCGGGCGTTACGGTTGACAAGAGAGACGGCGTCTACAAAAAGACTCCGAATCCCGTTGCGATCGTTGACCTTCCGGGCATCTACTCACTTTCTCCGTACACACCGGAAGAAGTCATTGCGAGGAACTACATTCTCGATGAAAAACCTGACTGCGTAATCAACATCGTTGACGCGACAAACCTCGAGAGAAACCTGTATCTAACCACTCAAATTCTTGAAATTGACGTTCCTGTCGTCGTCGCACTCAACATGATCGACGCGGTTGAAAAGGCAGGGGACAAGATAGACGCAAAGGCGCTTGAAGAGAAACTCGGCGTGCCTGTCGTCGCAATCTCCGCACTCAAAGAGACAGGTCTTAAAGAACTCATGGAAAAGGCATACGAAGTGAGCGGTCAAGCACGAGAGGGAACGACAGTTCTTGCTGATAGCGCGCTCTCTCATCTCATCGGCGACGTAAAGATCGCTCTCAAAGGTCAAAACGTCCAAGATCCGCTCTTCCATGCCATCAAACTTGTAGAAAACGACTCTATCGAAGTTGAAATGCACAAAGAGACCGCGCCTATGGTCGACGAATTTAAGGAGACTTTTGAGGACGAGACCTTTGGCGACGACTTCGAAGCGCTTATCGCAGACGGAAGATATCAATATATCTCCAAAAACTTTGCTCAAGCGGTCACGAAGAAAGAAAAAGACACTCTCAAAATGACAAAGTCCGACAAGGCGGACAAGGTGCTCACGCACAAGATTTGGGGTATTCCGATCTTCGTCGTCATTTTGTTTGCAATCTTCCACCTCACGTTTGGCGAAGACTTCTTGTATCTCGGCGCAATTTTCAAGCTCCCAACACTCGAAGACCTTGGGCTTTTGAATGAAGCTGGCGAGCCTTTGAATGCAGGCGTACTCATATTGTCGACGCTTTATGACGGCGCGCTCGCATCGCCGGGTGTGTTTATCAACAACGTATGGAACGATCTCATCGTCGGTCAATTCTTCGGCTGGCTCGGCGGTCTCGTAGAGGAGAGTTCTATGGCTCCGTGGGCGATCGGACTCATCAACAACGGTATCTTTGACGGTCTCGCGGCAGTTCTTTCGTTCTTGCCTCCGATCCTCACGCTGTTCCTCTTCTTCTCGATCCTTGAAGACAGCGGATATATGGCGCGTATCGCATTTATCCTTGACAGAATGTTCCGTCGTTTCGGACTCTCCGGACGTGCGTTTATGCCGATGATCATGGGCTTCGGTTGCTCCGTTCCCGCAATGATCAACACGAGAACGCTCGCGGACGAGAAGGAAAGAACGGCGACCATCCGCGTCATACCGTTCTTCTCCTGCGGTGCAAAACTTCCTATTCTTACGGCAGTCGCAGGCGCTATCGTCGCATACTTCGGAATCGGCAACGCCGACGCCATCACCTTTGGCATGTACATACTCGGTATAGTTGCGGCAATCGCGTCCGTACTCCTTATGAGAAGCACGACGCTCAAAGGCGAGACGCCTCCGTTCATTATGGAACTTCCTGCCTATCACGCCCCGCAATTCAAAAACCTTATGGCGCACCTTTGGGACAAGACGAAACACTTCGTCAAGAAGGCGTTCACAATTATCCTTGCGTCCACGATCGTCATTTGGTTGCTTTCGCACTTCTCATTCAGCTGGCACTTCCTCGAGGACGAAGAGATCAACGAGAGTATTCTTGCAAACATCTCTCAATTCGTACAACCGCTCTTTACTCCTCTCGGATTCGGTAGCCAACTCGGAACGTACGGCTGGGTGTTTGTCGTCGCAGTTGTCGCAGGTCTTATCGCAAAGGAAAACGTTATTGCAACGTTCGCAACTCTTGCGGCTTGCCTTTCAGCGGTAGCGGGTATTGACTTTGGCGACCTTGCAATAGACGCGGAAGACGGCATCGACGCAGTTCAGTCCATGATTATGGCGACCGGAATCACGGTTCCTGCACTTATCGCGTTCATCGCGTTCAATATGACGACTATCCCGTGCTTCGCGGCAGTCGGTACTGCAAAGGCGGAACTCGGCAGCAAAAAGCGTTATGGCGGAACACTCCTGTTCTGGCTCGCTTCATCCTACTGCATCGGCGCAATGATCTATACCATCGGTTCTTGGTGGTGGACGCTCTTCATCTGGCTCTTCGTTATCGCACTCGTCGTGACGGGCATCGTGCTCTATAACAAATACGGCAAAGACTGGAGGAAAAAATTATGGGCGCGTGGGAAATAATTCTTATAGTGGCGTGTGCGGCAATAGTTGTAGGCGTAGTCGTTTCCTTCATCGTGAAAAAGGCAAAAGGGAAGCCGACGTGTGACTGCGGTTGCGACTGCGCGCATTGCTCATCTTGCTGTCACGAACTCCCGACAAAGTCGGAAGACAACAAATAATCAAATCTTTTTCTTGGCAAAGGAATAAAAAGGGTTGCTCGCATACTGTTTGTGGGCAACTTTTTTTTGTCCGAAAAACCGCGAATTTATGGCAAATTTTCTTCAAAATGCGGGAGTTTTTTGCAAAACGGCAAAGATATGGCTATTTTTTGAAAGTTGACTTTGACAAATCGCCTGTTTGGTTGTACAATTTTTTTGTATATTAGTTTTGCTAAGAGCAAAATCCTGCGCATAAGGCGCGCCCGCGAGTTGCGCGCAGGAGCGTGAGGAAAAAATGAAAAACCGTTTGAGAAAAGCCTTCTCAATGACGGCGACATCATTTCCCGAAAACCGACGATATACTTGGACGATTATCGCGGACAAACGGATCCGCCGACGCAAATATGGGCAAAATAACCGAAAAGCAAAATTCTCAAAGCAACGAACGGGTGACGATTATATTCGCCGATACGTCGCGCACAGCCTACTTGGATCTCGCCTCACTTGCATACGTGACGGCAAAGGACAGGGAATATGCGGACAGATTTGTCAAAGAAAGCGACAAAGTCGCGCACCTCGCGTCCGCTTATCTCAAACGCAAATACGTTGGAGAATGGACTTTGACGGAAAGCGGAAAGCCGGTTGCCGACGGGAAGTTCTTCAACGTATCCCACTGCGACGGTGCAGTCGTCTTGGCGCTTGCAAACCGAGACGTTGGAGTAGACGTGGAAAACGTCCGAAAGGCGGACGAAGATTTGAAAAGATACGTTTCATCCGACGAGGAATACTGGACTATCAATGCGGACAAAGATTTTTTCAAGGTGTGGACTTCAAAAGAGAGCCTTGCAAAGGCGGACGGAGAGGGACTTGACGGAAGAGTGAAAGATATTCCCGCGCTCCCGCTTGCGGGGTGCAAGGAGTTTAAGGGCGAAAAATATTTTTCACGCCTTACGGAGTTTGAAAACTTTGCCATATCCGTGACAAAAAAAGGCGAAGAGCCTTTTGATATATTGATAAAAAAGGAGAAGATAAAATGAGAGATTATTTTCCACTTTCAAAGACGGAAGAAGGGATTTACGTTTCATGCTTGAAACCGACCGACGCATACAACCTCACAAACGTCGTGAACCTCGGCAAAAAACTTGACGTAAAGCGTTTTTCGGCGGCGGTCGAAAAGGTGTTTGAAGCGCACCCGTATCTATTCACCGTGCTTTTTCAAGGTGACGACGGCAGGATTTACAAAAAAATCCGCACGAAGAATATAGATTTGCAGGTTGAAGAAGTCTCAAAACTCGACGTGCAGTCTCCGCCGTTCGAGATGCTCGAAAATCACCTTTTCAGGCTTCACCTGTATCTTGTAAAAGGCGAGTATCACTTTGTGTACGACTTCCATCACATCATCTTTGACGGCACGTCTATAAAGTTGTTTATCGACGAAGTTTTGAGAGTCTACGAGGGAGGAAAGGCATACAAGGAAGTGTATTCCGCAAACGAATTCGCGCTCGCGGAAGAGAGAAGACTGTTAAGCCGCGAATACAAGTCTGCAAAGGAATATTTTGAAAGAACTATCCGCGATCCCGAAACGGATTCGAGCCTCATATTCGACAAGTCGGACGGCGAAGAGAAGTTTAAGGTGTTTAAGTCGAATCTCTCGGTAAACGGCGAAGCGGTCAAGAAGTTTACGGCAAAATACGGCGTGAAGACGTCGGCGTTTTTCCTCTCGGCATTTGGTTTTCTTCTCTCAAAAATCAATATGGACGACAAATCGCTCTTCCTCACCGTCAACAACGGCAGGAACAAGGAACTCGCTCACAGTATGGGTATGTTCGTCAAGACGTTCCCGCTCTATTTGGAGCATAGGGACACGGTGGAAGAGTATGTGAAAGAGGCGAGTGAAGAACTTGCGTCAAGCACGCAAAATCTCATTTATCCTTTCTCCGACATCGCAAAGGACCTCGGCATAAACGGCGGAGTTATGTTCGCATATCAAGGCGATTATTTTTATAAGACCGAGTTCGAGGGCAAAGAACTCTATGTCGACCAACTTGAACGCAAGGACGGCAAAGAGAATCTTGCAATAGAACTCCACCGCGATAACGGCAAATATTTCGTTTGGGCGGAGTATAGATCCGACCTCTACGAAGACGGCACGATCGAGCATCTCATAAAAGTCTATGATACGGTGCTTGCCGAGTTTTTGGCAAAGGAGAAACTCTCCGACGTAAATCTCGTGAGCAAGGATGAAGAAAAACTCCTCGACTCTTTCAACGTTGTAGACCTCTCCATGATAAACGCCGAGGGCAACGTTGTCGACTCCTTCAAAAAGATGGTGCAAAAATACCCCGACAACCCGGCGGTCGTCTTTAAGGACAGGAAGTACACCTATAAGCAGGTGGACGAACTGTCAAACAAAGTTGCGAACTACCTCATCTCTAAAGGCATAAAGAAAGAGGACAAAGTGTCCGTCCTCATCAATAAATCCGAGTTTATCGTGATAGCCAGCCTCGGCGTCATCAAGACGGGAGCGGCGTATCAACCGCTCGATCCGAGTTACCCTGTCGAGCGACTTGAATTTATGGTGAAAGACGCGGACGCAAAGGCTCTCATAAAGGACAGAGACCTCGGCGACTTGCTTGCGGACTTTGCAGGCGAGGTGCTGTATACGGACGAAATCGCCTCTCTCAAAGATTCTTCTCCCGTCGACGTCAAGATTGAACCGACAGATCTTTTCATAATGCTCTACACGTCCGGCTCTACGGGCGTGCCGAAGGGAGTTATGATAGAGCACGGCAACATAAACGCGTTTGCGTCCTACCATGCGAAAGAGCATGAAGTGGACGAAAAGTCGAGAGTTTCGGCATATGCGTCCTACGGCTTTGACGCCGATATGCTCGACCTCTATCCGACGCTTACGCACGGCGGGTGCGTGTATGTCATTCCGAACGAACTCCGCCTTGACCTCATAAAACTCGGCGAGTATTTCAACGAAAACGGCATAACGCACGCAATGCTCACGACGCAGGTCGGCAGACAGTTCGTCGAAATGATAGAGGCAAAGACGCTCAAATATATCATGGTCGGCGGAGAAAAACTCGTTCCTATCGAACCGCCGAAAAACTATAAACTCTTCAACGGCTATGGTCCTACGGAGGGCACGGTGTACTGCACGGAATACCTTGTGGACAAAATGTATTACCGCGTGCCTATCGGCAAGATCAACTGCGACTATAAGTCGTACATTCTCGACAAGGATATGAAGAGACTGCCTGTCCTATGTCAAGGCGAACTCTACATCTCGGGTCCGCAGGTCGCAAGAGGCTACTTAAACCGCGATGAGGAGAACAAAAAGGCATTCCTTTCAAATCCGTTTGACAAGGACGAGAACTTCAAACGCCTGTATAAGACGGGCGACGTCGTGCGATACCTTGCGGACGGCACGATAGACTTTATCGGCAGAAAGGACGGACAAGTCAAGATCCGCGGCTTCCGTATCGAACTCTCCGAAGTCGAAAAAGTCATCAGGGAATTCGAGGGCATAAAGGACGCGACCGTCAAGGACTTTACGGATCCCGCGGGCGTCAAGTATATATGCGCGTATATCGTTGCGGACGAGGAGATAGACGTTGACAAACTGAACGCATTTATCGCCTCTAAAAAACCGCCGTATATGGTGCCTGCCTACACGATGCAGATAGAGAGTATTCCTCTCAACCAAAACCAAAAAGTCAACAAACGCGCGCTTCCCGAACCAAAGGTGAGAACGGCGGAAAAGGTGATGCCGTCAACGCCTGAGGAAGAGGCGGTCTACGACATACTCAAAAACATCCTCGGCAACGACACCTTCGGCGTGACGACGGATATATACGAGGCAGGGCTTACGAGCGTATCGTCAATTCGCCTTGCGATTTTGCTGTCAAAGAAGTTCGGCAAAGACGTCGACAACAGCGATCTCAAACAAAACAACACCGTCCGCGCGCTTGCGGCATGGCTTGGCGAAAAGCAGGAAGAGGAGAAGTTTGAAGTCCTCGACGAATACCCGATCACAAAGACGCAAGAGGGTATCTTTGTCGAATGCGCCGCAAAACCGAACACAACCAACTACAACATTCCTATTCTTTTCAAGTTGCCCGACGATATAGACCTTGCAAGGCTCAAATCCGCACTTGAACAGATGATAGACGCTCACCCGTACGTCAAGACGATTCTCACGATGAACGGCGACGGCGACATACGCGCAAAGCGCATGGATTCCGCTCCCGCAACCGTCAGAGAATACACGGTGGGCGAGATAAACACCGAAACGATAGTGAGACCGTTCGTAATGCTCGGATCGCCGCTTTATCGTGCGGAAATATACACCACAAGGGGCGGTTCGTATCTCTTCCTTGATTTCCACCATATCATTTGCGACGGCACGAGCGAGGCTATCATGCTCACCGACCTCGGCAAAGCGTACGCAGGCGAGACGCCTGACAGAGAGATGATAAGCGGTTTCGAGGTCGCGCTCAAAGAGAGACAAAACCTTGCGACGGACAAGTTTGACAAAGCAAAGGCATACTACGTCGATTTGCTCAAAGATATGGACGGCGAGTACGTCGTCAAGAAGGATTTGAAGGTCGCAAAGGAGTCAAAACTCGCATACAAAGATTTTGCACTCTCCGTTGACTCTCAAAAACTTGCAAAATTCGTCGACGAGTCAAAACTCACGATGAACGCATATTTCAACTTTGCGTTTGCGTTTACGCTTTCAAAATACCTCTACAAGACGGACAGCCTTTACACGACGATTTACAACGGAAGAAAGTCGTCAAAACTTGCGAACACCGTCTCTATGCTCGTCAAGACGTTGCCGGTTTACGTCAAATACAAAGAGGACGAACTCGTGCTTGACAAACTTCAAGAGATGAAAGAAGAACTTGAAAACTTGCAGGCAAACGACCTCTATTCCTTTGCGGATATCGCAAACGAGTTTGACGTGACCGCGGACATCATGTTTGCATATCAAGGCGACAATTTCACATTCGACCGCATAGGCGAGCACAAAGTGGAGTCCGTACTTATCGAGTCCGACACGCCGAAGAGCGCGTTTTCTATCGACGTGTTCCTCGAAAACGGAGTGTTCCGTTCTCACGTCGAGTGGGACGAATCCGTCTACGGCGAGGCGTTTATAGAATCCTTCGAGAGGCTGTTTGAACTCGTGCTTGAAGAACTCGCCGAAAAGAAGCGCATAAGAGACATAAACACGCTGCCAGAAAAGGATAGACAACTCTATGCTGAATTTAACAAGACGGAAGAAAAACTTGAAAACGTCTCCTTCAACAAACTTGTCGAGCGTCAAGCGGAACTCGTTCCCGACAAGATCGCAGTCGTCGGCAAGGGCGGAAGATACACCTACAAGGAGTTCAACGAAAACTGCAACAAGGTGGCGCATGCTCTCATCGCCGAGGGCGTCAAGGTTGCGGACAAAGTCGTCATGATGATGCCGAGAGTGCGCGACGCATACGTCGTAAGACAAGGCATAATCAAGTCGGGCGGTGCGTTCGTGCCCGTCGATCCGAAATATCCCGACGACAGAATAGACTATATCATCTCCGACTCGTCGGCAAAATTGCTTGTTACGACCGAGGCTATCGCGGAGGAGAAGAAAGACCTCATAGCAAAGTCAAAGGTGAAAGTCGTGACCGTGGAATCCGCACTCGCGACGGACAAGACGGAAAATCCGAACGTGGACATTCCGCAGGATTCGCTTTGCTACATCATTTATACGTCGGGTTCGACGGGCAAGCCGAAAGGAGTTATGATCTCTCACCGCAACCTCGTCAACTACGTCGTTGACGGCACGAACCGCGGAACGGCGCTTTATCGCGGTATAGAGGGCGGAGCGATCGCCTGCGCGTTTGCGTCGTTTGCGTTTGACGCGTCCTTGCAAGAGGAATGCGTCCCGCTTTCGCACGGCTATACGGTCGTCATTGCGACGGAAGAGGAGATCGAAAACCCGATGCTCCTCGCCGAAACGCTCACGCGAGAGGGCGTAAACATTATGTTTATGACTCCGTCGTTCGTGTCCAACTTTATTGATATGAAGCCGTTTGTCGAGGCGCTCAAAAACTTCAAAGTGCTCGATATGGGCGCGGAAGCCGTCCCGCAGGAACTTTGCCAAAAACTCAAAGATCTCGGCGTTACGGCGGACATCTACAACGGCTACGGCCCGACCGAGACGACTATCACGTGTACGTATCACAAAGTCACGGACGAATACGTCACGATTGGCAAACCGCTTGCAAATACGGCGGTGTATATTCTTGACCAAGCGGGGCATGTACTTCCGATAGACGCCATCGGCGACTTGACGCTCGCGGGCGAGTGCGTTGGTATCGGATACCTCGGCATGGAGGACAAGACCAAAGAGAAGTTTATCGAGATAGACGGCAAGCGCGCATACAGAAGCGGAGACCTCGCAAGATACAACCCGGAGGGCAACGTAGAGTTTTTCGGAAGACTTGACAACCAAGTCAAACTGCGCGGACTTCGCGTCGAACTTGACGAGATAGAGAAGGTGCTCAACTCCTACAAGGACATTTCGCGCAGCATCATCGTCGTCAAGCAGAACAAGGTGGACGGCGACTATCTCGCCGCGTACTTTACCGCTCCGTACGAAGTGGACAAGGACGACCTCACAAAGCACATGGCGAAGTCGCTCACTCCGTATATGATCCCGAAAGTGATGATGCAACTTGACAAGATGCCTCTCACCGCGAGCGGAAAGATAGACAAGAAGGCATTGCCTGAGCCCGAGGTGCAACAAGAGGAGAAGGGCGAACACAAAGCCGCGAAGACGGAACTTCAAAAGAAACTCGTCCGTATCTTCCAAAAGGCGCTCGGCGCAAGCGAAGTCGGCGTGGACGAGGACTTCTTCGACCTCGGAGGCACGTCGCTCTCCGCGTCGAAGATAGCGATGCTCGCATTGCAAGAGAACGTGCCTGTCGCCTACAAGGACGTCTTTGACTATCCGACCGTCCTTGAACTCGAAAAGCATATAAACCAGGCAAGTTCCGTGGCGCAAGCGCAGGAGGAAGAAGAGGAGACCGTCGTCGTAAATTCGCTTGACTACAACACGGTCAAGTTTGTCGACGGAATCGCAAAATCCCGTCCTCTCGGAAAAGTTATGGTGACGGGCGTCACCGGTTTCCTCGGCATACACGTACTCCGCGAACTTTTGAGACAAGAAGCGCAGGTGGTAGCGCTCGTGCGCGCGTCCAAGAACGTAGACGCAAAAACGAGGCTGAAAGGACTGCTTGCCTACTACTTCGATTCTCCGCTCGACGACGACGTCGAAAGACTCGTAACTATCGTAGAATCGGATATTACCGAGCCAAATCTTGCGGATAAACTTGCGAATGTGCAAATTGACACGATAATCAACTGCGCCGCACTCGTCAAACATTTTGCGGTTGACGACAGCATTGAGCGCGTCAACGTGGGCGGCGTCAAAAACCTCATAGAAATCGCAAAGGCGAGAAATATCAGACTCATTCAAATCTCGACTCTCTCCGTCGCAGGCGAGAATATCGACGGCAAATTTGAAGAGAGTTTCAGAATGAAAGAGAATATGCTTGACATCGGTCAAGACATCTCCAACAAATACGTACACTCGAAGTTCAATGCCGAAAAGGCGATTTTGGAGGGAGTGGACGACGGACTTGACGGCAAGGTGATAAGAGTCGGCAACCTTATGAGCCGCGAGAGCGACGGCGAGTTCCAGGCGAACTCCATAACGAACGGCTTTATGCGCGACTTAAAGGGCTATGCGACGCTCCACAAATTCCCAGTCGGTTCTATGGACGCGACGGTTGACTTTACGCCTATCGACGAGGTGACAAAGGCTATCTTGCTCCTCGCGCAAACGGACAAGAAATACACGGTTTTCCACGCCGCGAACTCGCACCTCGTGCAAATGGGCGACATCATCGCCGTTATGAACAAACTCGGCTACGGCATCGACGTCGTAAGCGACGCGGAGTTCTTCGAGGCAATGAAAGTCATGATGGCGGACGAAACGAAGAATATGCTCGTCTCCTCGCTCATCAACTACGCGGCGAGCGACGGTCACACGCACTCGTTCATACTCACGGACAACGAGTTTACGGTGAAGGCGCTCTATCACCTCGGCTACAAGTGGCCGATAACGGACGATAAATACCTCGAACAGGCGATAAACTCGCTCGCAAGCCTCAACTTCTTTGAAAGGACGGACATCTGATGGAAAGAAACGCGAAACTCATTGACAAAAAATTCTACCAATATCTGTTGCCGTCCGTGCTGATGATATTTGCGATGCAATTCGGCTCGCTGCTTGACAGCATCATCATCGGCAACATGATAGGCTCGGATTCGCTCACGGCGAACTCGCTCGTCATGCCCGTTTTGTATATAATACAAATCCCCGGCTTTGCGCTTGCGACGGGCGGATCTATCGCTATCGGCAACCTGCTCGGAAAGAGAAACATCGAGCAGGCGAACAAGGTGTTTTCGGGCGCATTGATCGTCGGTACGGCGATATCCTGCGTGTTTGCTGTCATCTCTCCGTTTGTAGCGCGCCCGCTCGCGACGCTGTTTGCGGAGTCGCTCATCGACGAGTCCTACCAATATATACTCGTGTATATGGCGACGGATCCGATCCTTATGATCGCTATCATGCTCGCGACTTTTATCGCTACGGACAACAACCCGAAACTCTCGGCTGTGTTCTACATCATCGCAAACGCGGTGAAAGTAGGGGTGGAGATACTCTTTATCAAGGTGTTCAACCTCGGCGCATACGGCGCGGCTCTCTCGCTTCCCGTCGGCTATTTGTTCGGCTTTGTGACGATAATCTTCTATGCGAAGTCGAAAAAGCGTATGCTCCATTTCACTTTCAACTTGAAGGGTATGAAAAAGGAATTTTTCGGCGCGCTCAAAGCCTCGGTGTCCACTGCGCTTACCTTCCTGCTTCTCGCGGTGCAGTCGTTTGTCATAAACGTGGTGTTCAGCCGTATGATAACGGAGGCGGTAGACCTCATAATCTTCGGACTTGTCAGCAACCTTATCTTTGTGTTCGACCTGTTCTCGGGCGGTATTCTCGGGCTTATTCCGACGATATGCGGGGTGCTATACGGCGAAAAGGACATATATTCGCTCAGGTCGGTGATAAGGAAGATCTATATCATCAACATCATTGTCACCGCGCTTATTATGACGGTCATACTGATATGGCCGAAGGGCTATGCGATAGTGTTCGGCTTCAACGACGCGGGAGACGGCATGAGACAAGCGGAGTTTATCTTGCGCATATACGTCATTGCGGCGATACCGCTTGAAATTAACAAGTTTTCGACAAACTACTATCCCGCTATCGAAAAGAACGTGCCGTCGATCCTTACGGTTGTCCTACGCGAGGCGGTGTTTATCATACCGCTCACCCTCGTACTGCTCAAGACGAACGGGCTGTTCGGCTATGCGCTTGCGCGCGTTATAACCGAATTTGCGGTTGTTCTCATCACGTATGCGTTCATATTTATCTACGAAATCAAGCATAAGCAGTATAAGGGAATATTTATGCTTGAAAAGCAGGACGTCAACACGTTCGACATATCCGTCGAGAACAAACTTGAAAACGCGGTCGTCGTGTCCAAGGAGATCTCTAGCTTCGCGAACGAGCACGGTGTAGAAAACCGAAATTCGCAGGTTATCGGACTTGCGTGCGAGGAGATCATCTCCAACATCGTACACTACGGCTACAAGCGCCAAAGCGCGAACTATATCGATGTCAACCTCAAAATCAGCGAGAACGAACTGCTTCTTCGAATACGCGACGACGGTATGCCGTTCGATCCGACGAAATACGAGTGCGACAAGGACGAGGAGTATTTGACGGGCGGTATCGCGCTTATCGCTGGACTCTGCGACGAAATGAACTATATGAGGGTGCTAAACCTCAACAATACAATATTTACAATAAAATTAGGAGAACAAACAAATGGAAGTCAAAATTGAACATGGTGAATCAATGAATGTTTTTGTCAGCGGAAGACTCGACACTGTCACGTCGGTAGAATTTGACAAGGCGATAAAGGCGGAGGAAATCACGGAAGACCTCGTCGTCATCGACTTTTCAAACGTAGAGTACATCTCCTCGGCAGGTCTTCGCGTATTGCTTGCCTTAAAGCGCGAACTCGACGGCAAGTCAAAAGCACTTGAAATTCACAATATAAACGCCGTCGTGCGCGAGATTTTCAGCGTCACGGGCTTTATCAATGCACTTACTATAAAATGAAAAACAAAAAAATCAGGCTCAACATACAAGCCAAAATTCTTCTCATCGGAGCAGGACTGTCAGCCCTGCTTATGGTCGCGGCGTTTTTGTTCAGCTTTTTCATCTACAAAGAGAGAATAAAAGACAACCTATATACGTCGCTCAGTCATTGCGTTGACGAGTACAAGGACAATCTTTCGAGCGAAACGATAGAGAACGAGATAGACGAACTGTGGGACTACATCAAGAATGCCTACGAAGCGGATCCGAACGACGAGAATATGGACGATTATATTAATTCAAAATATGCCGATCGCCCCGAGTATATCGCCTCACTCACGACGCTTGAAAAGAAATATCTCTATTATTCTCAAAAGAAGTACGGGCAACTGTATCCGAACAACAACGGAATGAGCAGTTCGCTCTACAACCTCAGGTGGAAGTCCAACTATTATCAACTGTCCGCAATGCTATCGACCGCATACGCGACGCAGGGAGTGCAAAACACGTATTTGGCTTTCAAGGACGAAGAGCGCAACAGGCTCGTTTACGTGGTGGATGCCGAATATCAACTCGACGAAAAAGTGCAGGCGAATACGCTTCTCCCCGGCAGTTTTTACGAACTTCAGGCGGGTGACGGCGTAAGGGAGCAGAAAGACGGATATGCGGAGTTTTTGACAAACGGCCGCACCTCGCTGTGCTTTGACCTGTATATGCACGATGAGGTCGAGCCGGGCGTTTTGGACGACATATATCTCGTAACGGTCTTTATCGAATACAACGAAGACACGATAAACGAGGCGACGAAGTCGTTCTTGATTACCGAACTTATCGCGCTCTCGATAGCGACTGTCGTACTTGTGGTGTTGTATGCGATTCTCGTGCATTTTGTCATCATCAAAAACGTCACAAAACTTTCAAACACGACGAAGTCTTTCACAAAGAAGGCTCTCGACGGCGACAAACTTGAAGTCATAGATCCAAAAGTCAACGCGGAGGACGAACTCGGCGACCTGTCTAAGTCGTTCGTAACGCTCGAACAGGAGATCATCAACTATACGGACAAACTTGAAAAGGACGCGCAGGAGAGGGCGCACCTGAGTGCGGAACTCTCTATCGCTTCGCAAATCCAAGAGGAAGAGTTGCCGTCGACGAAGTTCGAGACCGACGCCTCGCAAATAGTAGCGTCAATGACTCCCGCAAAGGAAGTCGGCGGAGACTTCTACGACCACTATTTTGTCGACAAAACCCATTTAGTGCTCGTTATCGCGGACGTGACAGGCAAAGGCGTTCCTGCCGCGCTCTTTATGATGAAGGCAAAGGGGCTTATCAAGACGAAGATGCAGGCGATACACGACCTCAAACAGGCGATCGGCGAAGTCAACGACGAACTTATTGAAAACAACAAGACCAATATGTTTGTCACGGCGTTTGTCGGTGTTGTGGACCTTGAAACAGGCGATATGGAGTGCGTGAGCGCAGGGCACGAAAGACCGTATATCCTCTCGCAAGATGGAGTGACTCGAATGGATATAAATCCAAACTTTGTCCTCGGCGGGCTGAAAGGCTTTAATTTCGCGGTGGAAAAGACAAATCTGAAAGGCAAACGCCTTTTCCTCTTTACGGACGGACTCAACGAGTCTATAAACGACGAGAGAGAAGAGTTCGGCTATGAAAGGATAGAGCAGTCTCTAAGCCGTGCAAAAGGCTTGTCGCAGGAAGAAATGCTCTCTCAAATCAAGCACGATTTGAGTGCGTTCGTAGGCGAGCGCGAGGCATTTGACGACGTCACACTCTTGTCCTTTGAATTGCAGGACAACAAACCGTTTTCAGTGCATTTTAGCGACCCGAGTTTTGACGCGATAGAGCAACTCACCACCGCTTTCAACGCGCATTTTGCAAACATTGACACGCAAAAGTTGCAGGAGTTTGACATCATCTTCGACGAACTCCTCAACAACCTCATCTCATACGAAAAGACTGACGACTTTGTCATCGACGTTGAGGCAAGAGAGGAAAACGGCAATATAGTGCTTGTCATAGTGTCCAACGGGGCGGAATTTAATCCGCTTGCCTCGGACGACAAGTATATATCGTCGGGCGACGACCTGTCTGGCGTCTCGATAGGCGGCTTTGGCATCACCATCGTCAAAAAACTTTCAAAGTCCGTCACCTACGCCCGCAAAGACGGCAAGAACGTACTTACGATAGAAAAGTGAATCTCAAACCGTGTGTTTACACGATATAGTATGCGTTCTTCCTCAATATGTCATAGTAAAAAAGAAAAATTATTATATTTTTCCTCAATATGCCGCAGGCATATATCACCCGCTACTGCGGATATCACACCGTAAAGATTTGAAAGACAGGACGATATGAAGGCACAGAAGAAGCAAGAAATATGGATTGCGCTTTTGCGGATCGCGGTTTATTATGCGTTGCTCGCAATAATTGTCATTCCTATAATAAGCGGAATGATTGACAAATTCCCGACGCGCAATTTTACGACGATATACTCGTTGGTGCTTTCGGTATGCCTTGTTCTTTATTATTCGCACAGAGTTGCGCCGATGGGCAAGTTGTCCGTGATGATGAAGACGTTGTCGTGGATGGCTTTTGCGCTCATAGTTATACAGGGCATAAAATACAGCGCGGTGTCCGAGATCGGAATACTTGCGAGGCATGCGTGGTATCTTTATTACGTGCCGATATTGATGATTCCTTTGCTGTTGTTCTGCATATCGTTGCTTGTGGCGGCAAAAGATTACAGGCGCGTGCCGAAACTTTGGTATATACCTTTTGCGATCACGCTCGTTTTGATGGTGCTTGTTTTGACGAACGATTTGCACGAGCAGGCGTTCGCGTTCAAGCCGAATTTTGAGAATTGGGACGGAGATTACACTCGCGGGTGGCTATTCTACGTCGTTTACGTATGGCAGTTTTTGCTTTCAATCGTCGCAATCGTCATTATGCTCGTAAAGTGCAGCATATCGAGTTCAAAAAAGAACGCGTGGATCTTGCTCATACCGTTTGCGGCGGGCGTCGTGATGTACGTTTTGCTCTTGACGGGCAACTCTGTCGTCGAGTTTCCGGAAGTTCACATATTTACTGCGGCGGTGGTGCTTGAATGTTGTATGTTGCTTGGACTTATTCCGACCAACCGCGATTACGGCAAACTCTTTCAAAACTTCTCAATATCGGCGCAAATCACGGACAAAAAAGGCACGCCCATCTATTCTTCCTATTTGGCAAAGCCGTTGACGGCGGAGCAATTTGCGCTTGAAAGCGGTGCGCGTATCGAAGAACACACCGTGCTTCACAAGATGGTTATTGCGGGCGGATTCGGATTTTGGCAAGAAGATATGACGGAGATAGACCGTCTAAACGACGAACTTGCCGAAGCAAAGGAGGGATTGGCGGAAGACGTCGAACTCACGAGTTTGCAAAACGAACTCAAAGAGAAGCAGACCAAGATTGAGCAAAGAACGCTTATGTATGACACGATTGCAAAGCGCACGTGGAAGCAATCCCAATCCATACAGCATTTGGCGGAAACGGCGAGAGAGTCGGAGGACGCAACGCTCAAAGAAAGGTACAGATGCAAAATCTTGCTTCTCGGCGCATACATAAAGCGATATGCCAATCTTATGCTCATGTCGGAAGAAGCGGACGAGATTGAAATCGGCGAACTTGGCTTGTCCATATAGGAAGTGTTGCACTATCTCAATTTTTCGGGCATTCCGAGCGAGTTTATAAGCATTGCGGACTGCAAGATATCCGCAAAAATCGCGCTTGCGACGTTTGAAGCGTTTGAGACGCTGATAGAAGACAATTTTGAGTATCTAAACGGAGTTTTTGTCAATTTGTCGGCAAAAGAAAACATCGTTTTCAAGTTGACTTTCGAGAACTTGAAAACCCCGCTTTCACGGGATTTGACGGCGACGCTTGCGGATCTGGGCGTATCGGTTGACTTTAAGCAAGAAGACAACGTTGCGTACATTGCGTTCACGATGATGGCAAAGGGGGTGGAATTGTGACGGCACTTTGTTCTCTTTCATCACTTGCGCGCGCATGTTTCGCACTTTGGGCGTTGGCGATAATCATCGTCAACATATATTCCGCGGTGCTTGCGACAGTCAACAGACGCTATCATTTTACGGCGTTTGCGGTGCTTGTTTTTGCGCCCGTGTATTTCTTCTGGCAAGTGATTTTCGACATCTCTCTGCGCGAGAAAAACGGCTATATAAGCGCGGCGAGCGAAGCGGTTGGCGGAATGGCGTGGGTGTGGTGGATTGTCATATTCGCCTTGCTGACGGCTGCGTCCGTCGTATTGCTTGTGTTTGACGTGCGCCGAGACAAAACGTATATCACGCCGAGCGCGATAAAGAACTATTTGGACAAAGTTCCTTGCGGAATATGCTGTTTTGAAGACAGCGGCAAAGTGCTGTTTGCAAACGTGTGTATGAACGATTTGTGCGTGTCGATACTCGGCAGTCCGCTTCTCAACGGCAAACTGATTGCGGACGCGACTAGACATGGCATATTGACGATACAAGACAAAGTTTGGCGATTTGCCGAGCGTGAAATAGTGCTTGGCGGCGAGACCTTGCACGAACTCATAGCGTCGGACGTGACGAGCGAGTATGCAAAGACGCTCGCGCTTGAAAAGGACAAGGAGGAACTCTCCGCGCTTAGCGAAAAACTGCACGCCTACAATCTTTCGATAGACGACACGGTGCGTAGGCAAGAGATATTGCAAGCCAAGGTGAACATACACGACGAAATGAACAAACTTATGCTCTCGACAATGAGCGTGGAAAACGACGCGGAAGAACTAGACCGTATCTTCTCGCTTTGGGAGCAAAACGCGCTTCTTCTGTGTATGGAAGCCGAAAATCCCGCCGACGAAAAAGTGGCGAGTCAAGTGGAAAAATTGGCGGACGCATTGAAGGTGGAACTCACGTGGAAGAACGACGTTCCCGAAAGCTTTGAAGACGGACAAAGAACTATGTTCTTTTCTGCGGCGCAAGAAGCGATTGTAAACGCGGTAAAACACGCAAGCGCAAAGCACGTGACGGTATCGTTTGACGAGACCGCGAGCGAGATTGTCGCAAAGATTGAAAACGACGGCAAAGTGCCGCCCGCGGGTATTCGATTTACGGGCGGATTGCTCAATCTGAAACGAATGTTTGAGGCGCAAGGAGCAAGCGTTTCGGTGGTTGTCGGCTCGACGTTTACGCTTGTGCTGACCTTCAAAAAATCCGCAAATAATCAGCCGATTGGATGATGTGAATGGCGTGTGAAAGTGGTAAAATAAAAGTGGAAAGTGGATAGGGAGAACGCCAAGATGCCAAAGTATAGGGTTTTGATTGTCGAAGATCAAGATATACCGCGCGAGTTGTTTGAGATATACGTCAAAGGCAGCGCGCATTTTGAGCATTTTCTTTCGATCTCGAATGCGTCCGCGGCGATTTCGGTGGTGAGAAGCAACAAAGTCGATCTTGTGCTTATGGACGTTATGACCGAACTCGGGCACAGCGGACTTGACGCGGCGGAAGAAATCAAAAAAGCGTTTCCGAGCGTCAAAATCATCATTGTCACTTCGATGCCCGAATACAGTTGGCTCTCCCGCGCAAGAGAGATAGGCGTGGACTCGTTTTGGTATAAGGACGGACAAAAGAACGGACTTATTGACGTTATGGAGCGCACAATGGCGGGCGAAAAGATATACCCCGACGAAACGCCGCTCATCCGCATAGGCAACGCCACCAATCACGAGTTTTCGGAGCGAGAACTTGACATACTCAAAGAACTCACCACGGGCGACAGCAACGCCGAGATTGCCGAGCGTCTTTTCATCTCGGTTGCAACGGTAAAGAGCCACATACAGCACCTTATGGAAAAGACGGGCTTCAAGACTCGCACGGAACTTGTCTCCGAAGCGCGCGGACTCGGGATTGTCATAAAGGACAAGAAAGAGAGTTGAAACCCATATTGAAATCCAATTCGGACAAAACAAAATGAGAGCTATGCGCTCATTTTTTTTTGCTCAAAAAATCATACTTTTGGCTGATGTGCAAAGGGATAATTATTTTTTATAATTATAGTGTATAAGAATAATTTTGATTTTTATCAAAAAAAGGAGAACAAAAATATGAAACTCACAAAGAATTGGATTATTTGTGGATTTGTGGTTGTGGCAATGGTGCTTGCCTTGGCGTTCGGCTTTGCGCTCGTGCCAAGCACACACGAAACTGCGTATGCGGATTTGCCTGCACTCTCAAACGTGCAACTGGTTGGCAATACCCTCAGTTGGGACGCGTTTACGGGCGCAACCGAGTATCATGTTTTGATAGTTGCCGATGGCGGAAACGGTTCTAGAGACTACACAACCAATTCTGCAGACCTAAGTGCGTTTGCAGCAGACTACCACTGTGAAACTGACACATACGATTGGTATGTATATGCAATGGATGAACATGGCGTTCAGATTTCTTTGACGTCAACAAGCGATGCGGGCTATAGCACTGACCCTGAATATGACTACAATGTCTCGTATGCTAAGTATTCGTACACAAACACACAAACGAGACTCTCGACGCCTACAGAACTTGAGTGGAATCACACAACTCTTATGTGGGTTGGCGTTAGTGGGGCAAGTTTTTATAGCTTGAATGTTTATGAGGAAGAGGGAGACGTCTTCGTAACTAATGAGAACATTCACAGCGGAACGAGCTATTCTTGGGCAGGCTTTCAAACTGACACGTCCTATTATTTCACAGTTCAAGCCGTGGCTCCTTTCGGCGGAGATTATTGCGACAGTCTTGTAGCAACGAGTGGCACGCACACCTTTGCAAGCGCAGTAGCAGACCTTGACGGCCACGTGTCTATATCGTCAAACGGTCAACTCAGCATTTCGGACGTTGAAGGGCTTGATCACTGCAGTTTTTCTATATGGTCATCCGATCGCACGAGCGACAACTTCGGCGGTGGTGATAATTATGATTTGCCAATAGACCTTTATCCCGAGTTTGCAATTCTTTCAGTTCCTAACGGCACTTATGATATCGAAATCGAGGTTTACAATCAATACAACGAGCCACTCGCACCTGTCTATTATGTTGACGATTGGGAGTATGACAGTTCACACGCTCCGCAAGTGCTTACAGGCACCGTGACTATCACGGGTGATTTGGAATACGGCGAGACCCTCACGGCGACTGTCACAGACACCAACAACACAGGCACTTTGACTTATCGTTGGTATCGCAGTGATCCCTATGAAACATGGGTTCTTCTTCAAAACGGAACGAGCAATACGTTTGAGCTCACCAAGCCGTGTATTGGCAAGAGCATACTTGTTGTTGTCTCAAGCAGCGTAGAATTGAATCAGATTCAGAGCGCAGAAACGGACACCGTTGGTGCAGGCGCTGCTGCGGTGGAAATCGTCTCCGTCGGTGGCAATCCTGTTTCTGCGGAATTGGGACCGGGTGAGTTTACCAATGGTTCCTTCCCGATGGGACACGTCGGCACACCGTACATCGCACAACTTGCGGCTGAGGGTGGTTCCGGCAACTACACTTGGGAAGTCATCGTCGGCAGTCTTGCTTCAGGACTTTCACTCAATTCAAGCACAGGTCTTGTCAGCGGCACGCCGACAAACACCGCTACAGGTTCTATCACTATCAAATGTACGGACGCAGACAACACGGAATTTTCTGACAACGTACAGTTGAACTTTGTCGTCTATGCGGACAGTTGGATTCCAAGCATTGAGACTACAACCGTTGACAATGCGGTCGTCGATCAGAGTTACGGTTTTGATTTGGTCGCGAACAGTGACATAAGTGCATCTGTTGACTGGACTGTTGAGAGCGGCTCTTTGCCGACGGGCTTGTCTCTCGGCAATAGTGGCACTTGGAACGGGCGCCTATACGGAACACCGACAACAAAAGGCACGTATACCTTCACTTTGAAAGCCGCCAACTATGTTGGCTCTGACACACAAGAATACACGATCGTCGTTGACGAACTGTTGACTGTGTCCTATGTCGATGCCAAATACTACCGCGGTGATGAGATCGCGCTCACAGCAAGCGTCGGCAACGAAAACGTAGATTGGTCTATCGGTCACAACACGTCCGCTGCCACCGTCATCTCTTCTTCCGGTGTGCTTACGATCGGCGCAGACGAGGCTGCAGCCAGTTCTTATATCGTCGTTTATGCAACTTCCAAGACCAACTCAAACAACGTTGGACAAGTGTCGGTTGAGTTTATACCAAAGACGGCTTATTCCGTCACGGTCACGGGCGGCACGGCAACCGACTCTTCGGCCAATCCGATTGCAAGAGCGGCGGAAGATGAAAACGTTTATATTGTAGCTCCTGAACTCACGGGCAAAGAGTTCCGTGAATGGACGGTTGAGGCGGGTAGTGCGGCAGTCGCGCTTGCAGATGCGACAGCGGATCACACCTACTTTTCTATGCCTGCGGGCAACGTCATTTTGAAAGCCAATTATGACACGATCATCGACAGCGTCTCGGCAACGTTTGACGCTCCTATCAACGGTCAACATATTGATCAGACTCTCACGACGGGCAGTCCCAATTATACGGCTACCCTCACGGCGGTTTGGCAGGGAGCGGGTTATAAGTCTTTGACCGACACGATATACGAAACGGGCAAAGAATATACTTTCTTCGTTCAATTTGCACCTGCTTCCGGCTATGTTCTTGCCCCTAATAATCAGATGTCCGTGACTTTGAACGGTACGGCACTTAGCTATCCGGACAACTACAACCACATTCAGTCCGCTTGGATGCTGGCGCTTACCGCTGTCTCCGACGAGATCCCGCACTTCGCAGTGACCGTGACAAACGGTATCGCAAGCGCGTCTCTTGCTCAAGAGAACGACGTCATCACAATCACAGCCAACGCTCCTGCGTCAGGCTTCTTGTTTGACAAGTGGACAACGGAAGACGGCGTCACGTTTGCTTCTGCAACGTCTGCTTCTACAACGTTCGTCATGCCTGCAAAGGCAGTCGCGGTGAGTGCAACCTACAAGGCGATTCCGCAATACACAGTCTCATTCGACGCAGGCGGAGGCACAGGAACTATGTCGAACGAACTCGTCAATGAAAACGACAAGTTTGAACTTCCTGCCAATTTGTTCGTTGCTCCTGCCAACAAAGAATTCAAGTGCTGGTCTGTCGGTGGCGTCGAAAAGAACGTCGGCGACGAAATCACTATAACTGCCGACACGTCAGTCACCGCTGTTTGGAAGTATATCAAAGTCACAGTCTCATTCGACGCAGGCGAGGGCACAGGCTCTATGGCTCCGCAACAAGTTGACAAAGGCTCTTCCTATACGCTCCCCGCAAACGGCTTTACTGCACCTGACGGCAAGCGCTTCAAATCATGGAGCATCGGTGGCAACGCAGTTGCTGTTGGCGCTTCTATCATCATCAACAACGCAACAACAGTCACAGCGGTTTGGGAGGATCTCCCAACTATGCATGCCGTATCATTCAATGCAAACGGC
The DNA here is from genome assembly GCA_900322215.1 of uncultured Eubacteriales bacterium. Classification (GTDB taxonomy): domain Bacteria; phylum Bacillota; class Clostridia; order Christensenellales; family CAG-917; genus CAG-475. The sequence continues at coordinate 25,337 of ONYW01000008.1, read as the reverse complement.
GGTACAGGCTCCAAGGCGGCTGAACAAGTCGAACACGGCACCTACTTCACGCTTCCGGAGAGTCCGTTTACGGCTCCGACCGGCAAAGTGTTTGCAGGTTGGGCATTCACGGCAAACGGCTCCAAGATCGAAGCAGCAACGATCCAAGTCAACAATGACGTGACACTCTTCGCTCTTTGGAACGATGAAGAACCGGCACCTGTTGATCCTGTTGATCCGCAACCGGGCCCGACACCTGTTGATCCGCAACCGGGCCCGACACCTGTCGACCCTGACCAACCTGAGATCAAGCCTGCCGAAGAAAAGCAAGGTTTGAGCGGTGGTGCAATCGCAGGCATCGTCATCGGCTCTGTCGCAGGTGCGGCAGCCCTTGGATGTGGCGGATTTGCAATCTTCTGGTTTGTCATCAAGAAGAAGACTTGGGCAGACTTCGTCGCTCTCTTCAAAAAGCACTAAAAAACCGCGCTATTTGGCGATATACTTCGTCAACTGCAAAAAGGCGCTCAGTCATGTACGCTCATGTACATTAGGCTGAGTGCCTTTTCTTGTTTCCGACTTCGGCGGATGCCGTCGTGGCGCCGAAGTCGGATTCGTAGGGAGCGGAATGTGCAAATCAATGTCAATGATATATCGCTTTGCGATATGATATACGGCTTTGCCGTATGCTATACACGCACTTCGTTTGTGCATGATATAATATCCGTTCTTCCTCAATATGCCGCAGCCATATATCATCCGCTACCGCGGATATCATACCGCAGGTATATAACCCGTTCGGAGAACGGATATCATTGAAAAGAGCATTTCAACCGAAATGCTCTTTTCCTGGTGGAGATGAGGGGATTCGTAGGGAGCGACCTGGACGCTCCCGTAATAGCGAGAGGCAAAACTTGTTGTGAATCGAGCGTCAGCCCGCAGGGGTTCACACGGCAAAGCCGTGCCACAATTTATTGTGGGAATCCCTCACTCCCAATAAAAAATACCGCACATTTCGTACGGTATTTTTTGGTGGAGAGCCTGCCAAAATGGTCGAACCTGAATCAAAAGAAGAAGATGATTTTGCCCGTTCTATCTGCTGTTCTTTTCTTAAAGTTTGCTCTTTATTGACTTTGAGATGTTCGGGGCTATCGGTAAAGTTGTAGGTGATGACGACTTCATCGTCGTATAATATCACTTCGCGGACGAAGGCGTTTATTAGGAACTTCCGCACCTTCATATCGGTTGAGTTGTCAAAGACAAAACGACTCAAATAATGCTCGATTTGCTCGACCGTCAGAAAAGCGTAGTTGTGCGCTTTTTCTTTTGCGATTTCAAAATCAAGGTTATTGATTTCCGTTTCAAGTTCGGTCAACCTGCCTTTCGTTGCTTCGGTGATAATGCCTTGCTCAATGGCTTTTATCATATTGTTTTGCGCTCGCAAGGCTTCTTTCCGTCTTTGCTCCAAAGACTTTAACGCCGTATCGTCTGCCGTTTCGTTTTGGTGGACGTCGTAAATCTTCTGCGCGAGTTCGCTTATAACGGAAACGCTGCTTAACAGTTTTACCGTCGTGTCGATGACGATATCTTCGAGATACTGTTTTCGTATCGGCTTTGTGGGGCATTTAACCTTTTTACGCCTGCCTGCCTGACAAGCATAATAATAATGAGAATCCCCGGTGTGCGAAGTTCCGCTTATGCCGACCATTCTATGCTTACAACGTCCGCAGACAAGTTTACTAATATGCGCAAATGGACAATGTAGTTATTTGGTTAAGTTTCTTTGCCCAAAAGTTTGTAGTAGATGTGGATTTCTCTTGCGCCCGTTTTGTCGTCGGGGCTTGCGCCTATTGTTATATATTCTATGAGTTCAAGGCACAATTCCCGTGTAAGTTCGGGTACGTCGGTATAGCGTTTGAGTCTGCGGATAAATTCATCCACGTCGGCTTCGTTCTTGCTTGCGACGGACAGCGCGTTTTCAAGTTCTTCAATTTCGGTTTTTAATGCGTTTTGTTCTTCGGTGTACTTGGCAAGAAGTTTCAAACAAATATCTTCGGGTATCTTGCCTAACACTTTGTCCTCGTAAACCGATTGCGTCAGCCGTTCAAGCTCGTTAAACCGTTTCGTCTTTTGCGCAAGGTCTTTCTTGTCGGCGTTATACTTTGCCGCAGAAATTTGTTCTTTGTATTTCAAGAAGTCCGCTCGTGCCTTTTGCTCATCGTCCAAGATTAGCTTTGCCTTTGCGCGTATATCGTCAAGCACAATTTGCTCTATATCCTCGCGCCGTATGTAGTGGTTATAGCAATAGAATTTTCCGAACCGCGAGTGATTGCCGCAAATGTAGTGGTAACGAATACGTCTTTCGGGATGCTCTTTGGACGGTTTCAAATCTTGCTGTCCGAGCTTCATTTTACCGCCGCAGTCCGCACAAAACATCAGTCCCGATAAAACGTGCATTGTTCCTCTCGAAGTGTGTTTGCCGTGGCTTGCAACCGACTCCTCGATTTCTCGGCATTTATCCCAAAGCTCTTGCGTTACGATAGGCTCGAACGCATTGGGGAATACGATAGGCTCGCGGTTTGTGCGCCGTCTGTTCTTGTAAGATACGGTAGTATAGCGCAAACGTATCAAATGACCGAGATACATCGGGTTTTTGAGAATACTCCGAAGAATACTGTCCGCCCATAAGTTCTTGTTCGGCTTTTTGTTGGTTACGCCGAACTTCTCATACAGATATACGGCGGGGATAGGGACTTTCTCGTTGTTGAGAACGGTATAGATTTCGTTTAACGTCTTTCCCGTCGCTCTCATCTCGAAAATGCGTCTGACGATAGTTGCCGCCGGCTCGTCGATTACGGGTAAGCATTTATCGCCCGTACCTTTGACGTAACCGTAGGGCGCGTGAGTAGAACGATATTTGCCCGCTTTTGCGTTCGCTTCGGTTACCGCGCGAATTTTCTTTGACGTGTTTGCCGAGTGCCATTCGTTAAAGATGTTCATTATAGGCATCATATCCATTCCCGCGCTGTTTACGTTCGCCGTGTCTACGTTGTCCGAAATGGCGATAAAGCGGATATTGTATATTGGGAAAATATAATCGACGTACTGTCCCACAAAGATGTAGTTCCTGCCGAAACGGGATAAATCTTTTACGATTATCGTGTCGATTTTGCCTGTCTTGGCGTCCTCTAACAGTCTTTGCACTTGCGGTCTGTCGAAGTTTGTTCCGCTGTACCCGTCGTCAACGTATTCGTCTATAACCGTCCAACCGCGCTCTTGCGCATACTTGGTTAAGATATTGCGCTGGTTTTCGATAGACAACGACTCGCCTTGACGCTCGTCGTCCTTGCTGAGTCGCATATATAGTCCAACTTTGTTATTCAGTTGTATTTGCTTTGATTTCATTTATTTTACTCCTCTGAATCAAAGCAGCCAAATTCAATGTACGGGTATTATACCACAATACACCGAATTTGGCAAGCCCGATCCGATATGTGAAGGGCGGCTATGCTTAATAAATTTCAAAGCTGCCCGATAGTAAAGTTAGTTTTTTAAGCCTGCGTCGCGGTATGCACGATTAACGGCTATCTTTCGTAAAACTTCGTCCACGTTCTTATCTCCGCAAAAGTGGCTTGTTACAATGTATCTTTTTCCCTCAATCATATACTCTCTTTGCGAAGTGGGTGCGCCTGCAAACTCCTCGCGTAATTGTTCCAACGTCTTGTTCGTAGTTGTTCCTCCAAAAATTTAATAATCATTCATATTCAGTTTTCATATTCGATTTCCTCCGTGTTCTATGCACGTATCTTAACGCGCTCTATGTCGCGTATCCGCTCAAAGGCGGTATTTTTCGTATAAAAAAGCCGTGAACGCTCTTTCAGTCCTTTTAACTTCTCATATTCCTGTGGACGTATTCTTCACGGTCTTTGTTTGTCTATTTAGTTGTTTTTACTTGCCGCCTTTGCCGCTTGTGTTGCGGTTTCCGTTAAAGGAAGTAGGCGGGCTTTTCTTTGCCCTTGACTTTTTCAAAAGCGCGTCGAACTCGTCGGGATATGCGCTCATCATATCCGTTACCATTTTGAAAGCGGTGTCGTTTGCTTTGCCTTGCCGTTCCGCTTTTTGCAGTTGCTCGAACAAATAGTCCGTATCTCTGTTCTTGATAGCGATATGCTCTTTGTACGCCGCGTTTTCTACGCGCAAACTTTCTATTTCCGCTTCAACCGCTTTCTTGCGTTTGGGAATAGGCTTACTGCGCTCGGCTTCGATAGAACTTTCAATACCGCTCAAATATTCTTCGACTTTGGTCTTGGCTTGCTTTTCCGTTTCTTCGGCTCTCTTTTCGGCGCGGTCTATAATCGTCTTGGCTTTGAACTCTGCCGTGTCGATATGCTTTGCTTGGCTTCCTTCCTTGCCGCGTTCCAAACCCCAACACTTTCCGACCTTCTCGTGAAAGTCTGTTTGCAATTCACGTAAGCTCGCTCGCGTGAATAACTGCTTTGCGCTTAACTTGTTCCCGACGATAGGAATAAGATTTAAGTGCAAATGCGGTGTTGTTTCGTCCGCGTGGACTACCGCCGAAATGATATTCTCTCTGCCGAATCTTTCGGCAAAATACTCCGTAGCGTCCTCAAAAAACCGTTGCCGTTCCCACGGCGTTAAGCCGATAAAGAAGTTACCGTCCGATCCGATAATAAACGAACACATCAATACCGCGTCGCTTCGTACTTTTCGCTTTAAGGGCAGAGTGGAAATTCTTTCGTTGATATACTCCATATAACTGCCTTGCGGATAGACGGTGTGGTAGTTGTTGTGCGTTCTCGACAAGTCTATTTGCGGGTTGTCCGGACTGTAATTCTCGTCGCGCTCGTTTTCCTTTTCGATAGGCGTTACGTTGTCGCGCTTTTTGTTGTTATACTTTTTCAGTGTGCAAATCAGATAAGATATAGTTGTTTCCTCCAAAATAATTTTCTAATGTTTTATCGCCGCAAATAAGCCCCGCAGGGCACACGAACTTATGTAGCGAAGCGGAATAAGTATAGTGTGCTATACCTATGGTATAGACGCCCGTCCGCGACGATATTTTGCTTCCCGTAACAGTACGGTTGGCGTGCGTGTTTGCTTTCCGTTTGCTTGCCGTTTAAGGCGGTCTGATTGACTGCTTTCGCATAGTGTTTTACCTCCGATTAATGATTATTTATATCTTCGTCCACGCAAGAAAGAGTGGGAAAGATACCGTAAAAAAGGAGCGAAAAAAGCCGCTGATACTTTTAACGTAATCACCGACTTCTAACCGTGTTTAGCAATATAAATTTGCTCTATGGTGGTTAACCATTCTATTGAATTGTTAGTTTATTGTTAGCTCAAAAGATACCTCGTTTTCATAAAAATTTGTAACACAAAATAGACCATCTACGCTATCCGACTTTCGCACTCTCAAAGAGATCTCGGATAACTCCGGCTGCACTCATTGTCATACAAAACTGTACAACAATAAAAGCCTATCACGGCATACGAATTTTGCGTAACATTATAAAACCTACGCTATATCCGTAAGCTAAGGCACGGGCGAATATACCGCCCAAAACCTTCCGCATTCTATGAGCTTTTGCTCATTGCGGAACTTCTACCCCGAAGGGTACATTACCACAAACTACATTGTGGTAGTGTGCATTATATCACAAACTTTTGTTCGTTGCAAGCCTTTCACCGCCCATAAACGGGCGGTGAAAAATGTTTTTATAGAAAGTTTTGTCGAAAGCAAAAGTGAGTGTTACTTTATTAGTGTCGTTATCTATCGCTTGTTTTTTCGATTCTAATATGCTATAATGACTGTACGATAAACAGTAATTTGGCGTAAGGCTACTAATATGAAAATAGAAGATTTTTCAAGCGATTATCAAGCAAGAGCATTATATGAGAGCGATATTGATACTGTATTTTCGCTATGTAGTTCTAATGAGTTATTTTATCGGTATCATCCACCGTTTGTTACGAAAGAAAGCATTTTAGAAGATATGCACGCGTTACCGTCGAATAAAGCATTTGACGATAAATTCTATTTCGGCTTTTTCTGCGATGAAAAATTGGTTGCTATAATGGATTTGATTTTAGGTTATCCGAATGAACAGACAGCATTTATCGGCTTATTTATGGTTGATGCTAAATATCAAGGAAAAGGCGTTGGCAGTCATATTATCAAACATTGTGTTGATGTAATAAAGCAAGCGGGTTTTGATTCTATTCGCTTGGGAATAGACAAAGGCAATCCGCAAAGCGAAAGATTTTGGACTAAAAACAAATTCACTAAAACCGGCGAAGTTCGAGAACAGGAACACGGCACAATTCTTTTAATGGAACGAGCAATAGAACGATAAATTTCAATTTAGCGTTCTAAATATGTTGACAAAAAGTCGAGATTCCGTAAGGAGTCCCGACTTTTGCTTTTACATTGATTTGACTGCTTTAATTCTAATTTAGATTTTGTGTGTCCATTTGCGTAAACTACATTGCCCGAAAGAAGGAAGTCGAATATCTCCTTCTTGCGGCAAGGAAGTCGAATATCTCCTTCTTGCGGCTCGGCGCTATCTTGTTATCGTCCGTAATGGAACTGACGGCTCGCCAGAGTTCGTCCGATATAATTCTCGGAAAGATTTTATCGTAAACGACGCCCTGATGCTCAACGATACCAGTATAACGGATATTGCGCAAGATACGGTAAAGGTAATTTTCGTCTATATACTGTCCGTTCTTGCGACGGTAGCCTTTTTCTTTGAAAATCTCAACAATAGCCCGTGCTTTGTAGCCTTGTGCATACTTGGTAAAGGCTTCGAGAACGATACTTCCTTCATATTCGTTGACGACGCATTTCTTGTCGATAACGTCATATCCGAAGAAAGTTCTTCCGCCGGTCGTCTGACCTTTGCTCCAACTCTCTTTCAAACCCCTGTTTATCTTTTGGGCGAGTTCCGCCGAATAGTATTGGTTCATACCTTCGAGCAACGATTCAAGGATAATTCCTTCGGGTGTGTCGGGTATATTTTCCATCGCCGACATTAACTTAACGCCGTTCTCTTTCAGAGTGTGTTTGTGAATAGTCGTTTCATACTTATCACGAGAGAAACGGTCTAACTTGTACACAAGGACGATTTCCCATTGGTGCTTTGCGCTGTCCTTCAACATACGTTGAAAATCGGGGCGCAAGTCGTTTGTGCCCGTCATCGCTCTGTCTATGTAAGTATCCACTACGAGGATATTATTGGCTTTTGCATAGTCCTTGCAAACACGAAGTTGCCCTTCGATAGACTGCTCGGTTTGGCTATCGCTGGAATAACGCGCGTAAATAACTGCTTTTTTCATACTTTTTCTCCTTTACTATTTTTTTGTCTTTCGACGGAAACCGTTAAATCCGATTCCGGCGAACACAGCAAGGAAAAAGTAAAAAATATTGGGAGATGTCTTGTCTTTTGAAAGTTCTCACTATATTTTTTACCCTTGCGGTGGCTCGGTCGTTGTTTTGTCTTTTGACTGTTTTAAGACCGAAATCGGATAGGCTTTCCAACGAGAAAGAAAAAAAGCGTTATGCCTCTTTCCTGTCTAAACAAGAGATTACGAGTTAAAGTCGCAAGATATTTGCGAGTTAGAGAAAAAAAGAGAAAAAATATTTTTGAAGTCGAAAGAAACTTGCGAGTTTGCCTTATAGACTGCTACAAAAACAGGAGGCAGTTATAGTGAAAAAGACAGTTAAAAAGGAAGAATCTTCGCAAAAGATACTTTTTGAGTTCCGTGATAGTTGCCATCGTTCAAATCTCCTTTATAATTCCGTAAATATCATCTGCGTAGTATTCGCAAACGAACCAGTTGAAAATAGCGGAGCATTTAACCCCGCTATATTCGACTATATACTTGTTTTCGTTCTCGTTCGGCTTATCCAGAACGGTTATTTCCGCCATTTTACCGCCGAGCGAGTTTATGTGAGCCATTGTCTTAAAAGGTTTCATCGCCAAATCTCCTTATGCCGTTCTGACAAGTCCGCCGATTCTCGGCTCGATACAAACGCCGCCGAATTCCGAAAACATATCGTCTGTAAGGTTTTTGACGTAAGCGCAGGCGTAACCGTCTTTCAGGTCTTCGCGGTCGTATTTCCATTCTTCTTCATCGTCCGATACGTAAAGGAAGGTAAGCATTTCTCCCATTTGCGTAAAATTATGTATAACGTGATATACAAGTACGTCGTGTTCGGTTTCGAAGGCAGATACGATTTCTTTCTGTTCATCGTTCAGCCAATAGAGAAAACCGCCGTTTTCGGACCTATTGACGATGTTTTCTTTCTCGAACTCTTTGATAACGTTCGGGTAGAGTTTGAGAGATTTCATTCTCTCGATTGCTTCTTGTTTCTTCTTTTCGATAGTGATTTTCATAGTTTTTATCTCCTTGTTTTTTAATAGATTTCAATTAAGCCTTCGCTGTATTCTTGTACGGTGTAGTCGCCGAGATACCTTCCGTATGCTTCGAAGTCGAAAAAGTCTTGCAGGTGTTCGGGTATTTCTCGGTCGTAACCGGAACACGAGAACATTTCGCGTCCGTAATCTTCCCAATCGTAGCCTTTATAAAGGTTGATATCGTCGTTCCAACGGGAGCCGTGGGAAGATACGAGATTTTCGAAGTCGTCGTAGCAACGGACTTCAAGGTAAGCCATCAGAACGTTATACTTGTATTCGTCGTCTAAAACGCCCGATTCATAGAGAGTTTCAAATAGCGTTTGCGGGTTGGTATAATCCCAATTCTTACAGCCCGACGGTAAGCCTTCGACATCCTGAATAAACAGTTCTTCGTCGATACCATCGAGAATAAAGCCTTCTTCTTTGAGTTCGTCGGTGATCTGTTCCCAATCGGTGTAGTCTGAAAGGTCGAGCCACTTTGAGCCTAACGCTCTTTCGTTACATTCGTTGTATGAGCCCCAAGAGCCGATAACGATTTTGATATTGCCGTCCATTTCACGCCTCCGAAAAGTCACCCAGATATATTTTCTCGTACATACAGCCGTATTCGAAGTATTCGCCGTCTTCATCGGTGTATAAGTCGTAAGTGATGACGCTTATTTTGCCCCTGTTAGTAACGGCAATTTGAACTTCGTTCGTTCTTTCGTTTACGGATACAATGTCAAAGGTGATAAAGGTTTCACCGTCAAAGTATTGATATTCAGCCATCTTTCATTACTCCTTTACAAATTTGTACCAAACTTGATATTCGACTTCGAGGTCGAGCATATCGTAAGAGCCGTCTTTTTCTCTGTAAACGGGAACTTCGGTAAAGTACATTGTGATATAGCCCTTGAACTCGTCTTGTTTGTTGGCGACAGCGTGGCAAGCCTTTTCAACGTCTTCAAAGATACGGATATAAGGTTTGTTGTTTTTGGATATGCACGGACAGAGTAAATTACCTTCCGTCAAATACCCGAAACCGGATAATTTCTTATCCGATTTACTTCTTACGTTGGTGATTGAGAATACTACTTTTTTCATTTTGGAATACCTCCGAATAATTTATTTGCCTTCCGGCAGGGGCAACGACAGCACGAAGAAAAGCAATAATTCAAACTACTTTCGGTCTTTATCCCCGAAGTCAACGAAAAAGGAAAAAATATTGCGTAAATAAAAAAAGAGCCGAACTTTTTATCAAGTCCGACTCTCGGTATTATATAAGTTTTCAGCGATAATTTTTCCCGTTGGCTTCCGATTTTCTCCGTGCTACGATAGCCACAACGAGAAGGCAAATAAATCGGAGGGATTCCATCTTTATTGAAAAAGTATTCTCCGATCACAACAACGGGAAGAAGGTTCAAATTATATATGAAAAAGCCGAGCGTTTCCGCCCGGCTTTCGCTGAAATTATCCGTATTCATCGTGGTATTTTGACTCCAAAGAAGTCTTTTGCAAAAAATAATACGAACTCCGACTTTTCATCAGGGTTCGTATTATTTGCGTATGGTGGAGATGAGGGGATTCGAACCCCTGGCCTTCGCGTTGCGAACGCGACGCTCTACCAACTGAGCCACACCCCCACGGCTTTGTTATAATACTACATTTTTTTGAGTTTCACAAGTGTTTTTTCGCAGATTATAAATGTTTTTTGAGTTAGTCGCAAAAACCGGGCGATTTGCAACGTTTTTTGCAAGAAATAAAGCCTCTATATGCGGGGTAATCACAGTTTTACGAGTTTGTAAGTGAATTTGTCGCCGTTCACAACGATATAGACGTAGGACGGCGTGCCGATAATCGGAGAACTTATTGCGCCAGGATTCAGGAGTAGGACGTTTTGCTCCGTCTCCTCGAGGGCGAAATGCGTGTGCCCGTAGAGAGCGACGGAGGCTCCGACCTCCTGCGCGCGGTAACTCAAAGACAGCCTGTCGGATTTGACGTGGTAGTTGTGACCGTGCGTGAGAAAGAATTTGACGTTTTCGACTTGTACGACTTCCTCTTCGGGAAAGCCGCAATATGCGTCGCAGTTGCCTCTAACGGCGTGAAAACCGTCGTTTAGGAGCACATCGCCGAGTCCGCCGAGCCCGTCGCCCAAAAAGAAAACGTAGTCGCTCTCAAGGGCGACGTCAACGAGCTTCTTTGGCAGGGGAAATCCATGCGAGTCGGAAAAGACGACGATAGTTTTCATTTTATTTGCGTGCGAGTTGTTCGAGTTTTGCAACGGTGTTCCTGAGTGCGCGGCCGCGGTGGCTTACGGCGTTTTTCTCCTCGGGAGAAGCCTCGGCAAAGGTCTTGCCGATCTCCGGGCAGTAGAAGAGACTGTCATAGCCAAAGCCGTGTTCGCCGTGCTCCTCTGTTGCGATATATCCGTCGACTACGCCTTTTGCGGAGAGGACGTCGCCCGTCGGATAGCAGATGGTGATGACTGTCGCAAAGTGCGCGGAGCGGTCGCTTGCGCCGAGCATATTTTTGAGCAAGAGAGCGCGATTTTGTGCGTCGTCGTGCGCCTCTCCCGCATATCGTGCCGAGTATACTCCGGGGGCTCCGTCAAGCGCGTCAACCATAAGCCCCGTATCGTCGGCGAGCGCGATTTTGCCCGTGAGGTCGCAAATGGCTTTTGCCTTTATATACGAGTTTTCCTCGAGGGTAGAACCCGTCTCTTCGACGTCAACGTCGATGCCGAGGTCGGAGAGAGAATAGAGACGTTCAAAATGCCCGCCAAGGATTGCGCGCATTTCTTTGAGTTTGTTTTTGTTGTTGGTTGCAAGTACGATTTCCATAATTTTGCCTGTCTATAAAATGAATTGATTAGTTTAAAACTAAATAATCTTTTTTATTAAAACGCACAATTTTGATGAGATGCTAGGAAAGGCGGTTTGAACAGCAGACCCAGTGTACATAGGCGTACACGGTCTGACGGACAAAGCGCCTTGACAACGCAGGTCGCAAAATTGTGCGTTTTAATTCGCGAAGTCGCGAATAGTCTTTGCCACGTTAATAAAGTGGTCCGCCACACGTTCGGCATTCGAGCAAAGGGAGAGGTAGTGTGCGCCGACGTCGGGTGTGCAGGTGCCTTCCGCAAGACGTTTGATGTGGTTTTCGGACATCTGATCGGTCAAATCGTCGATTTGATCCTCTATCTTGTCAGCCTCGGCAAGCGCAAGGAAGTCCTTTGAGACATACGCCTTCATAACCTTTTGGAAGAGGTCGTCGATGGCTTGTTGCAAGTTTCTTATCTCCTTGACGGCGGTCTCCGAGAAGGACTCGTTTGCCGCCTGCAATTTCTCGGCGTATTCGACGATGTTCTCCGCATAGTCACCGATACGCTCGAGGTCGGTTATCGTGTGGAAGGCTGTGGAAAGATACAAGTGATCGTGACCTGTAAGTTCCTTTGACGAGAGTTTGACGATAAAGCGCACGATTTCGCGGTTGAGGAAGTTGAGTTGTTCCTCGTTGTGTCTAAACTCTTCTACGTTTGAAAAGTCAAGCGTGCAAACGATGTCGCAGGAGAGGTTGAAGTTGTGCATTGCGATCCCCGCCATATTGACGATTTCGTTTTTCGTCTGTTGCATAGCGATAGGCGGAGTCTTGAGCAAGTGCTCGTCGATGTAGTAGAGGCGAGGGGCAAATTCTTTCTTTTCTTCGCCCTTTTTGACGCGCTCGGGGAGCATCTTTTCGGTGAGTTTTACAAACGGTTTGATAAACGGCGTAAGCGCAAGCACCGTCACGGCGTTGAAGAGTGTATGGAACATTGAGAGTTGGAACGCCGGGGTGTCCGGGAACATCTTTACAAACAGATGTCCTATAGTATGTTCTTGATTTGTCGCATAAGCCACAATCATTGCTATCGCCAAGAAAATCACGACTCTTATTATGTTTGTGATAAGGTGGAAGAGTGCAAGACGCTTTGCGTTGACGCTTGCGCCGAGCGTTGCAAGAATTGCAACGACGACGGCACCGATGTTTGAACCGAGAATGAGGTACACGCCTTGATTTATTGTGAGAAGTCCAGACGCGTACATCGTGATTGCGATGGACGAGGTGACGCTGGACGACTGCATGACTGCCGTGAGCAATACGCCGATGAGCATAAGTACGACTTCGAATCCCGGGAAGTTGATGCCTTGGATGAAGTCTCTTATCGGTGACTCCGGTCCCGTGAACGTCTTCATTGATCCGCTCATGGTGTTAAGACCGATGAAGAGAAGACCGAAACCTGCGATGAGTGAGCCGATTCGTCTGACTTTGCCTTTTTTTGCAAAGTAGGTGATAAATGCGCCGACGCCTGCAAGAGCGGCGAGAATGACTGACGCAGAAATCATTTGCGTGCCATCGCCGTCTCCGAGGAAGCCGATTGCGACGATTTGACCTGTTATCGTAGTACCGAGGTTTGCGCCGAGCACGATAGCCGCGGCAGGGATGAGTGCCATGACTCCTGCGTTTACAAAACCGACTGCCATAACGGTCGTCGCGCCTGAACTTTGAACGAGTGCGGTCGCAGCCGTTCCGATTCCGACTCCGAGCAAATTGCTTTTTGAAGTTTTTGCAAACAATGCTTTGAGGCGATTGCCTCCGACTGATTCGAGGTTGTTGCTGATAATCTTTATAGCAACAAGGAAAACGCCGATACCGGCAAGAAGACCTAATAATGCGGTGATAATGTCAACTGCTGTCATAATCTTTGGTTTTTGTTTTACTGCCTTGCTATCTTGGCAGAATTGCGAATACCTCGCAAAAAACTGACTGTATGCTGCACAAACTCGTCTTTGTGCATATTCTTTCTTACCATAGTTCTTTTATAGTATAAACAAATTCAATAGAAAAGTAAACAAAATACACAAAAAGTGGCTCACAAAAATAGTAGAACACGATACGTATATCAAAATATCAAAACACGAAAAGTATTTTATATAAAAAATATTTGACAAAAAATCGCCTTGAAATAATCTTGTTTTTGCAGTCAAAGGCAGGCTTTAAACAGTGGCATTTGTGGAGAACACGAAAAGTGTACAACGCGGTGAAGATTTGAAAGCCTTTTGTTGTGACGAAGCAAAATAAAATTTGCCTCAGGTAGTCTTCGACTGATGAAACGGTCTGAAATCGTCCTCTTCGTGAAGATTTCCCGTCAGGTTGTTTTTCATGACGACTCCGCGCTTTATCGTTTGATATCCGTACTTGTCGCGTATCTTGTCAATGGATTTTTCAAGTTTTTCTTCCTTTTCGTCGCTACCGTCGTCAAAGAATGAAATTTGGCTGTCCGTCTCTTCCGTCAAACGAATTGCCGCGACCGTTATCGCGCGCAAAGGTTGATTGAAGTTGTAGATTTGTTTTAGCACTTCGACTGCCGTCTCCGCAATTTTTGAGGCGTTCGAGGTCGGCTTTTTGAGTGCGATTTGCTTGGATATTCCGTCAAACTGATTATTTTTGAGATATATGCCGACTCCGTTTGCGAGAAGACCGTGGTTGCGAAGTCTGACCGCAACGAGTTCGGTGAGCGCATAGATGACGACCGTTGCGTCGTCGAGCGTCGTGATGTCTTTCGGCGTGGTTGTGCCGTTTGAGACGCTCTTAGGTTTTGAATGCTCATAGTATTTTGCAACGACGTCGTCGCCCTCGCCGCGCGCCGCCTTGATGAGGTTTTCGCCGACGACTCCAAAATGCGAGCGCAGGAGCGCTCTATCCGCATTGGCGAGGTCGTAAATCGTGTTTATATTGAGGTTTTCGAGTTTTTGTGCCGTGCGCCTGCCGATCATAATCATCTCGCTTGGCGACATATTGCCGATTTTTGACATATAGTCCGTAGGCGAGAGGACTGTCACGGCGTCCGGCTTTTTCATATCCGAGCCGAGTTTTGCAAGCGTTTTTGTGAAAGATACGCCGACGGATATGGTGAGTCCCGTCTTTTGCTTTACCGTTTCGCGGATTTTGTTCGCAAGTTCTTCGCCCGTCATGTTGAAGAGTTTTAGAGACCCTGTCACGTCAAGCCAGCACTCGTCTATGCCAAAACTCTCCACTCTGTCCGTAAACGACGTGTAGATAGAGTAGACTATCTTTGAATATTTGACGTATTCGTTGTAGTGCGGAGCGACAAAGACAATACCCGGGCACTTCTTTTTGGAAATCCAAATAGCCTCTCCCGTTTGCACTCCCGCCTGCTTTGCAAGCTGGTTTTTTGCAAGTACGATACCGTGTCTGACTTCGGGATTTCCGCATACGGCAAGAGGCAACCCGTCGTATTCGGGATGCAGCTTTTGTTCTACCGAAGCGTAGAAATTGTTTAGGTCACAGTGAAGTATAGTCTTTGTCTGTTTCATGGTGAATCTATTATATACCATACGATGTCCCAAAAACAACTCAAAACTGCGTTATTTGGCGAATAACTTTGTCAAGGCGCTTTGTTCATTCAACCATGTACGTATTTGTACATTGGGTTGCCCGCCCAAAGCGCCTTTTCTCGTTCTTCATCCAAATAACGCAGTTTTGCATCGAGTGTTGGTTTGCGAATAACTTTGTCAAGTCACCTTGTTCAGTCAACCATGTACGCCTATGTACATTGGGCTGCTTTGTCAAAAGTGTCTTTTCTTGTTCTTCATCCAACTATGAACCAAATAAAAAAAGATGAACCGTGGAGAAACTGCATTCTCAGGAGGCTCTCTTGCGAAAGTATCTCTTTTAGCACACGATTCATCATATATATTATACGCAATCAAAACAAAAAAGTCAATACTAAATGCCGTAAAGGTTAGCGGAGCGGTTTGCTAAACCGTCCAAGCGGTTATGCTTGTGCAGGTTCGAGTCCTGCATCTTCCGCCACAGCACAAACACAACAAAGCACTCGAAAGGGTGCTTTTTTAATACACAAAACAGGGAGGTGAATGACCAAAGAGGGAACTCCATTGTCATACAATGGCAAACGTATATTGCCGAGTATATCACAGGCGACTATCGAAAACCGCTAATCTAATGCATTTAATTTTTTGAAACCGCTATTCTAATGCACTTAATTTGAATCTTTCAAAAATTATAAGAAGAGAAGATTGTTCAAAAATATTCTTGAAAGTTGAGCGGAGAAGTTGCAAGTTTGTGTTGCAAAGAGGCTGTAAATAAGTTATAATGTCCAAAGAATATTATAATTGCGTGGGCGTGTATACGCTGCGCGTTAAGGAGAAAAATATGATTTTAGTTACTGGTGGTGCAGGTTATATCGGTTCTCACTGTGTGAGAGAACTCAAAGAGCGCGGTATCGGCGTCGTCGTCTATGACAATCTTGTCACGGGACACATCGAAGCCGTGCCTTCCGACGTTCCGTTTGTCAAAGGCGACATCTTTGATGTCGAACTTCTTCGCGAGACGTTCAGGAAGTACGACGTTGATTCGGTCATTCACTTTGCGGCATTCTCGCTCGTCGGCGAAAGCATGGTAAATCCTGCAAAGTATTACCACAACAACGTTGCGGGTACGCTTGCACTTTTGGACGCAATGATAGCGGAAAACGTCAAATATCTCGTTTTCTCATCTTCGGCGGCAACTTACGGAGATCAGGGCGACGGCCTCATCACGGAGCAAACTCCGCAAAATCCGACATCCGTCTACGGTCAAACAAAGCTCATGATGGAGCAATTTATGCAGGACTATGACAAGGCATACGGACTCAAATACGTCGCTCTCCGCTATTTCAACGCGGCTGGCGCACACAAGAGCGGTGAAATCGGCGAGGCACACAACCCCGAATCTCACCTTATTCCTATCATATTGCAAGTTGCAAACGGCACGAGAGATCACATCGGCATCTACGGCGACGATTACCCGACGCCGGACGGCACCTGCGTGAGAGACTACATCCACATCACCGACCTTGCCGACGCACATATCCGCGCGCTTGACTATCTCAAAAAGGGCGGAAAGTCCACCTATTACAACCTCGGCAACGGCAACGGCTTCAGCGTGAAAGAAGTCATAGATATGGTTGAAAAGGTCACGGGTATCAAGATCAAAAAGCAAATCGATCCGAGACGTCCCGGCGATCCTGCAACTCTCGTTGCGTCCAGCGAAAAGATCAAGAGAGAACTCGGTTGGAATCCGCAATACGATAGTCTCGAGAGCATAATAGCGTCCGCATGGAAGTGGCATTCCACTCACAAGAACGGCTACAACAAAGACTAACAAAAATCGCGACGGCAACTCTTTTAGAGTTGTCGTGTGCAAAATAACGGTTTGAAAACAATATATAAGGGTGAAAAAATGAAAGTCAGAAAAGCAATTATTCCTTGCGCCGGGTTCGGCACGAGGTTTTTACCTGCAACAAAAGTCGTTCCGAAAGAACTCTTTCCGATAGTTGACACACCTGCGCTTTCCTATATCGTCGAAGAGGCGGCGCAGTCGGGAATCGAAGAGATTCTCATCGTCATCTCTCCGCAAAAGGAAGACGTCAAACGTCTTTTCAGACCGAACGAGGCTCTCAACGAGCAACTTAAATCCGTCGGCAAACAACTTGAATATGAACTTGCAAACAAGGACTACGGAGTCAAAATCTCCTTTGGCGTGCAAGAGAAGATGAACGGCAACGGTATGGTGCTTATGGTGGGCAGAGAATTCGTCGGAGACGAGCCGTTTGCGGTGCTCTTTGGAGACGACGTTATGTACACGGGAGAAAAAGCTCCTGTCACAAAGCAGCTTATCGACGCATACGAGAAGACGGGAGGCAAGACGATCGTCGGATGTCAATGCCCGCCTGAAGAGATCGCAAGGCGTTGCGGCGTTATGGTCGTCGGAAACAGCGTTGACGACAAGATCACGGAAGTACGCGGAATAATCGAGAAACCTAAGGCGGCACTTCCGAGCAAACTCGTCTCGCTCGGCAGATATATTCTCACGTCCGACATCTTCGATATGCTTCAAAAAGCCCCTGTCAAGAGCGGTGAAGTGTATCTTACGGACGCAATAAGTTTGCTCGCCGAAAAGACTGGCAACGTCTATGCCTGTGAATTCGAGGCAAGAAGATACGATATAGGCAACAAGCAGGGATTTTTGGAGGCGGCGATCGAATATGCTCTCCGTCGCGACGAAATGAGGGACGGACTCACCGCATATCTCAAATCCTTGAAACTTGACTGAGTTTGACTTATAGTCAAAAGAATACGATTTGAAAGCGAGTTTTCAACCGTATACGAAAAACGACAAAAGGTGCGTTGTGCAAAAGATCTGCGACGTGTGCGGAAGACGAGAAGGAACCGTCTTTGACCGCGCTATACAAAATAACGTGACCGTGCAGTACGTCTATTGCGAGACGTGCTATAAGTCGCTACTCGCAAAAGGTATAAATCCGAGATTCGAAGTGGATAGAATCCGTAAATTCAATTCACGAGTATGCTCTTTTTGCGGGACGGACGCAAGGGATTTTGAAAGCGTATTTTTGTTCGGTTGTCCTCATTGCTACGAAAATATGCGCGCATACGCGTTGCAAGTTTGCGAGAGTACGCAAGGAGCAACGAGGCACGTCGGAAAACTCGGTCTTCCGTTCAGGCTCGGACAGCGAGGCTCGAACGTGCAACTATGCTCACGTGACTTGCCGAGTTTTGCCGCGGAAAGAGATTTTATCGAACGTATTTTCAGCGGGGAGACTTCGGACGGCTTGCAAAGGTTCAAGCGAGCGGATGAATGCAGCGATAGAGAACTCACGGATTCCTGCGTCATTTCCTCTCGCATAAGACTTGCAAGGAGCGTGCAGGGCTTGCCGTTTCCTCGCAAGATGCAGGGTGAAAATCACAATTTGCAGGACGAGATTTACGGCGCGTACCTGGCGACAAACGGCGTGTTCGACGCGCGAGTGAGACGCATATCCGAACTTACAAAATCGCAAAAAAAGGCACTGATAGAACGCCATATTATCTCACTTAACCTTGCCAACAACGAGCAAAACGGCGCAGTCATCGTAGACGGCGGAAACACGGGTTTTTCCGTCATGATCAACGAGGAAGACCACATAAGGGAACAATGCGTGGTGGACGGTTTCGACCTTCGCACGGCGTCTAATCGTCTCGACGTTTACGACACGAACCTCATGAAGAATTTGCCGATAGCCTACGACAAAGAACTCGGCTTTTTGACGGCGTGCCCGACAAACGTCGGCACGGGCATGAGAGCGTCGGTTATGCTCTTCCTGCCTGCACTCGGGCGAGAGGGGGCGATAGACGACACTCTTGCCGTTTTTAAGCAAAGGTACGGACTCACCGTTCGCGGTGTGTTCGGCGAGGGGAGCGAATCTACGGGCGACCTCTATCAAATCTCCAATTCGCGGACGCTCGGCATAGACGAGTGGACGACGATAAAGCAGGTGGAAGAGGCGGTCAAAAAGATGTGCTATTGCGAACGCGTTGCGCTTGAGCGTCTCGTGGTCGAGAAAGGTAAGACTTTGCTTGACGAGATTTCAAGAAGTTACGACTTCTTGAGAGAGGCGACGTCTCTTGAATACTCCGAGTTTTTTGAAGAGATTTCAAATCTCAAACTCGGCATAATCCTCGGCGTATTGCCATTGAAACTCAAAACCTCTCAAATTGACAAACTCGCGCTGCTTTGCTCGCCTGCGTCAATTGAGATAGCAATTAAGAATAGAAGAGAAACTCCGCCTGAACTCAGAGCCAATATAGTCAGGGCGGTGCTTTCGGAGGGAAGATGCTAAATTTTTCTGAAAACTCCAAACAAGTCCTTGCATACGCAAGCGAACTCGCCACAAGGACGGGCGGGCTTGTTTGCACGGAGCATTTGCTCTACGGGCTTATGTGCGTAGAGGGATCCACCGCAAAGAGGCTGCTTAACGGCTGCGGACTGTATGCGGAAGACTTTATCAAAGTCTTCGACTTTTACGAGCTGATTCCAAACGTGAATATGTCCACGAACGCGAAGAACGCCATAGAGGATTCGCGCGACGTTGCGACGCGCCTCGGCAGCGGTACGGTCGGCACGGAACATATACTCTACGCTATGCTTGACGAAACGGCGTCCATTGCCTGCAAAATCCTTGCAGGGCTTGGCATAAATCCCGAAAATCTCCAACGCGCGACCTACAATGCGATTATCGAAAACAGCGGAAGAAAGCCGTCTATGTGCGGAACTGCGGGAGACGAAGTCAACGACATACTCAGCGGATACAGACAAAGGCGTGCGGGCGGTATGAACGGCGCCAAGCAGTACGGCGTAAGCCAAATGCAAAGCAGGGATTTGGGACAGTCTGCCTATGAGAGGGAAGACACGCTTGTAGACCTTTCAAAATTTGGCACGGATCTTACGCAAAAGGCAAGGGACGGCAAACTCGATCCCGTCATCGGCAGAGGCAAGGAGACGGAACGTCTCATTCAAGTGCTGTGTCGCAGGACGAAGAACAATCCCGTGCTTATCGGTGAACCGGGCGTTGGCAAATCGGCTGTCGTCGACGGACTTGCGCAGGCGATAGTCGACGGCAAAGTGCCCGACGCTTTGAGAGGAAAGACCGTGTTTTCGCTCGATCTCACTTCGCTCGTCGCGGGAACGAGATATAGAGGCGACTTTGAAGAAAGGCTCAAAGGCGCGCTGAACAGCATAAAACAAAACGGAAACATCATCTTGTTTATAGACGAGATTCACACGATATTAAAAGCCGGTTCAAGCGAGGGCGGACTTGACGTCGCAAACATCTTAAAACCTATGCTTGCGCGAGGCGAATTGCAGACGATAGGCGCGACTACGCTTGAAGAATTCAGAAAACAATTTGAGCAAGATCCTGCGTTAGAACGCCGTTTTCAACAAATTCTTGTTGAAGAGCCGTCCGTCAACGACACCATTGAGATCTTGCAGGGATTAAAGCCTAAATACGAAAAACACCACGGGGTGGAAATCACGGACGAGGCTATATCTTCCGCCGCTATACTTGCGGACAGATACATAACCGACAGATTTTTGCCCGACAAGGCGATAGACCTCATAGACGAGGCGGCGTCAAGAAAGAAGATTTTCAACTTTACGACTCCGCAGGAGATTCGCGACCTCGACGCGAAGATAAAACAAACCGAACTCGATCTCAGCGAAGCGCTTCGCAAAAAGGATTACAAGAAGTGCGACGCATATCAGACTTCGCTCAATTCGCTTTTGGAAGCAAAGGAAAAGGCGGAAGTCATTTGGAAGGACAAGCGCGAAAAGACGACGCTCTCTATCGGCGAGGACGAAATCGCCGAGGTGGTCGGCAACTGGACGGGTATTCCCGTCAAGAAGATCACGCAGGGCGAGAGTGAAAAACTCGTCAATTTGGAAAAAGTGTTGCAGTCGCGAGTCATCGGTCAGGACGAGGCTTGCTCCGCTGTCGCCCGCGCCGTCAAGCGCGCAAGGGCGGGACTCAAAGATCCAAAGCGTCCAATCGGCTCCTTCATTTTCCTCGGACCGACAGGTGTCGGAAAGACGGAACTTGCAAAGGCGCTTGCCTCCGCGCTCTTCGGAGACGAAGACTTGCTCGTTCGCATCGACATGAGCGAGTATATGCAAAAGGAGAACGTGTCGAGGCTCATCGGCTCCGCACCGGGGCTCGTAGGGTTTGAAGAGGGCGGACAACTCACGGAAAAGGTGAGAAGAAAGCCGTATTCCGTAGTGCTTTTCGATGAAATCGAAAAAGGCCACCCTGACATCTACAATATTCTCCTTCAAATACTTGAAGACGGCAGGCTCACGGACAGCCACGGAAGAGTGGTGAGTTTCAAAAACACCGTCATCATAATGACTTCGAACATCGGCGCAAAAGAGGCGAGCGAGCAACGTCACACGCTCGGTTTCAGCGGAGATACTGAGGCCCCTGTCGATACGGCAAAGGAGAGACACATCGCCGCGCTCAAAGAGAATATGAAGCCTGAAATAGTCAACCGTATTGACGAAATCGTCGTCTTCTCAAAACTCGGCAAAGACAGTCTTGTTCGTATTGCAAACATAATGTTCTCCGCGCTCGAAAAGCGTCTTGACGAGAGAGACATAAAAGTCGCTTTCACGGACGAAGCAAAGGACTTCGTCGTGACGAGGGGTTATGACGCGGAGTACGGTGCAAGACCTCTTCGCAGGACGATAAACCGACTCGTCGAGGACAAACTCAGCGAGAAGATAATCTCCGGCGAAATCCTGCCGAGCGACAGCGTAACTATCGGCTGTGACGGCTCTCAACTTACTTTCGACGTAACTCATCGAAATTTCTAAAAACCGCAAAAAACTCTACTTTTGGTATTGAATATATAGAATATATTTGATATAATATATACGAAAAGAAAAGATTTTCAGGAGGTAGTTTTATGAAACTTGAACTTTTCGGAAAAAATTACAACCCAAGCGACTCCTTGAAAGCAATCACGGAGAAGAAGTGCGTCAAAATCGAAAGACGTTTAGAGGACGAGGATGCATCTCTCAAATTTGTCGTTACGCTTGAAAACGGCGACTACACGACGGACGCGACGCTCACCACACGCGGCATTACGTATAGGGCGCAAGCAGTCTCCGGCTCTCCGTTTGACAACGTAGACGAGGTTATTCCAAAACTCCTCGGTCAAATGAGAAAGCAAAAAGACATTTGGGACAAAGACAAAAAAGGCTCCCCAAACGTATACGAGGAAGAAGAAGTTTGATGAAAGTCGGCATCTCGACAGCGACATATTTTTTGAAGGAATTGACCGAGAATTGTTTCTCGGTCATTCGCCTATGTGAAGGGGAATGTTGCGAAGTCTTTTTGACGACCTTTTCGGAGTATGAAGAGGACTTTGCGATGCTTCTAAAAGAGAGACTCGGAGATTTAGAAGTGTACTCTGTACACTCGCTCAACACGAACTTCGAGCCTCAACTTTTCAACCCTGCCGCAAGGACGAGAGCCGATGCGGAAAAGATATTCAGAAAGGTATGCAGAGCAGGGCAGATTTTGGGCGCCAAAGTGTACACTTTTCACGGTCAGCCGAGGCTCAAAAAGGACGCGTATTTCGATCCCGTCAAGGTGGGCAAGCGTATGTTTGAACTCGGAGAGATCGCAAAGGAGTACGGCATTACGCTCTCGCTTGAAAACGTGCATTGGGCGGTCTTCAATTCGCCCGAGTTTTTTGCCGAGTGCAAAAAATACTGCCCGAATTGCGGAGCGGTGCTCGACGTCAAGCAGGCGTGGCAATCGGGGTATGACTGGAGAGAATATTTGAACGTTATGGGAGATATGCTCACAAACGTCCACCTCTCCGACGTCAAAGACGGAAAGATTTGTATGGTCGGCGACGGCGAATTCCCGTTTGAGGAACTAATCGCAAGACTGAACGCAATGAACTATCAAGGTCCCGTCCTTATCGAGCAATACGCAAACAATTATGACGACTACTCGCAGGTGAGAGAGTCGGTAAAATATTTGAAAAACATTATCGGAGGCATAAACAATGCAAATTAAGTTCGATTTTAACAATATGATGCAAGAACAACTCGGCGACAAGGGTATCTCCGAGAGCCAAATCGAAGCGGTACGCGCAAAGGCGAAAGATTCTTTTGACTATTTGGAGGCAAACCGCGGCAAGGGCTGGATGGGCTGGACGGAACTTCCGTACAACCAAGAGGACATCGTCAGAGACATCATCTATACGGCGGCGGAAGTCAGAGCCAAATTCGACAACTTTGTCGTGCTCGGTATCGGCGGTAGCGCACTCGGCCCTATGGCTGTCTACAACGCACTCTGCCATCTCCATTATAACGAACTCGATCCAAAGAAGCGCGGTGTGAAGTTCTACGTCGAAGACAACGTGGATCCCGAGCGTATGCTCGCACTCCTCGACGTCGTAGATCCCGCAAAGACTATGTTCAACGTCATCACAAAGAGCGGTGCTACAAGCGAAACGATGAGCCAATATCTCATCATCACCGACATTCTCAAAAAGAAAATCGGCAAGGACTGGGCAAAGCACATCATCGCAACGACCTCCGAGTCAAAGGGTAATCTCATCAAACTCGCAAAAGAGAACGGATTCAAGACGTACTTCATTCCTGAAAGCGTCGGAGGAAGATTCTCCGAACTTTGCCCTGTAGGTCTTCTCCCTGCGGCAGTCCTTGGCATCGACATCATCGGTATGCTCAGAGGCGCGGCGGAAGTCGACAAAGCGTGCAACAGCTCCGATCCGTACAAGAACCCTGCGCTTATGGCGGCGGTTCTCCAATATATCGCTATGGAAGAGAAGGGAGCAAACATCTCCGTCATGATGCCGTACGCCGACAGCTTGAAACTTATGGCGGACTGGTATTGCCAACTTTGGGGCGAGAGCCTCGGCAAGGGCGTAGACTTTGACGGCAAGGAAGTTCACAAGGGACAAACACCTGTCAAGGCGCTCGGCGTCACCGACCAACACTCACAAGTCCAACTCTACACGGAAGGACCGTTTGACAAAGTCATCACCATTATCGGCGTAGAACGTTTCCGTGGCAACGTGGAAATCCCGCAAGGCGCGGAAGAATTCCCGGACGTCAACTTCCTTTGCGGACATTCTATGGAAGAACTTATCAACACGGAAAGAAGAGCGACCGAGTATGCTCTCACACGCTCCAAACACATGAACCGTACGATTTTGCTCGAAGAGGTCAGCGCGTCCACGATCGGCGGACTTATGATGTTCTTCCAGCTTGAGACCGCCTACTGCGGCAAGATGCTCAACATCGACACGTTCAACCAACCGGGCGTCGAAGAAGGCAAGAACGCGACGTACGCTATGTTCAACAGACACGGCTATGAGAAAAAGCGCGAAGAACTTCAAAAAGCTCCGAAGAAGAACGGCAAATACATCATCT
The DNA here is from genome assembly GCA_900322215.1 of uncultured Eubacteriales bacterium. Taxonomy (GTDB): domain Bacteria; phylum Bacillota; class Clostridia; order Christensenellales; family CAG-917; genus CAG-475. The sequence goes on along the minus strand of ONYW01000008.1, from coordinate 1,080 downwards.
AAAACCACACATTCGGCGACCTGCGGCGTCGGCGCACTTTTTGCGCCGACACCGAGTACGCTTGGTCAAAACTATAGCACGCTTTCTTGCATCTCATCCAAATTGAGCGGTTTTTGCGTGTATTAAAATCTGAATAAAGCGCTCAAATGTTTGAGCGCTCGGGAGAAACATGGATAAAGAAAACAAAATGTATACGTTCTATGCGTTCATGAATCGCATGAAAATGATAGAACGCTGGTCGCTCATGAGGTCTAACATAAAGGAGGACCTTATGCAGCACTCCGCGTCCGTCGCGATCCTCGGTCAAGCGCTCGGCATAATAAGAAACGAGAAGTTCGGCGGAAATTGCGACGTGGACAAGATCGCGTCTCTCGCGCTCTATCACGACACCGCCGAAGTCGTCAGCGGTGATTTGCCGACGCCTATCAAGTATTACAATGCTACGATGAAAAACGCGTACAGCGAAATCGAGGATATGATAAACAAGCGCCTTATCGACTCTTTGCCTCAAGAACTTCAGGAGGCATACACTCCATACCTCATTCCCGACGAGGACAGCATCGAGTATAAACTCATGAAGATAGCGGACAAACTCTCCGCCTATATCAAGTGCGTAGAAGAGCGTTTGCTCGGCAACAAAGAGTTCTATATCAAGTGCGTAGAAGAGCGTTTGCTCGGCAACAAAGAGTTCAACATGGCATACAACCGCTTGAAGAAAGTCCTGGACGCAAGCAGGGAGGAGTATCCCGAACTTGCATACTTCCTCGACAATTTTATGGACGGGTTCAACGAGAGCCTTGACATTTTATAAAACCGCACGAGGAAGCGCCTGACTTTGTCAGCGCATTTTGTTCGCCCAACCGTGTACGCTTTAGTACACTGGGTTGGTCGCCCAAAGCCCCCTTCCTCGTCATCCATCTCCCTCGCGCGGTTTTACACTCAGCAGTTCGAAGACGCGCGGGAGTCCCGATTCATTCTTTCGAAGACGGAACCGACTCCGCAAAGCGGAGTCCCTGGAGTGCCTCGGTCTGCACTCAGTACGAGCATTTTGGACATACGGTTGGCTTTGCCGTCCAAAAT
>ONYW01000052.1 GCA_900322215.1 uncultured Eubacteriales bacterium | reverse complement strand
TGCGATCGCAAAGCAGTCCGCAAGAGATATAGAAGACGCGGAGATGCAGGCGAGAATCAAAAACATAAAGCAAGCCATCAAAGAAGCGCCGAAGATGAGCGAATTTGAACTCGAGGCGGCAAGACGTGAAGAAAAGATGCGCGCGTCGCAAGACAGGGGCATCAAAAAGGTGGACAAGATGGCTCGCGATCTCGAAAAGATCGACACTACAAAACCTCGCGTATCGCAAGTGAATATGGAGCAGGCGATAGCAAAGGCGGAGGAAGAGGAAAGACCTCGTCGTCCGTACGTCGCCCCGCCGCTTAGCCTCCTCAATCCGCCTGAGGCTGAAAAGGATCAAAACGAAGATTACGAGGCGAACAAAGAGAAAATCATCGAAACTCTCGAATTTTTCAATATCAAAGCGGAAGTCATCGACATACTCGTCGGTCCGACGTTCACTATGTACAAACTTACGGTCGAGATGCCGAGAGGCAAGTCGGTCGGCTATATCATGAGCGCAGAGAAGGACCTCACCATGAAATTGCGCGCGGGTAGCGTGCGTATCATCGCGCCTATTCCAAACGAGGATGCAGTCGGTATCGAAGTCCCGAACAAGAACAGAAGAAACGTCAATTTGAGCGAAGTCATAAGTTCGCAGGACTATCTCAAGGCGAGATCTCCCGCAACGCTCGCTCTCGGCGTCAACCTCTATGGCAAGCCGTGTTTTGTCGATGTCAAAAAACTTCCTCACGCGCTCATCGCAGGCTCTACAGGCGCAGGCAAGAGCTGTTGTATCAACTCTATCATCATAAGCCTTCTTTACAAGGCGTCGCCTGACGACGTTCGCCTCATCATGATAGACCCGAAACGCGTCGAACTCTCCATGTACGCGGGCATTCCGCATCTGCTTATGGACGAGATTATTTGCGATACGGACAAGGCTATCCGCGCGCTCAACTGGGCGATAGAGGAGATGAACAGACGTATCAAGTTCTTGTCGGAAGTCGGTTTCCAAAACATCGACGACTACAACGAGAACTGTGCGAAGAGCGGTATGAAGAAGATTCCGAGAATCATCATCATCGTCGACGAATTTGCAGACCTTATGTCTACGGGCAAGAAAGCGGTCGAAGACACCGTCAACCGTATCGCGCGTCTCGCGCGTGCGGCGGGCATACACTTGCTCCTTGCGACTCAACGTCCGTCCGTCGACGTCATCAGCGGTACGATAAAGAACAACTTCCCGAGCCGTATGGCGTTCAAGGTTACGTCAAGTTTTGACAGTAAGACTATGCTTGACCAAGTCGGCGCGGAAAAACTTCTCGGCTACGGCGATATGCTCTTTATGCTTTCGGGACAACCGCTTGAAAGAATGCAGGGCGCATTCCTCACAAACCAAGAGATAAAGAACGTCATCGACTTTGTCAAAGCCAACAACGACAGCTACTTTGACAGCAGCATAAAGGACGAGATTTTCAAGGAACAACAGCCTGAAAAGAGCGACGCAAAAGGCGGAGACTCAAAGGGCGAGGGTGGAGATACGCCTCCCGAACTCTTTAAGGCACTTGAAATCGGCATTCAACTGAGAGAAGAAAACGACTCTCCGATAAGCGTATCGCTTTTGCAACGCAAACTCGGACTCGGCTGGCCGAAGGCTGCGCGTATCTACGATATGATGGACGAGAGGGGCTACCTCTCCGTCGACGAGAACGACCACAAGAAGAAGAAAGTCAATTTGACTTATGAAGAACTTGACGCTATTCGTCAAGCGGAGAGCGGCGAGGGAGAAGAAGAATGAAGATAGGCGCAATATCCCTTGGCTGTGACAAAAACAGAGTGGACACAGAGAAGATGCTCGCGCGTCTCGTCGCAGGCGGTCATACGCTTGTGGGAAGCGAGGACGAGGCGGACGTGCTTATCGTCAACACCTGCGCGTTTATCGACAAGGCGAAGGAAGAATCCATTGACGAAATTTTGAATGCGCTGAGCGCAAAGTCCAAGTCGGGCGGTAGGCAAAAAGTCATCGTGACGGGCTGTCTTGCGGGCAGATATATGGACGAACTGAAAAGCGAGTTCGACGACGTGGACGCAATTCTCGGCATCGCCGACTATGACAAAATCCTAGACACCGTGAACAAAATCACGGCGGGAGACAAGGTGTACGCCTGCTTCTCGGACGATAAATTCTATGGCGAGCGGGTGCTCACCACGCCTTACCACTACGCTTATCTCAAAATCGCCGACGGATGCGACAACCATTGTACATATTGTGCGATTCCGAAGATTCGCGGCAAATTCCGCTCGGAGAAGATAGAAGATTTGCTTGCCGAGGCAAAAAAACTTGCCGACGACGGCGTGAAAGAACTCATTCTTGTCGCGCAGGACGTCTCGAGATACGGCATAGATTTCGACGGAAAACCGCACATATTCGAACTTGTGCGCGAACTTGAAAAACTCGATTTTGAGTGGATAAGACTGCTGTATCTCTACCCGGAGATGGTGACGGACGAGTTTATCGACTTTGTCAAGAACGAGCCGAAGGTCACAAAATATATGGACGTTCCGCTCCAGCACATAGACGGCGAACTTTTGAAAAAAATGAACAGGCGCGTGACGGAGCAAGAAATCCGCACGCTCGTCAAAAAGATAAAGGACGCGGGCATTACGCTGAGAACCACTTTCATTTGCGGATTCCCGGGGGAGAGCGAGGCGCAGTTTGACAAACTGAAAGCCTTCGTCAAAGAGACGAAATTTGATTTTGCGGGCTTCTTTGCCTATTCGAGAGAAGAGGGCACGCCTGCGGACAAACTTCCAAATCACTTGGACGACGAGGTGAAAGAAAAACGCGCAAACGAACTCACTTTGCTCCAAACAAAGATCATCAAGGAAAGGAACAAAGGGCTTGTCGGCACTGAATTAAGAGTCTTATACGACGACATCGACTACGACGAGCAGATGTTTGTCGGTCGTAGCGCGGGGCAAGCGCCGGACATTGACAACGTCGTGCTTTTCAAGGCGGAAGACGAAGTGCATATCGGCGAGTTTTACAACGTGAAAATCACGGGAACGAAGGGCATAGACCTCGTTGGAGAAATCGTATGAAAATCACAGCGGCAACAAAAATTACGCTTGCAAGAATAGTCCTCATCTTTCCTGCGGTAGCGCTCTATTGCGTGAGTCAGATGCTCGACGTGAGCCAAGATATATACGTCGCGCTCACGGTCTCCGCGGCGGTGCTGCTTGCTCTCGTGCTTGCGACGGATATAGTCGACGGCATAGTGGCAAGGAAGACTCACACCGTGTCGGATCTTGGAAAATTCCTCGATCCGCTTGCGGACAAGGTCGCAATCGTCATCATGCTGTTCCTCATAATCCTCTTCAATAGAGGATTGAATTGCGGAGGGAAGTTCAATTCTAATCCGCTTATAATCGCAATTCTCGCAGGCATAATGACGTCAAGAGAGTTGATAATCGGCATATTCCGCGCGGTTGCCGCCACAAAAAAGATAGTGCTTGCGGCGGACATCTACGGCAAAGTCAAGACGGTGCTCCTTGACATCGCAGTCGTTGCGCTCGTCATGGCGGGACTGCACGAGGTCATCGCTTGGATAGCGACTGTCGCATACTATGCGGGTGCGTTCTTCACGGTGTTCAGCGGTATCAACTATATGGTGAAAAACAAGGCGGTACTCCTTGAAAAAGACGAGCAAGAAAAAGCCGAAGAGCCGACTCTAGATGGCAAAACGGAGCCGTCTCAAACCGCCGACAACGAAGAGAATAAATAACATAGTTATTTAAGTTGCAAAATCACAAATAAACAAAGACAACGAAATACGCTTGCAAAAGGCAGTTATGGTAAACGAATGCGTCAAAATTTGCGGACTCACCGCAAAGCAAATCATTGAACAACTTGCACCGCTCAACGGCAAAGGTGTGAATTTTGACGTGAGAGAGAATTGCCTTGACGCGCTCATCACAATGACTTCTGAGACGGGAGACAGGCAGACGTTTGAAATCGTCAAGAGCCAGGTGTACAACCTCTTTTCCGAGCAAGTGTACTGCTCGTTTGACGAGAGTTTGCAAAATCTCGCGGGGAAGTTTCTCAAAATGAACGGAAGGACGCTCGCTGTCGCCGAGAGCCTTACGGGAGGGGAGATATGCTCTCGCCTTACGGAAGTCCCGGGGATAAGCGAAAACTTTTTCGAGGGCATAGTTTGCTACAACCGCGCGTCAAAAATCAACCGACTCGGAGTGCCGAAGTCGCTGCTCGGCGAATACGGCGCGGTGAGCAGGGAGACTGCGTATGCAATGGTGCAAGGACTTTTGAAACCGCCTGTCGACATAGGTCTTGCGACGACCGGGCTTGCGGGACCGCAGGGCGACGAAGGAAAGCCCGTCGGACTCGTCTATATCGCAGTCGGCGCGGGGGACTATATAACCGTCTTTGAAAAGCGACTCTCAGGCACGAGAAACGAGATAAGAAAGGCTACGGCAAATCTCGCGCTCTTCTACCTCGTGAGATATTTGCGCGGAGACATATTGTTGCTGTAAAATTTGAAATTCACCGATTTTGCACCGAAAACGGTGCATAAATTGTGATATTATATGTTTGAAAATAAATTGGGAATATAAAGGAGAACCACTATGGCAGAAAAAAACACCGACAAGACTCTCGACAAACAACAGAGTTTGCAAGACGCTCTTAAACAAATTGAAAAGCAATTTGGAAAAGGCGCAATAATGCGTTTCGGCGATGACAATATACAAAAGGTTGAGGCGATTTCAACGGGTTGTTTGACGTTGGATATCGCGCTCGGTATCGGCGGTATTCCGAAGGGAAGGATCATCGAGATCTACGGGCCCGAATCTTCCGGTAAGACGACGGTTGCGCTCCACTGCGTGGCGGAGGTGCAAAAAGCGGGCGGAACGGCGGCGTTTGTAGACGCCGAACATGCTCTCGATCCCGTCTATGCACAAAAACTCGGCGTACAACTTGAAAACCTCTACATATCGCAACCTGACAACGGCGAGCAAGCGCTCGACATCGTTGAGACGCTCGTAAGATCCGCCGCTATCGACCTTATCGTCGTGGACTCCGTCGCGGCACTCACTCCGCAGGCTGAAATCGACGGCGACATGGGCGACAGCCACGTAGGTTTGCAGGCAAGACTTATGTCTCAAGCACTCCGCAAACTCACCGCGGTGACGTCCAAGAGCAAGTGTACGATAATCTTTATCAACCAACTCCGCGAAAAGGTCGGCGTCATGTACGGCAACCCCGAGACGACGACAGGCGGTAAGGCACTCAAATTTTACGCATCCGTCCGCATAGATATACGAAAAGCCGACGCATTGAAGGACGGTAGCGACGTCATCGGCAACCACGTCAAGGCAAAGATCGTAAAGAACAAAGTCGCGCCTCCGTTCAAAGTTGCGGAGTTCGATATCATGTACGGAAGCGGTATCTCCAACACGGGTTGCGTGCTTGACCTCGCGGTTGAAAAGGGTATCATTCAAAAGGGCGGAAGCTGGTTCAGCTATCAAGAAGAGAAAATCGGACAGGGCAGAGACCGCGTACTCGAATATTTCAAGGCAAATCCCGAGTTCTTCGAGGAAGTATACCGCCAAGTCAGAGAGGCGTACGACATCGAGTGACGACTTCGCGGGCAAACGATACTTTGCCAACTGAAACAAAAATACAAAAAATCTTTTTTAATTGCCGTACCTACGGCAATTTTTTTTGTCTCTTCGTTGACTTAATATAATAAATAGTATATACTATTAAAGACAAAACTATCATTTGAGAACTTAGTCATAGATATATTTACAATTTTATATGATTTTTGGCGCGATTTGCTCTATTTCGCCCTTTGATTTATATGACGTCGGTTTTCAGGTTTGGTTTTGATTATATATATGGAGGACCGAGATGGCCAGCACTTTTAACACGTTGCTTGCTTCTCTTGGCGCCGGTGGAATAGTCGGTATCGCTCTCGCAACTCTCGTAGTGGGCGCGGCGATAGGTTTTCTTGTTTACCGCATCTATTCTCAAAACAAAATCGGCAACGCAAAGCGAGAAGCGGCAAGAATTATTGAAGAAGCAAATCTCGAAGCAAAAACCATTAGAAAAGACGGTTTGCTCGAGGCAAAAGAAACTTTGAACAAAATGCGCGAGGATTTCGAACACGAGACCAAAGAGCGCAAGCAGGATTGGCAAAGGACGGAAAACCGCCTTGCTCAAAAGGAATCCGCTCTTGACAAAAGAGAAGATTCTCTCGACAAAAAGGACGCAACTCTTGACAAGAAGATAGAGGACGTCGAAAAGTCGCAAAAACAAATCGAAGAAACAAAGGCACGCCTTAAAGGTATCGAAGAGGAACTCGGCGCAGCAAAGCAGACCATGCAACAAGAACTTGAGCGCGTTGCGGGTATGACAAAAGACGAAGCCTCTCAAGAACTTAAAGCGGCACTCCTTGACAGCGTAAAGCAAGATTCCGTCAAGGAAGCGAAAGAGATTATCGCACAGGCAAAAGATAACGCTCAAAAAGAAGCGCAAAACATCATCTCCGCGGCAATTCAACGTTGCGCGGCGGACCACGCGACTGAGAACACCGTTTCCGTAGTAGCACTTCCGAACGACGAGATGAAGGGAAGAATCATCGGTCGTATGGGAAGAAACATCAGGGCGCTCGAAAGCGCGACGGGCGTTGACCTCATCATCGACGATACGCCGGACGTCATCACACTTTCAAGTTTTGATCCTGTAAGAAGAGAGATCGCTCGTCTTACTCTTGAAAAACTCATAACCGACGGACGCATTCACCCCGCTCGCATCGAAGAGATGGTGGACAAGGTGAGAAAAGAAGTCGAGGCAGGCATCAAGGAAGCAGGTGAGGAAGCCGCGTTTGAAGTCGGCGTTCACGGCTTGCATCCCGAACTCATCAAGATTCTCGGTCGCCTCAAATATCGTACGAGTTATGGTCAAAACGTGCTCAAGCACTCCATCGAGGTCGCCTCGCTCGCATCCATTATGGCAGCGGAACTCGGCATCGATCCGAAGGTTGCGAGACGCGCGGGACTTTTGCACGACATAGGCAAGGCGGTCGACCACGAACTCGAAGGTACGCACGTTCAACTCGGCGTTGACATCGCAAAGAAATACCGCGAGTCAAACGACGTCATTCACGCGATTGCGGCGCACCACAACGATATAGAGCCAAAGACTATCGAGGCTGTCCTCGTTCAAGCGGCGGACGCTATATCTTCGGCAAGACCGGGCGCGCGTCGTGAGTCCCTTGAAAACTACGTCAAACGTATCGAAAAACTCGAGGAAATCGCAAAATCCTTTGACGGCGTCGATCAAACGTTCGCAGTCCAGGCAGGTCGTGAAATCCGCGTTATGGTCAAGCCCGAACAGGTCAATGACGCAAACCTCACTTTCCTCGCAAAGGAAATCGCGGAAAAACTCGAAAACGAACTCGAATATCCGGGACAAATCAAAGTCAACGTTATTCGCGAAACTCGTAGCGTAGAATACGCTAAATAATAGAAATAAACAACTTAGGAGATAAAAATTATGGCACAAGTTATGGCTGGCGATTTGAGAAAAGGCGTGACCTTTCTCTACGATGGTAACAAGATCATGACAGTCGTCGATTTCTTGCACGTCAAACCGGGTAAGGGCGCGGCATTCGTCCGTATGAAGATGAAAAACGTCGTCACAGGCGCTGTCCTTGAACAAACGTTCAACCCAACCGAAAAGTTTGAACTTGCTCACATCGACACAAGACAAATGGAATACCTCTATACGGACGGTGAATTCTATTACTTCATGGATACGGAAACTTATGAGCAAATCCCGCTCAACAAAGACCAAGTTGAAGACGCACTCAACTTCGTCAAAGAGAATATGCAAGTGACGGTCAAGTCCTTCCAGGGCACTCCGTTCTCCGTTGAACCACCGAACTTCGTCGAACTTCTCATCACGGTTTGCGAACCGGCAGTCGCAGGCAACACGGCAACGAACGCGACAAAACCTGCAACGGTCGAGACAGGATATGAACTTCAAGTTCCTATGTTTGTCAACGAAGGCGACACGATCCGCATCGACACAAGAACGGGCGAATATATGTCAAGAGTATAACAAAAAATGCACCGCG
>ONYW01000040.1 GCA_900322215.1 uncultured Eubacteriales bacterium | reverse complement strand
TTTGGAACACTCGCGACATATTCGAGCACTCGCCTTTGAAATTCAGTCATATCATTCCCACTCAATTTGACGATTTGCACCGAGTTCAAAATGGCACTTCGCTATTCCCAAATCAACTGTCGCAAACGGACCGTTTGCGGTGGTGACCTTCACTTTGTCCTCACCGACGAGTTCAAACTTCCACTTCTTTTGATTTATTGCGGACGGCGAGAGCAAAACCGCCTCTATACCCTTTTTGTACCACTCGGGCGCGTCTTTTGTGAGAGATACGTCGTCAAAGGTCTTCGTCTTTGCAACGCTCCCTTGATTCTCGCCGTAGCCTATAGCGATGACAAGCACAAATCTGTGTCCGCTCGGGTGCGAATACGTCACGCTCTTCTTCCTGAAAAATCCGCCTACCCAGCAGGTGTTCAACCCCATATCCTGCGCTTTAAGCACTATGAGTTCGCCGACATACCCCGCTCTTTCATCAAGGTTTTCGTCGTCCTTGCCCGAGATGTAAATGTAGTTGCCGCAGCCCTTTATCACGCCATATCCGAGCAAGGCTTTTTCAAAGATATGCTCGCCCTCGACGAGGCGGATGCTCATATCATACTTCTCGTTGAGTTCCGCGATATAGGCGTTCAGCTCCGCCGCCTTTTCCGGCTCTATCGCCTTGTCCAAATACTTGCGTACGCTGTGGCGCTCTTGCATAAGTTTTAAGTAGTCCATAGTTGTACTCCTTTCAAAAAAATTATTATTTCATCATAATTCTAACATGGCGCCAATATGCGTGCAACAATTTTTTGTGCAAAAAACCAACCGTTTTATCGGTTGGTTTTTGTATGTTATCTAAATTTGATGGATTTTCCGCTTTTTCTGCACGGTTTTCCATATTATGCTTTTTCGTATGTGACTTTCCACGCCGCGAAGTTTTCGAGCGCTTCGTCAACCGCATTTTTGTTTTCGTACTCGCTCGGCCAAAGTTTTGTGGACAAAAAAATCTCTTCTCTTGGCACGCCGCTCGCTCTCATACCGCGACCTACTGCACGCTCGTTTGCGTAGGCGTTTGCGGTGTCGACAAGGCGGTAACCGCTCTCGAGTGCGACTCGCACACTGTTCTCGGCGTCCACGGGAGAAAGCAAAAACGTGCCTATGCCTACACTTGGCATTTTGACTCCGTTGTTCAGTTCAAAAGTCTTCATTTAATCACCTATTATATTCGCTTTTCTTTATCGTTATTTTGCCATATATTTGCAATATTGGCAGTTTATATTCTTGTATTTGCTCTTTTAAGTGCTTGTTTGGTTATTTAAGTCTTGAATACTCCTCGTCCGTGACAGGTTCGCACCACTCGGTGCGACCGCCCTTTCCCGGCACTTCCAAGGCAAGGTGTTGAAACCAACTGTCCTTTTCCGCGCCGTGCCAATGCTTGACGCCCTCGGGAATATTTACTATATCTCCTGCACGCAGTTCGCGCGGTTCTTTGCCCCACTCTTGGTACCAGCCTCTACCGGCTATACAAACAAGCATTTGTCCTCCGCCCTCGTCCGCATGATGGATGTGCCAGTTGTTTCTACATCCCGGCTCAAACGTCACGTTGAATGTCGGCACCTGTTCGAGCGTGAGAGGGGCGAGGTAGCTTTGCCCAACAAAATATTTTGCATAAGCGTCGTTCGGTTTTCCTATCGGGAAGTCCTTTGACAAATTCTTTTCCATGGCAATTACTCCTTTATCCATCTTTCGATTTGCGCGTCGCTTGTGTGTGCGTTCGTGCCCTTGATTGCAAGTCCCGCTTTTATCGTTGCGCCGTGCAAAGTGCTTGCGAGTTCTCTCTCGCTACTGCCCATTCCGCTGCCCTCGTGAGTGCACATAGGTTTTACCACCTTGCCGTCGAAGTTGTAGCTTTCAAGGAATGTCGCCATGACTCTCGGGTAGGTTCCCCACCAGTTCGGATAGCAAAGATAGATGGTGTCGTAGTCGTCAAGCGAAGCGATATGATTTTTGAAAGCAGGACGCGCCTGCGCCCTGAGTTCCTGTTGAGCCTCGTTTATGCACGTCATATAACTCGGAGAATATTCCCTCTCCGGTACGACCTCATAGATGTCCGCTCCCGTCTTTGCCGCAATCACGTGCGCGATATGCTCCGCGTTGCCTTCATTTATTGTTCCGACGGCATAGTTTTCGCCGCGCCTTGAATAAAAAACTACGAGTGATTTCATATATTCCTCCCCTCAACCGAGAATTGATTTTATACCATTGTCAAGCGCCTTTTTGATGTAGTCGGTCGGATTCACTTCGCCGTCAGTTATGCACCAAGAAAGGAGTATGCCATAATAGTTGGACACGATACGCACGGCTTTTTCGTGCGCCTCGAGATTATCAAATTTGCGTGCGAGCAAGGACTCGACGTAGGCGACGTCATATTCAAACTTCTTTCTTCCGTATATAGAGCCGTTCGCCGCAGCGGAAAACCAGGTTTGCGCCATTTTGAGCCCCGTCTCCTCTATCGTCTTGACGGACTCGTACAGAAAGTGATAGACTGCGCCTTCCACGTCCTTTTCGCTCGAAGCCTGCTTTATATCCAAAAACACAAGGTCTATCATCTCTTCGATGAGGTCCTCTTTTGTCTTGAAGTGGATATAAAAAGCCCCCTTCGACACGCCCGCCTCTTTTGTGATGTCCGAGACGGACACGGCGTCGTACCCGCGAGCGAGTATGAGGCTCTTTGCCGCCTCTACGATTCTTTCTCTGCTCTCTTGTGATTTTTGCTCTCTTTTTGTATTGTCGTATCCCATACTCGCATTATAACAATTTGTTGACTGCAAGTCAACAAATATTTTTATTTTTCTTCAAAAAAGTTTTTGTTGCAAAAAGACAATCCGAAATATGTCAAAATATTCGCTTGCAAAAAGCAAGTTTTGCATATAGAATATAAACGTACGCACCCGTAGTTCAACTGGATAGAATAGTCGCCTCCGACGCGACCGGTTTCGAGTTCGACTCTCGACGGATGCACCAAACAATCCTGCAATCCGCAGGATTGTTTTTGTTTTATGGCAAGATGGACGCTCGCGGACATACTTGACATAATACAAAAGAATATGCGTAGCATTGGGATTGTTGGTGACATAGCCCGTGGCAGGGAAAGAGAGGCGAAGCACTCTCGACGGATGCACCAAAACACCACATACAAGTGTGGCGTTTTTTATTTTGCAAATCGACATTTCGGGCTGTGCGTGTCGTTCTTTTTGCGATTTTTGTTTGCTACAATGAAGTCACAAAACACAAGGAGGCAAGCATATGAACACAGCAAAAACTTATGCGGAAAAAATAGCAACAGATTACGCTCCAAAGGAAACATCAGACCTCAAAGCGCTCAAAAAACTTGACAGAAAGGCAAAACAAATGGCAAACTTTGTATCGTACACGCACGGCATTGAGCATACTCATGCACATTCGCATTTTGCAACCGAGGAACATCACAATCACCCTCATATCAACGTTCACACGCATTGATATACGTTCGATTTTCCGCTTGTAAAACACTTTTTTCCGCCGTCTAAACCGCAATTCTAAAACTAAACATAAAAAACCGCAATATTTGGATGAGATGCGCGAAAACGTGCTTTGAACGGGCAACCCAGTGTACAAAGCGTACACGATTGAACGGGCAAAGTGCGTTGACAAGGCAGGTCGCCAAATAGCGCGGTTTTTTCATACAGTTGTAAGTTTTAACAAACATACTGTCAATTATTTGGTTTTATATCATTGACACTTTTTCTATATCGGTATTAAAATATTCATACAAAAAGTAAAATATTTTGTAATAAACTCTTGGAGATTATATATGCTTGACATTATCATCAACCCTCAAGGCGGAAAAGGCAAGAGCCTCAAAGCACTTGAAACGGTGGAACAAATACTCAAATCAAAAAACGTGGAATACTCGGTCCACAAGACGGAATATGCCGGACACGCGACCGAAATCGCGAGAGAACTCTCAAAAAAGCCTAACACCTCTATCGTTATGATGGGCGGTGACGGCTCTTTCAACGAGATTTTGAACGGTATCGACAACTTTGACAACGTCACGCTTGGCATCGTACCTTGCGGAAGCGGAAACGACTTCGTCAAAAAGAGCGGTCATCCGACGGATGTTGCGGCGGCACTCGACGTTATTCTTGCAGGAGGTACGGCATACTGCGACTATATCCAGCTTGACGACAGGCGCGCGCTCAACGTCCTCGGCGCAGGTATGGACGTCGACGTACTTTTGAACTACGCGACAAGAAAGCACGGCCCTGCAAAGATGAGATATTATATGTCGCTCTTCCACGTGCTCGCGCACACGAGATTCCACAAACTCCGCTTGACAGTCGACGGCGGCGAACCTATGGAAAGAAACGTGTTTATGATCGGCATCGGCAACGGCGGTATCATCGGCGGTGGCATCCCTATCTGCCCTTCCGCAGATCCTTATGACGGAGAACTCTCGATCGTCGCCGTCAACGAAATCAAAAAGAGCAAGATACTTTTTGAACTCGCAGGCTTCCTCTCGGCAAAGCACGTCAACAAGCCGTACACCGAGGTGTTCAGCGGCAAAAAGGTTCGTATCGAAGTCCTCGACGACAGCAAGTTCGAAGCCGACGGAGAAATCTTTGACAGCACCGACATTCACGCCGAAGTCGTCCATGAAAAACTCCGCATCTTCAAATAGTCTTCTCTTCTTGACAGCATTTAACGCGCTGTAAAAGTATCACACAAAAAACAAACGGCACTTTGCGGCGTCTTCCTTGTGAAAGACACCGCAGCGATATAAATCCCCAAGGGGATTTGCGATATAGCAGTGCCGTTGTCACTACTGCGATATATTCGTGGCGCCGAATGCGATATATCCCTGCGGGATGTTGTGGCTGGGGATTTATATCATATCGCATACGAGCAAGCGAGTATATATCGCATGATACACAGTATCATATCTCGCATTTGCTACGGCAAATATATAACAAGTAGCACCGATGAAAAGATTGGTGCTCTTTTTATATTTTTCTAATATCAATACCATTTCGTGCCGTTTTCTTTTTCTGCAAATTGACACTTGTATTTTATTTGTAAGAGTGGTAAAATGGAATTTAGAAATATTTAATCGGCGGTTTGCCGATTTGGAGGATAATATGAACGTCTTTTACAAATGCTATTGTCGCTGTTTTCAACAAGTGATGAGAGTCGTCGAATGCTTCCTGCCCTGGAATCAATGCAAACAAATTCTCTCGGGCGCGGGCAGCGTCAAGGAACTCCCGAAATTTTTGAAAGAACAAGGCTTTAAGAGCATACTTATCGTCACGGACGGCGGTCTTTTTAAGCTCGGTCTTGCAGATCCTATTCTTGCCGCTTGCGAAGAGCAAGGTATGAAGGGCGCATGCTACCACGACGTCGTTCCGAATCCGACGATCACAAACATCGAGGAAGGTCTTGCGATGTACAAGGAGCACGACTGCGACGTCATCGTCGCGCTCGGCGGTGGCTCCGCTATGGACTGTGCAAAGGGTATCGGCGCAAGAGTCGCTTGCCCGAAGAAATCCGTGCCTCAAATGAAAGGCGTTGTCAAGATTATGCTCACTGGGCATCACCTCCCTCCGCTCGTCGCAATTCCGACGACGTCGGGCACAGGGTCCGAAGCAACCCTCGCCGCCGTCATCTCCAACCCGGAAACGCACGAGAAATACCCTATCAACGATCCTTTCCTCATTCCGCGCTACGTCGTTATGGATCCGGAACTCACAAAGAGCCTGCCTCCGCACATCACGTCCACGACGGGCGTCGACGCACTTACACACGCGGTTGAGGCGTATATCGGCAGCGAAAACACCCCGACGACAAAGAAGCAGGCGGTTGAGGCAGTGCAACTCATTCACAAATATTTGAAGCAAGCCTACGACCACGGCGACGACTTGGAAGCAAGAAACGAAATGCAAAAGGCGGCATACCTCGCAGGCAAAGCGTTCACGCGCGCATACGTCGGCTATGTCCACGCGGTCGCTCATACTCTCGGCGGTGAGTACGGCGTGCCTCACGGGCTTGCAAACGCGGTCATTTTGCCATACGTCCTCAAAGCCTACGGCAAGTCCGCTCACAAAAAACTCGCAAAACTCGCCGACGCTATAAACCTTGGCGGAAATACAAAGGAAGAAAAGGCAAATCTCTTCATCAAATGGATCGAGGACCTCAATGCTTCCATGAATATCCCGACAAAGATTATGGCAAAAGACGGCTCTCCGCTCATCGAAGAGGAACGCCTCCCGCGCATGATAGATCACGCCTACGCCGAGGCAAATCCGCTCTACCCTTGCCCGCAAGTCTGGGGTAAGCCTGAAATCGAGAAGATTTATAGACAGATTATGTAATTCGCATTTAGAACGTAAAAAGGCACTCGTGATGAGTGCCTTTTTTGTTGCAAAAAAATATGTATTTTGTTATTTATAACCTTTTCATATTATGTATAACTAAAACTTATAAATATTTCTTGCTTTTTTTTTGTAAAAATTGTAAAATATCATAGGTAAACAAAAACCACACAAAAAATACACCTTATTGGAGGAATTAATATGGCAAACGTAAAAGTCGCTATCAACGGTTTCGGCCGTATCGGTCGTCTTGCTTTCAGACAAATGTTCGGCGCAGAAGGATATGAAATCGTCGCTATCAACGATCTCACAAGCCCGAAGATGCTCGCACACCTCTTGAAGTACGACTCAACTCAAGGCAACTATGCAAATTCTCACACAGTCGAAAGCTGTGAAGCAGTTCTCAACGAAGATGGTTCTATCAAAGAAGACGGCTACATTGTCGTCGACGGCAAGAAGATCACTATCTACGCAAAGGCAAAAGCAGCAGAACTTCCTTGGGGCAAACTCGGTGTTGACGTTGTCCTCGAGTGCACAGGTTTCTACACCTCAAAGGCAAAGGCTCAAGCACACATCGACGCAGGCGCACGCAAAGTCGTCATCTCCGCTCCTGCAGGCAATGACCTCCCAACAATCGTTTACAACGTAAACCACAAGACTTTGAAAGCCTCTGACAATATCATCTCTGCGGCATCCTGCACAACGAACTGCTTGGCACCGATGGCAAAAGCACTCAACGACTATATGCCGATCAAGTCCGGTATCATGACGACAGTTCACGCATACACGGGTGACCAAATGCCTCTCGATGGTCCACAAAGAAAGGGCGACCTCAGACGTTCAAGAGCAGCGGCAATCAACATCGTTCCGAACAGCACTGGCGCAGCAAAGGCTATCGGCCTTGTTATCCCTGAACTCAACGGCAAACTCATCGGTTCTGCACAACGTGTTCCAACTCCAACCGGTTCTACAACGATCCTCGTCGCAGTTGTCGAAGGCAACGCAACAGTCGAAGGCATCAACGCGGCAATGAAGGCAGCAGCAACAGAATCCTTTGGTTACAACACGGATCAAATCGTCTCTTCCGACATCATCGGCAGCAGATTCGGTTCTATCTTCGATGCAACGCAAACGATGGTTATGGATATGGGCAACGGCATGAGCCAAGTTCAAGTTGTTTCTTGGTATGACAATGAGAACTCCTACACGAGCCAAATGGTCAGAACAATCAAATATTTCTCAGAGTTGAAGTAAAAAAACGTACAAAAAGAGCGACCTGCTTTGTCAGGTCGCTCTTTTTATTGCAGAAGGGCACTTCGTGCCTTTATTATATTTATCTCATAAAAACCGCGATATTTAGCGACCTGCTACGTCAACTGCAAAAAGGCACCCAGTCATGTACGGCTATGTACATTAGGCTGTGTGCCTTTTCTTGTTTCCTTGCATCTCATCTAAATATCGCGGTTTTTACCTAACGACTATACAATTGATGGCAGGCACTCTTTCGCTCGGTAGTCCGCCGTAGACTTGATTTATTGCGTCCATTATCATACCTTCCATGCGGTGCATGCAAGAGTCTTGATCGTAGGCGACCGCGCTGTTGAGATAGCGGTCGGCATATTCGGCGCGCTTTTCGGGGTTCTCTATCCAATAGTCGAGGACGCGGGCGAGGTCCTTTTCGTCGCGGTTTTTGAAGATACAACTGTCGTCGATCGCGAAATACCTCGTGGCGGAGAGTTTGCTGTCGGACACTATCGTAAGTTTGCCGACCGCAATAGCCTCGAGGCAGGATATGCCTTCAAGTTCTATTTGCGCCGGGTGGACGTAGATGTCCGCATAGTTGAGGACGTCGATAATCTCGGTACGGGAATAGAATTTGAATATCGGCTGAATAGGCAGTTCCTTTGCGAGTTGGCGATACAGCCCTTCCTTTGCGCCTTCACCGCCCAAAATGAGTTGGATTTTGTCCTTGTATTTGGAGAGCGCAACCGCCTTGATAAGAGTGTCTTGGCTCTTTTCCGTCGCATAACGCCCCGTTGTCAACACGACGATTTTGTCTTTGAGCTCGTCTGGTTTCTCGGCGGGACGGCGCTTGACGTAACTGTGAATGCCGTTTGAGATGACGTAGCCCGGCGTCTTTTGTCCTATGCTCGTCTCGAATTCGTTTCTTATAAACTCGGTCGGATAGTGAATGCAGGTGCAGTAGCGGTAGAAGTTTTGCCACATATAGGAATATGCGATTTCGTTTGCCGCCTTGGACCAGTTGAGTTTGAAGTACGCCGTAAAGTTTTGCGCCTGCATGTGGAAGCCTGCGGTGATCGGAAGTTTCATCTCGTGCGCGATTTTGACAGCGGCGAGTCCGAGCGTCAACGGCATCATGATATGCACTGCGTCCACGCCGTAAAGCGCGGCTTTTATGATCCTGTTTTGCGGTTTTGCAAGCGTAACGCCGACTTTGTTGACGTAGGCGTTGAGCATCTTGCCGAAGTTCAGGTTCGGGACAACCCAGTGATCGGGTTTGCCCTTAGAGTTTTGATCCGCGCAAAGAATGCGGACTTCGTGTCCTTGTGCTTGCAGGAAGCGTATGAGGTTGTAGGCAACGACTGCGCTGCCGTTGTTTTCTCTGCCATAAATGTCGCATACAACTGCTATTTTCATATCGTACCTCCTCAGTTCGCTTCGTTCGCACTAAACAGCGCGGTAACCACAAAGAGGTTGCCCTCTCTTGCGAAAGTTGCGGTTCCGCCGTACTTCTCCGCCACGGCTCTTATACTGTACGTGCCGTAGCTGACGGATCCGCTCTTCGACGCCGAATGCGGACGGCCGTCCTTTGAGAAAGTGAGGTCGGACTCGCAGTAGTTCTCTATACGCACAAGCAGGAGCGAGTCGTGTCGTGTGGAGGATATACGGATAAATCTCTTGTCCTCGTCGACTTTTGCGAGGTATTCGACGGCGTTGTCTATCGCGTTGCCAAAGAAGACGTTGACGTCCGCGACGTCCATAAAGTCAAGCGCTTTGCCCTCAATCATAGCAGTAGTTTTGATACCGCGCGCGTCAAGAGTCAACGATTTTTGCGTGAGCAAAACGTCGAGCGCGTCGCACCCCGTTTGAATGCCCGAATCGAAGATTTCGGCGGAGACGGTTTTGAGTTCGTCAAGTATCGCCTTGTCAAGGTGATATTTTGAAACGATGGCGGCAGTTTGAGCCTTTATATCGTCGAGTTTTTTGTTGACGAGTTCCATCGTCGCCTGCTGTTTGTCCGCTCTTTCCTTGTAGTATTGATGGAAGTTTTGCGCCGCCTCCTGTTGTTGAACGTCCTTAACCCAAATGAGGTTAAAACGTTGGACGAAGAGAACAAACACGGCGAAGAACACGGAGAATCCGTCAAAAATGAGCGGAATTGCAACGCTGTTTATTCCACCGAGTTGCATATTGAAGAATTGAGAGCCGGAAATCGCCACCGTAAAGAACGCGTACATGACGTAGACGCCGAGAATGAACTTGTTGATTTGCGAGCCGAAGTCCTTGTGCGACTTGGCAAACGCCCAGCCGAACAGCAACCAACAGAGCGCGAGCACGGCAATATGCGTGACAAAATACAAGACGAACCCCGCCACGCTGTAGCCTGTGTACATTGTGAAATATATAGTGTCGAATTGGAACGCGAGCGCGAGCATATCATAAATCATCGTACCTATGGTGTGAGCCGCAGTCGCCGCAACCGTTGCAAACAATATAAGTGACGGTTTCTCGTCAAAGCAAATTGCAAGAATGATGATGTCAACGACCAAGAACAACAGATACATAGCCGCACGAAGCACGTCAACGTGCAAAATGTTGTCAGCATTGAGTCCTGATCTGAACAGCCCGTACATAGCAAAAGCGACGCCCGTTGAAATGCCACCGAGTGCCAATATGCAAGAGCCGAGTCTTATCCCAAAATGTCTCTTGCGCTTGAAGGAATAGACGAAGATACCGGCATAAAGCACTATGCCGAGCGCAAACGTCAAAGTCATTGTGAGATACATGCTCAAACTTTGTGTATCCATAGTCTCACCCCCTATTCATAAACGCAAGCAAACTTGCGACAAGCGCCGGCTTTTGATTGCGGTTCAAAGGCAGACAGATACGACCGACATATAAGTCATTTCCCCACACCTTGTGAACGTGCCCGAGGTTGATGAGCGTACCGCCCAAGCGGAAAAACCTGTCTTCCGTGAACTTCTTGGCCTCTTCGTTCAAACTTCCGCGCACGCGAACGTCTCCGTCAACGAGGTGATACACCACGTGGTGGAGAGTGCTGTCAAGATACGTAATCTGATCGACGGACACGCGTCTTGCGCCCTCTTTCGTCATAATCGCAACGGACGGAACGTCCATTTTTACGAGTCTCGTCTGCAAGCGGTCGAGCATAGTCGCAACTTCCGCATACTTGACGGGCACAGTCAAAAAGTCAACTGCGTCAGCCGTGTAGCCGTTTATCACAAAGCGCTTTGACGCCGCAATAAACACGAGCGGCATACTCTTGTTCTCCTCTCGGAGTTTGAGAGCAATGTCGATGCCGGACTCCTCTTGGAGTTCGACGTCCATAAACACGACGTCAAATTTGTGCTGCTTGGAAAGGAATGACGATCCCTTTGCAAACGCCTGCACTTCGAGTTCTACGCCCTTTTCTTCCTTGTAGCGCTCAAAGCACTCCTTGAAAGAGGCGACCACGTCGTGTTTTTCTTCACAAATTGCAATTTTCAACATAAAAACCTCTAATTTGTTTTGTTTGATAATTTTATATAATTATTAT
>ONYW01000047.1 GCA_900322215.1 uncultured Eubacteriales bacterium | reverse complement strand
TTCTTCGAGATATTCGCAGGCGAGTTGCTCGCCTATGTCGCCCTTAGACTTCGTGTTCATTTGTTTCCCAAAATTCCGCCGATAAACGACTGCCTGTGAATAGGTGTCGGCCCTATTTCTTTGAGTGCGGCTATATGTTTTGCGGTGCCGTAGCCCATATTGTGTTCAAAATCATATTCGGGATAGACTTTGGACATCTCCGTCATATACCTGTCTCTCGTCACTTTTGCGACGATGGACGCTGCGCCTATCGAATAACTTATCGCATCGCCGTGAATGATACCCATTGTAGGATACGGAATATCGAGTTTCAGCGCGTCGACAAGCACGACGTCGGGTTTTGTTGAAAGCGACATAATGGCGTCTTTCATGCAAGCCTTCGTTGCGTTCAAGATGTTCATCTCGTCGATTTGAGCGGGGGTGTAAGATACGGTTGAGACTGCGACAGCCTTTGACAGGATCTCGTCAAAGAGTTTTTCCCTCTTGCCTTTCGACACCTTTTTGGAGTCGTTTACGCCGAGAATCAAGTTGTCAAGATCCATAATGACAGCCGTACAAGTGACGGGGCCCGCAAGCGGACCGCGACCGACTTCGTCGATACCGCAAATATATTTGTAGCCTTTTTCACGAAGTTCGTTTTCGTATTTCATCAGTTCTTCAGGTCGAACCATATCTTCACCTTTATCAAAAGACAATTTGTCACGCAAGTTCAAATATCGCTTGATTTTGCCGTCAAATTGTCAAAAGTATTCTATATTTTGGCGTTTTCGAGCATAATTTTGCCGAGTTTGCCCTTTCTAAACTCGTCAATAATCATTTTTGCCGTGCGCGTATAATCAATTTGATTCCCCTTCATTTTGAAACCTCTCGAGAGGGCAATGGCGTCAAATATCTCTATTGTCTCCTCGGGCAGGCTTTCAAGCCCGTAGCGGGCTTTGATGTTTTCAGGGCACTTCTCTTTCATTTCGTCCAAGAAGTCAAAGCAAAGATCTCCCTCGTCGAGAATGTCGTCTCTGATAGAGCCAATGTAGGCAAGATGGTGCGCGACCGTTTGGTCTTCAAACTTGCCCCAAAGCGTTCCCGGCGTATCCAAAAAATCCACGTTGTCGACGGACAGCCATTGCTTTCCGCGCGTGACGCCCGGTCTGTCCCCCGTTACCGCTTTGGCTTTCTTTATCATAGAATTGATGATAGTGGACTTTCCGCTGTTCGGAACGCCGACAACCATAGCGCGGACTGAGACGCTTGCGCCTTTTTTTGCATATTTCTCGATTTTGTCGGCGACGACTTGTTTGAGTCCCGCAACGATTTGCGAGCAGTCTCCCGACGTTCCTATGGCTTTTACGTACGGTTTGCCCTCTTCGGCAAACTTCTTGCACCATTTGTCAAGGTCGGATTTTTCGACAAGGTCGCACTTGTTAAAGACGTACAGGACTTTTTTGCCCTGCAAAAGTTTGTCAAACAGCGGATTATTGCATGAATAAACCGCTCTCGCGTCGATGACGTAGATGAGAGCGTCCACAAGGCGGAGGTTGTCCTCCATCATTCTTATCGCCTTGGTCATGTGACCGGGAAACCATTGAATGTTCATAATCCGCTTTTATTCCGCGCAACCTGCGCGATTTGTCGATATAATGTCTTTATAAGAAAAAATAATTTGTAAAACAAATTATCTTATCTATGATTTCGCATTCGAGAATACTCCGCAATATTGCGCGGACTATTCTTTTTGCGCGTTATTTTCTGTGTTTGCGTTTTTTCTTTGGCAATAATTCGCCGACGTCCAAGTTCTCAAAGAGGTCGGGACGGTTTTTCATAGTGATTTCGAGAGATTTTTCAAGTCGCCACTTCTCGATTTCCTTGTGGTTGCCGTCAAGCAGGACCTTTGGCACTCTCACGCCCCTGTAAATTTCAGGGCGAGTGTACTGCGGATATTCGAGAAGCCCGTTTGAAAAACTCTCCTCCTCGGTTGAAGCGTTTGAGCCAAGCACTCCGTCTATATATCTTGCAACCGCGTTGACCGTCACAAGCGCGGGAAGTTCCCCGCCCGTGAGCACGTAGTCGCCGATAGAGAGTTCCTCGTCGATAAAGAGGTCGATAACCCTTTGATCGACGCCCTCATAGTCTCCGCAAAGGATCAAAATCCTCCCTTCTTTTGCAAGACTTTCAACTTTTTGTTGACTTAGACGCTTACCGCGCGGAGACATATACACTCTCCACGCCTCGTGATACGGATCGACCGCTTCTATCGCTCGCGCTATCGGATCGGGCGTCATAAGCATGCCCGCGCCACCGCCGTACGGCGTGTCGTCCGTCTTTTTGTGCTTGTCAAGCGTATAATCTCTGATATTCGTCACTTGCACGTCAAAAACTCCATCTCCGATGGCTTTGCCGATGAGACTTTGTTTGAGAACATCAAAATATTCCGGAAATACGGTTAGAATATCAAATTTCATACGGTAATTTGTCAACAAAATCAGTTGTAGACGACGACTCTGTCAAAGACCATACCGTCGAGGATCATTTCGCCCTTTTCGATGTCAACGGATTTGATGAGTTGTTTGAGCGCGGGGAAAGAACACGTTCCCTCCGCGGTTTTGACGACATACACGTCGGCGGAGCCGTATTGAAGAACGTCGACAAGTTCGCCTATGCGGTCGCCCGAGACGTACACGTCGATACCCAAGAGGTCGGCAATATAGTAGTTGCCCGCCTCGAGTTTCGGCAAATCGCCGCGAGAGACCGATATCATCTTGCCTCTAAGCGTTTCCGCCGCATTCATATCATCTATGCCTGCGAGCGAGAGCATTCCGAAGGCTCCCTCGAGAGTTATTCTTCTGACCGCATACTCTACGCCGTCAAGTTTTACTTTTTTAAGCGTGGAAAAACGCGCGGGATTAGAGGAGAACGTCTCGATTTTGACGTCTCCTTTCAGTCCGTGCGGTTTTAACACCTTGCCAATTGTCAGTTCAGTTTTCATCTTTCTCTTCGATGACGACGTTGTATCTCACGTTTGACTTCGCGCTTGCGGATTTGACGAGTGTACGGATAGCCTTTGCGATTCTGCCCTGCTTTCCGATGACTTTGCCGATATCCTTCTTTGCGATAGTGACGATGATATCAACCGTCGTCTCGCCCTCAACCTGCTCGACCGTATAATCGCCGTCAGGCACGAGAGCGGAAACGAGATATTCAACAAGTTCGATCATATTTTGCTCCGATTACTTCTTTTCGATGATGCCTTGTTGCTTGAGAAGTCCGCTGACTGTAGCAGTTGGTTGTGCGCCCTTTGCAAGCCATGCTTTTGCCTTGTCTGCATCGATAACGATTTGCTTTGGTTCGGAGACAGGATTGTAGAAACCGATTTGATCGATATACTCACCGTCTCTTGCCTTTCTTGAATCGATTGCGACGATGCGGTAGAAAGGTTGCTTCTTTGCGCCCATTCTTGTAAGTCTGAGTTTTACCATTGTTTGTTCCTCCAATTATATGTATATTTTGTTTTTTATCTTGCGTGCGATGCACGGTTTTGACTGTGTTTTTGGCAAAACATTTCCAATTTTTGCCGATTTTTGAAATACTTTTATTAAAAATTCTTCCATGCTCCACAATTTTTCGTGTTTTCACGAAAAATTTGGACTAAAACGGGAATCCCCCTTTCATGCCGCGAAGAGCCTTCATTCCGCCCTTTTGCATGCGAGCCATCATGTCCTTTGTGAGTTCAAATTGCTTTAAGAGTTGATTGACTTCTTGAATCGTCGTTCCACTGCCCTTTGCAATTCTCTTCTTTTGAGAGGACTTGATGATGTCGGGATTTCTCCTCTCTTTCATCGTCATGGACTGAATTATCGCCTTTGTGTGAAGCAGTTGCTTTTCGTCGATCTTTGCGTCCTTGAACTGCTTTCCGTTCATGCCGGGGATCATGGACATCATGTCCTGAATGTTGCCCATCTTCTTCATGCTCTCGAGTTGTTTGAGATAATCGTCGAGCGTAAAAGAGTTTTCTTTGAGTTTCTTTTGAAGAGCAAGGGCTTCTTCTTGCGAAATTGCGTCCTGAGCCTTTTCGATGAGAGTAAGCACGTCGCCCATGCCGAGTATGCGAGACGCCATACGCTCGGGGTGGAACGGCTCGATGTCCTCCATCTTCTCGCCCGTGCCGTTGAACTTAATCGGCTTGCCCGTGACCGCCTTGATAGAAAGCGCGGCACCGCCCCTCGTATCGCCGTCGAGTTTTGTCATGATAACGCCGGTGATGTCGAGAGTCTTGTTGAACGTATCCGCCACGGTCACGGCGTCCTGACCTGTCATAGAGTCGACGACGAGCAAAATTTCCGTCGGATTCACCGCTTTTTTGACGTTTACGAGTTCCGTCATAAGTGCTTCGTCTATGTGCAAACGTCCCGCCGTGTCTATGATGACCGTGTCATAGCCGTTTTTGAGAGCGTACTCAATTGCGTTTTTGGAAATCTTGACAGGATCGATTTGTCCCATCTCGAAGACTTCTGTTCCCGCCTTCTTGCCGACTACTTTGAGTTGTTGGATAGCGGCAGGTCTGTATATATCGCAAGCGGCAAGCAAAACTTTCTTGCCCTGTTTTTTGAGATATGTCACGAGTTTTCCGCACATCGTGGTCTTGCCTGCGCCCTGCAAACCGCACATCATATAGACCGTCGGTTGCTTGTCGCTGACTGCAAGTTTTTGATGCGTAGAGCCCATGAGCGCGCAAAGTTCTTCGTTGACGATTTTGACGATTTGTTGCGCCGGGGTTAAAGACTTCAAAATCTCTTCGCCGAGTGCCTTTTCGCTGACCTTTGCGGTAAAATCCTTGACAACTTGGTAGTTTACGTCAGCCTCCAAAAGCGCAACGCGGATTTCTCTCATCGCCTGCTTTATTTCAAGTTCCGTAAGTTTGCCTTTGTTGCGGAGTTTTGAAAATATATGATTCATTCTATCGGACAAACTTTCAAATAATGCCATATTAGTCCTCCAAAATGCGCTTGATTTGCGCGATAGCATTCTTCACTTCCTTACTCGCGGAGTCCGTGTCGATACTATCTAATTGCTCCAAAATGCTTTCGTCCTTTTCGATGAGGCGGAGTTTTGAATCGTAGTCGCGAAGTGCCTTTTCGCCTTTTGCGATGCTGTCGGCAACCGCCTGACGAGACACGCCGTACTCCTCCGCAATTTCGGCAAGAGACAAATCCTCGTCATAGTGCATACGGAGCATATCGTTTTGACGCTCGGTAAGCAGCGCTCCGTAATAACTCCTGAGTCTGGCTATCTCAAAAAACTTCACGTTTCACCTCAA
The DNA here is from genome assembly GCA_900322215.1 of uncultured Eubacteriales bacterium. GTDB lineage: Bacteria > Bacillota > Clostridia > Christensenellales > CAG-917 > CAG-475. The sequence continues at coordinate 3,393 of ONYW01000047.1, read as the reverse complement.
AAAAAGTAGTAAGCATTTTTGCTTACCACCTTATTATACCAATATTTATTTTGCTGTCAAGCATTTTTGCTTAACATCTGCAATATTTTATTATTATTGTTAAAATTAAATGAGTATATAAAAAAATATAACTCTGCAACTGTCCCTTATAATGTTGAAAAGCACATTTATTTATGCTGTATCACGCTCGTATTATAATGCGATATTTGGATGAAGAACAAGAAAGAGCCCTCTTGGGAGAAGGACGCGTACATGGAAGTACGTAACCGACTACAAAGTGGGCTCTGACGCAGTTATTCGCCAAATAGCGCATTATAAAAGTGCGTTGATAAAATCAGTTGCATCAAAAGGTATCAAATCATCTATCTTCTCACCAACACCGACGTACACGACAGGGAGACCGATTTCGTCGCTGATAGCAAGCACGACTCCGCCCTTTGCGGTACCGTCGAGTTTTGTGAGGATTATGCCGTCCGTCTCGATGTCTTCCGAGAAAATTTGCGCTTGAGAGACAGCGTTTTGCCCTGTCGTTGCGTCAAGGACGAGGAATTTTCTAAAATCCGCACCCGGGAGTTCGCGCTCAACCACACGGCAAATCTTTTGAAGTTCCGCCATAAGGTTCTTTTTGTTGTGAAGTCTGCCTGCGGTATCGACCAAAACCACGTCGTTCCCCTTTGCTTTTGCGCTCGCTATTGCGTCAAACACGACTGCCGCCGGATCCGCACCCTCGTTGTGGCGAATGACTCTCACGCCTGCGCGCTCGCCCCAAACTTCGAGTTGTTCGCTTGCTGCCGCACGGAAAGTGTCAGCAGCGGCGACAACGACGCTCTTGCCCTGTTCTTTGAACATGTGAGCGAGTTTGCCGATAGCCGTCGTCTTGCCGACGCCGTTGACGCCTGACAAAAGAATGACGAGCGTATATTCATACTCGGGAATATCGTAGTCAATATCCTCTATCATAATAGCGCGAAGAAGTTCTTTGGCGTCCTCGGGTTTTTTGACTTTTTCTTTGAAAACTCTGTCTTTGAGTTCTTCGATGAGGTTTTCGGTCGCCGTGATTCCGACATCCGCCGTGAGGAGCGCCTCTTCAAGGTTTTCATAGAACTCGTCGTCAAGTTCTCGAGCGGAAAATGCAAAGAACAACTTTTTGGAAAAAGCGTCCTTCGTCTTCTTTATACCTTCAGCAATTTTTTTGAAAAATCCCATTAGTTCACCTGTTTTTGTGCATAATATGGTTTTGGAGCGGAAAAGCCGCCCCAAGAATTATTTATGATCTGAATATTTGTCAGCGTCTTCAAATTCGATAGATACTATCTTCGTGACGCCCTTTTCTTCCATCGTAACACCGAAGATCGTATCCGCATGGCGCATCGTCGGTTTTCTGTGCGTGATGACGATAAACTGCGTAAAGTCGCTGAACTTCTTCAAGAACTCGGCAAACAAATTGACGTTTGCGTCGTCGAGTGCAGCCTCGATTTCGTCAAGTACGCAGAACGGCATCGGTTTTAGTTTGAGGATAGCAAACAAAATGGATATTGCCGTAAGCGCCTGTTCTCCACCGCTTAGGAGGCTGATGTTTTGGAGTTTCTTTCCGGGCGGTTGAGCAAATATTTCAATACCTGCTTCAAGCACGTCGTCCGTCTCTTTCATATCCAAACGGAGTTCGCCCTTGCCGCCTCCGAAGAGTTGCGTGAATACGTCCTTGAAGTTCTCGTTGATTTGTTCGAACGCCACCGAGAACTTGTCTTGCATCTCGCCCGTAAGTTCTTTGATGACAGTGACGATGTCGTCGTACGCCTTTTGGATATCGTCTCTATAACTGGTTTGTTCCTCCAAACGTTGCTCGGTCTCTTTCAAAGTTTCGAGAGCGAGCGGGTTGACGTCGCCAAGGCGGTTTATAGACTTTTTGAGGTCGGAAATCACGGTTAGCGCACCGTGAGACTTGAACTCTTCGTCCTTAAATTCAAGCGCGCTTGCGTATGTCAGATCATATTCTTCAAGAATATGATTTTGCTGATTTCGTATCTCAATATCGACGTTTTCAAGCATCGCTTCGTCACGGATTTTCTTCTCGTTTATAGCGTTGCGCTCTTCAAACGTATCCGTCTTTTGCTTGTCGAGAGAGACGATCTCGTCGGACAAATTGCGCTTCCTGTCGCTGAGCGTGGCGATCTCCTCTTCGAGTTTTTTAATCCTTGCCATGTCCTCGGGCGAGAAACTCGTCTTTTCGGGCGCGGCTGAGATCGTTGCCAAATTGTTTTCAGCTGTTTTAAGTTCCGCAATAAGGTCGAGTTTGTCTTCCTCCAAGCTCTCTTTCTCGCGGTTTATGCGGAACATATCCGCGTCGCAAGTGTCAAGCGCGGACTTTTGCTCGGCGAGTTTTATGCGCATATCCATGACCTTTGCGGACATCTCTTCTCTTTCGCTCTTTTGCTCGGAGTTCTTGTCTTTCATGGACAAAAGTTCGTTGTACGCCTCGCGCTTGGAGGCGACTTCATCCTCGAGTTTTGCAATAGAGCCTATCTTGTCGGCGAGATCCGCGATTTGCGCCTTGACTTTTTCATATTCGAGCGAGTCGTTTTGGATTTCTATTTGCAAAGCCTCGCTGATATCGAGTGCTTGCTTTGATTTTTCCTCATTGAGACCGTTCTCTATGCGGAGTTCGCCGAGTTCCTTGGTTATCTCGTCGATGCGGTTTGAAAGCCCTTCGATTTCCGCCTCGCGCTCTTTGCGCTGGTCCGTGAGTTTGGATATATTGTTTTTGAGTTTTTCAAGATTTTGCTGTGCCGTCTCGATATTCTTTTCCTGCGCGAGCAAGCCTCTCGTTTGGTTTCTTCTCGAACCACCCGTGATTTCGCCGTTTCTCGCAAAGATATCGCCGTCGAGCGTGACGATCTTGAACGCTTGGTTGTATTTTTTGAATATGCGGGTTGCGTTGTCTATGTTGTTGACGACGACAGTTGCGCCGAGGAGCGTCTCTACAAATCGAGAAAAACGTTTGTCGCAGCTGACCAAATCGCTTGCAAGGCCGAAGCATCCCGGCTCTTTAAGCACTTCTCTCTCCTCGCCGACGAGCGTATGCGGACGGCATGCGGTGAGAGGTCTGAACGTCACACGACCGTAATTCTTTTGTTTCAAATAGTTGATGAGGTCTCCCGCTTCTCTCTCGCTCTCGACAAGGACGTTTTGCATTGCTCCGCCGAGTGCGTATTCGATTGCTGCTTCGTATTCGGACGGAACGCTCAGGACCTCCGCGAGTACGCCCATGATCTTGCTCTTGACCACTTGATCGTGCTTTGCATCCTGCATGAGGCGTTGAACCGCCTCCTGGTAGCCTTGATAGTCCTCTTTTGACTGCTTGTAGAGTTTGAGTTGTCCCTCGGCGATTGCAAG
>ONYW01000049.1 GCA_900322215.1 uncultured Eubacteriales bacterium | reverse complement strand
TTGAAGTTTTTTTTTTTTTTTTGATTCTTTGAAAAGCGCGATGAGTCGTTTGTCAATAAGTTCTGTGAGTTCTTCGGCGCCAGGAGTTGCAATGAGTGCAATCGGAGCGCTCTGAATTTCGCCAAAAACAGAAAAATCAGGTGTCATTTGTAGCCTCCCAAATTGTATGGCTCTATTGTATCAAATATTTTTCAAAAAAACAATCATATTGTAAACAATATCATAAATTAAAATAACAGTTTATTCAAAAAATCGGGAAAAACCAAAATAATCGGACAAAGAGTTCAATTTCGCACAAATCAGTCATCAAAACTCATCAATTCTACAAGTATCGTGTTCATGACGTCAAAGCCCTCGTTTGAAAGGCGCACTAGGTCTCCGTCCTCGACAAAATATTTTGAATACTTTTCATATACGGACTGCGGCAAAATCGACTTTTCCACGCCTCCCGACGTGCGTAGTCCGAGCATAATCTTCTCGTCGTTTATCTCGCTTTGAGATAATTCGCAATACTCATCCCTTTTCACGGCAAAAAAGTCGCTTGCCGCATCTACGCCGTTTGCATAGTCGAGAATAGATTTTTTTGATGAAAAGCGGACTTCTTTTTCCGCCGAAGCACCGTCCGCGAGCCTGAGATAGGACGCAGCACCCGCGCCGAAACCGATATATTCCTCTCTCGTCCAATAGCCGTAGTTGTGACGGGAATATTTGCCGTTCTTTGCAAAATTAGATACTTCGTATCTAACGAATCCGAATCTCGACAGCGTATCGACTGCCGTGTGCATGAGGTCTATCGTCTCGTCATCGGTCGGTATCGCAATCTTTCCGCTCTCCACAAGCCCTGCAAGCGGTGTTCCCTCTTCGACAATAAGTTGATAAACGGACATGTGGTCGAGAATAGGCGCAAGATATTCTATCTCCTCCCTCACCCTCTCCGCGCTGTCAAACGGTAAACCTATCATAAGGTCGCAGGAAAGGTTGTCAAAATACTTCCGAGCAAGGTTTACGACGTCTTTTGCCGTTCTCGCGTCGTGTATTCTTCCTATCGCCCGCAAATTGTCGTCGTAGAGGCTTTGCACGCCTATGCTCAAACGGTTTATACCGAAAGACCTGTATGCGGCAAGTTTCTCTTCCGTCAAACTCTCGGGATTTGCCTCTATCGAGATCTCCGCACCGTCCACAACGTCAAAGTGATTTTTGACGCTTTCGAGGACTGTTTTTATGTCCTCACAGTCAAGCAAACTCGGCGTTCCGCCTCCTATGAAAACCGAGGTGATTTTTCTCTTGTTCTCATAGTTTTCAAAAGCCCTGCCCGCAAGTTCAATTTCGCGATTTAGTGCCGTTAGATAACGTAAAAACAACTCTTTATCGCAGTTTTGATAAGAGTTGAAATCGCAGTAGAGACACTTTCTTTTGCAAAACGGAACGTGGATATAAATTTCCATAAAACAAAAATCAGTTGTTCGTCGGATCGACTTTGAGAATGGATATAAAAGCCTCGCTCGGCACTTCGACGTTGCCGACTTTTCTCATACGCTTTTTGCCTTCTTTTTGCTTTTCGAGGAGTTTCTTCTTTCTCGTGATGTCACCGCCGTAGCACTTCGCAAGGACGTCTTTGCGCATAGCCTTCACCGTCTCTCTTGCAATAATTTTGCCGCCGACTGTCGCCTGAATAGGGATTTCAAAGAGTTGACGAGGGATAGCGTCTTTAAGTTTTTCCGCAATACCTCTGCCCCTCGCATAAGCGTTGTCCTTGTGGACGATAATCGAGAGTGCGTCGCACATATCGCCGTTTATCATCATATCAAGTCGAACGAGATCGCTCTTTTCAAAGCCGTCCATCTCGTAGTCCAAAGAGGCATAGCCTCTTGTTCTCGACTTCAAATTGTCGAAAAAGTCATAAATTATTTCGTTAAGAGGCATTTTGTAGGTGATTTGAACGCGAGTCGGATCGATGTACGACATATCGACAAACACCCCTCTCTTGCCTTGGCATAGTTCCATGATAGGTCCGACGTAGTCGGGCGGAGTGAAAATGACCGCCTTGACGATAGGCTCTTCTATGCTCGCGATTTCACTCGGGTTTGGAAGCGCGGTCGGGTTGTCGATGGTAATTTTGTCCCCGTTTGTCTTTGTGACTATATAGGAGACGCTCGGTGCGGTGGTGATGAGGTCGAGATCAAATTCTCTCTCAAGCCTCTCCTCTATTATCTCCATGTGAAGAAGACCAAGGAATCCGCAACGGAAACCGAAGCCGAGCGCGGTTGAGACTTCCGGCTCGAAACTTAGCGACGCGTCGTTGAGTTGGAGTTTTAAGAGTGCCTCTTTGAGGTCCTCGTATCTTGCGCCGTCCGCGGGGAAAACGCCCGTATACACCATAGGCGTTGCCTTTTTATAGCCGGGGAGTGCCTCTTTTGCCGGGTTTGTCGCAAGTGTTATCGTGTCGCCGACCGCTGTGTCGCTGACGTTCTTTATGCTTGCGGCGATATAGCCGACTTCGCCTGCCGAAAGTTCTTTTGACGGACGCATATTCGGCGAAAAATACCCTACTTCTACCACTTCAAACGTCTTGCCCGACGACATCATTTTGATTTGATCTCCGACTTTCACCTTGCCGTCGAAGAGCCTGACCATAGAGATAGCACCGCGGTAGTTGTCGTAAAAGCTGTCAAAAATGAGCGCTTTCAGCGGTGCGTTTTCGTCGCCTGTCGGAGCAGGCAATTTGTCGATTATTTGCCCGAGCAGTTCGTCGATTCCGATGCCTTCCTTTGCCGATACGAGCGGGCAACCGTCGGTATCGAGACCGATGATGTCTTCGATTTCAAGTTTTACGCCCTCGACGTCCGCCGACGCCAAGTCGATTTTGTTGATAACGGGCAATATTTCAAGATTGTTTTCAAGAGCAAGATATACGTTCGAGAGCGTTTGCGCCTCCACGCCTTGCGTGGCGTCCACGACAAGAAGCGCGCCCTCGCACGCGGCAAGAGATCTCGACACTTCGTAGGTGAAGTCCACGTGACCGGGAGTGTCGATGAGGTTGAGCACGTACTCCTCTCCGTTGTACTTATAGTACAAACGGCAAGTTTGAAGTTTTATGGTGATACCGCGCTCCTTTTCTATGTCCATATTGTCGAGCAATTGCTCGCTCATTTCGCGCTCGGAGACCGTCCCCGTACGCTCGATAAGCCTGTCGGCAAGAGTTGATTTGCCGTGATCGATGTGCGCGATTATGGAGAAATTCCTTATATGTTTCTTGCTCACTTTTTTCCTTTTCAACCGTTCGAACAAAAAATGTCGAACAAATGCAAGTTATTTTTGAAAAACTATTGACTTTATTATATAAAAAAATTAAAATTTAAGCAACAACATTTTATATGTAAGGGTGAAAAAATGGGTTATCAATGGTTGTTTGACCGTCCAATAGCACACAGAGGCTTGCATGACGCAGAGTCTCCCGAGAACAGTCTTCCCGCATTTCAAAAAGCAATCGACCACGGTTTCAACATCGAAATCGACGTACACCTCACGTCGGACGGACATATCGTCGTTTTTCACGACGACAATTTGAAGCGCGTTTGCGGAGTGGACAAGCCCGTCAGAGACTGCACTCTCGAAGAACTCAAGACTTACCGCCTCAAAAATACGGAAAATCAAATTCCGACTTTCGACGAGTTTTTGGCGCTCGTAGACGGAAAAGTCGGCGTACTTTGCGAGATAAAAGGCATAAATCCTTTTGACCACTCGATAGCAAAAGCCACGATAGAACGCCTGAAAACCTACTCGGGACCTATCGCCCTTCAAGGTTTTAACTTCGGTGACGTCGCCTATGCGAGAAAGCGCACAAACCTCCCTGTCGGGGAACTTTGCACTTGGAACGCGCTCGACAATCACACCTACCGCTGGTTCCCCTGCAACTTTATGGGCAAACTGTGGGTGAACAAATTCACAAAGCCGGACTTCATTGCCTACGACGTCCGCTCCACGAAGACCGAGTACAACCTCCCGCAAGGCAAGCCGAGGAAGTATAAGGAAAACAAGTATATCGTCAAGTGGGCAAAGAAAAAGCCGATTTTGTTTTGGACTATCGACTCCGACGAGAACGTCGAACTTGCAAAGAAGTATGCCAACAACATTATCTTTGAAAAAATCGGCGCGGAAAAAGCCAACGATACGGTCGGCAAAATGAAACCGTTTGCCTGCCCCGAGTCCGCTCTTCCGAAAAATTTGAAGCGTAAAAAACTCAAACCGCTCAACTAAAACCGCATATTTTTGCGTTATAGCTTTTTAAGTTTAATTTTTCATCGTAACAACATACAACAACATGAGGGGCGAAGCCCCTTTTTTGTGCATTTTGTTGCAAAATACTTTGCATAGTGCTACAATATGGCGGTATGAACAAAGAACAAACTGCAAATCTAAGACAAAAACGACCGAATCCGAAACGGACGAGAAATCTCGTCATTTTTGCGATTCTCACCGCAATTATCTTTCTCATGGCGTTCACTCCGCTCGGATATCTCTCAGTCGGCGTCGTTTCTATCACCTTTCTCATGATCCCCGTCATCATAGGCGCAGCGACCTTGGGACCTCTCGGAGGCATGGGGCTCGGCTTTGTCTTCGGACTAACGAGTTTTATCGGGTGCTTCGGAACAAGCACGTTCATGACGCTTCTTTTCAACATCAACCCGTGGCTTACCGCCCTCAACGTCTTCTTTCCGAGAATGTTGTTCGGACTCGTCGCGGGGCTTCTCTACAAACTTTTCAAAAAGACCGTCAAAAATGAAATCGTATCCGACGCTCTCACCATGGTGCTTGCGTCCGTCATCCACACGGTCGTCTTTGTGACGATATTCTATCTTGCCTTTTCAAAGGATCCCTCTTTCCAAGACTACAACACGGGCTTCTTTGCGTTCATTTGGGCGATGTTCGGCATAAACGCCGTCGTCGAATGGGCAGTTTGCGGAGTCGCAGGCACGGCAATTCTCAAAACGCTCGTCTACTTCATCACCCGCTACGACAGGAAGAAGGCTGAAAAGACGGAAAAAGCCATGGAAGACTCCGAGCAACTCCAAAACCAAGACGATACGTCATCTAAGCAGTATCAAAACATAGAAGATGCAGGTGACGATATCGGCACTCTCATAATTCCGCAGGCTTCACCTGCGGTTAGTAAGCAAATAGACGTTGCGGAATCCGCCGAAGTCAAAAATTCCGACAAAGAATAATAATTTTAAAATTTAATAACATAGTTATTAAAAAAGGATTCAACCGAATCCTTTTTTAATTATCAATTTGCAATCTTGCGTCAATTGGTATCAAGCAGCCAGGCAAACGCCTTTGCCGTGCGAACGTCCGCATCCTTGAAGTGACCGCCCTCGTTCCATTCGAGCCTGCATCGGACTTTTTTGCTAAAACGGGAATATATAGTTCTTATGGCGCCGCCGACTTTTGACATAGTTTGATTTTTCGTCTTCTCTTCCTTGTCTCCGAGACTTAGGTACACGCTGTTCGCCTTTATATCGTTTGACGACGCGAAGTCCGAAAAACCCTCGAACCACACGGAGGGCGACGCGGCAGCAACGCCCTCAAACGCGTCCGTCTCATACGCCGACCACAGCGCAAACAGCCCTGCAAGCGAATATCCGCCGATATAGAACTTCGTTTTACTCCCGTCGGCTGCGTTTTGTCGTGAAAGCGGAGCGATGACTTCGTTTTTCAAGAATTCAAGCGTAGACTTTGCTCCATCGCCAAAGGCGTACCCTCCGAAAACGGCAGGCGCGCTCCATGGAGAAAGATCCTTTTGCCAATCGTCGACTTTGACGGCTACGAGCAAAAAGTCGTTACTGTGCGACAATTCTCGTATCTTTTCGACTTCGTTTTCTATTATTAACAAATCGTGCTCGTCCACCATTTGAACGAGCACGGTCTTTGAATCTCTCTTGCCGAAGTATAAAATCTCCATTATTTGGCTTCCTTTTTGCGGGAGAAGAGGTGTTTCACTCTATCTTTGAAAGAACCTTCCACGCCCTTTATATCGACGATTTTGCCGTTTGTCGTTATCGAATATACGACGTAAACGAAATATGCCGTTAGAAGCACGGTGAAAACGCTGAACGTGATGAGGAACGCGTCTTTTGATTCAAAGCCTGACAAGTAGGACGTTTTGTCGTTTGCGAACATTCCGCCAGTATAGAGCAACTGCGCCACGTTGAGGAACGCGAGGAACGAATATCCGCTGACCACGATATACGCCCTCTTTTCACCGCTCACCATTGCATATACGAGTGCGAACACGATGGCGAGGAAGAGATACGTCCAGTCGGTTTTGAGCGTGAACACAGCCGTCACGGCAAACACGAAAGAAACGAGGAGCAAGATTTCTTGTCTGTTGCGATTTTTGAAATACATTGACGCCGCAAACACTTCAAGCACTACGACAAAGGCGACGTTGAGATATGTCACCGCGCTATTCGTGAACGTCTTGCCGTTCATTCCCACCATAGCGTAGAGGTTGAAAGCGTTGTCGACGAACGAACTGCTGGACATTATCTTGCTTGCCATATATTTGAAGTTGAAGAAAGCGTCCCCTGCCGCGATTTGATGAATCGCAACGGGAAGCGTAAGAACGTATACAAGTGCGAACATTCCGATGAGGCCGAAGACGATTTTTGCCCTGTTTGGCGTAAATCTTCTCAAACTTTGCGCGTCACGGTAGTACATATAGCCCATATAAGTGAGCGCGATAGGCACGAGGAGCATTGCCCTTACGTCAAGCACGACGGCAAGCGACGTGAGAAGATACGTTGTCAAAAACTTCTTTTCGACGAGCATAATGACAGCGGCAAGCAAAAGCGCGACGAGTACGCTCTCGAACGCGAAGTGCATACCGCCGAAGTACATTGCAACGGGCAGCACGCTATACGCGCACGCAAAGAGAGCGGATATTTTGTTGCCGACATACTTTTTGCCGTAAAGATATACGAGCGCGACCGTCACCATATCCGCAAGGACGTTGACGAATCTCAAAAGAATTGAAGCGGATTCCTCGCTCAAGCCTGTCGCGCCTATAATATTCAGTATATAGAGTGTGCCGGGAGACTGTATAACCGCACCCGAATAGTATTCGACGAAGTTTGCGATTCCCTGCTCTTTGAGCACGGAGGCATACGCAAGCATAGAAGTCGTCTTTGCGCCGACGCCGTAGGTCGTGAGAATGAGAATAAGCCTTACGAGAAACGTAAGCAACAAAATTCCTGTGAGAATGACGAATGTATTTTTGAAAAACGCGCCCGACTTTGACTTTGCGCCCTGCTGTGCGTTCTTTTTCGTGTAAGTCAAAGACTCCGCTTTTTCGTTTGAAGCGGAACCGTCAAAGTTGACAAAAACGTCATTTCTCGCATACAACTTTGAAAGCGTATAGTAGACAAAAACAAACAAAAACGCCGTAAACAAAGTAAGAATTATCTCAAACGACAACCCCGCATTTGCCGCGGACGCCGTGTCAAGCGTCTTGTTGCACGCCGTAAATGCAAAAAATGCTAGTACAACGACTAGCATTATTGCAAGAATTGAAAACAATCTCTTTTTCATATCTCTTAGTTGGTCTCTTTGAGTTTTGCAGCCTTACCTGTTCTGTTCTTGAGGTAGTAGAGTTTTGCTCTTCTGACCTTGCCGTGACGAACGACTTGAATGCTGTCAATCTTTGGAGAATGTACCGGGAACGTTCTTTCAACGCCGACGCCGAATGTAACTCTGCGGACGACGATCGTCTCTCTGATACCGCCGTTCTTCTTTGCGATAACGACGCCTTCATAAGTTTGGATACGTTCACGTGTGCCTTCGATAACCTTAACGTTGACTTTGACTTGGTCACCGATTTTGATTTCCGGAAGGTCTTTCTTCATGCCTTCTTGTTCCAATGTGTCGATAATGTTCATACTGACTAACCTCCTAAATTTGCGAAATGTTCTTACACAAGTATCTCTTGTCAGCGGAACATCCGAGTCATGCGTTTGTTATATTAACATATATTTTTTTTAATTACAACCAAAATAACAAAGATTTTGGCTTAATTTTTGATTTTTATCAAAATCTTGCGACTTCACCTATAACGAGCCAAATATTTGGATGAGTTTCGAGGAAGATGCGTACACGAGGCTCCCGATGTACAAAGCGTACATGAAACCGTGTGCACGAAAATCCGACAAAGAAAATCACCAAATAGTTTTTCAGTGCCTTGAGTATCTTGCGTCGTTTTCCGTAAAAGCGCTCTCAATATGGTTCACTCTTCCGTCCTCGACGGTTATCACGTCAAAGCGAATAGGTGTGTTTTGCTCGCCGTATTTTGTGATATAACTCTTTGCAGCCGTCACGTATCTACCCTTTTTGTAGGCGTCGACGGCCTCTTCGGGCGCGCCGTGTTCTAAAGACTCTCTCGTCTTGACTTCTACGAATACGAGAGTTCTCTTGCCCGCCCTTTTCTTCGCTTTCTTTTTGAAGAATTTTGCAAACAGTTTGTAAAAAACCGAGTGCTTTTGCGGAATCAGTCGTCCAATTTCGTCAAAATACGCCTCGGCTACGATATCCACCTCGCAACTCGTGAGTTTCAGGTTCCTGTGAA
>ONYW01000065.1 GCA_900322215.1 uncultured Eubacteriales bacterium | reverse complement strand
TCACGGCGAATGTGCTCACGGAGAACTTCGGCATAGTGGATTTGGACGGCATACAAGCAGTTATAGAAATCAACTTTGAGGGAGCAACGTTTGCAAACGGCTCGGTGAAAGTGGAACTTCCGTTTGCCACGGCTGTGCCGAGCGGCAAGGTTGCAAAGGTGTACTATATCAATGGCAACGACAAGACAGACATGAACGCAGTTTTTGCGGACGGCAAGGTTACGTTTGAGACGAACCACTTCTCAAAGTTTGCGGTAGTCTTTGAAGACGCCACGACGCCAACCCCTGTTGATCCAACACCGAGCGAGCCTGAAATCACTCCGAACACGGAAAAAGGCGGACTCAGCGGCGGAGCCATTGCGGGTATAGTCATTGCAGTAGTCGTAGTAGTCCTTGGCGGTGCTTGCCTCTGCCTCTTCTTGCTCAACAAGAAAGGCATCATCCACCTTGCATTCCTCGACAAACTCACAAAGGGCACTGCGAGTGCCGGCGAGGGCGGTGCGACCGTTCATTCCGCTGAACACCACGAACAAGCGGAAGACGAGCAAGAGCCCGAGCAACCCGCTAAAGAAGAGGACTGTGCGAAAAGCGAGGACTCCGACGAGCAATAACAAATAACAACCACAAAAAAACAGCACTCGCTTGAGTGCTGTTTTTTGTTATAATTATATTCGCAACTAAACACACGAAGCGTTACTGTTGCAACTCGCTGTCGTCAGGCTCTTGCAGGGCTTGTGCCACTTGTTTTTCCTTTTTCTTCCTTACGACCAAACCGCCGATGGTGAAGCCGAGCAGGACGAATGCCGAGACGCAAAGGATGATGCCAAGGACAAATTGACGATAATCGTCCCAGCCGTCGTGGATGCAGAGGAGCGTCATGCCGAGGGAATAGAGAGCCGCACCGCCGATGGAGAAGACTACAATACGGGCGACGTCTTTGTTCTTCAAAAGGAAGTAGCTGTAAAAAGCGTCAATAAACATAAGCGCGCCTACAATCGTATATAGGAACGGGGAGAGGTTTATGATAATAGTCACAAGGTCAAGCGTGCTGAACGCTATGCCGATGGCTATAATCACCGCGTTTATAAGTCCCATTGCGCTGATAAGCGGGCGACGTGAAATACCGATGATGACTATGTTGATGACGCCATATACGCAGAGTATCTCGCCGAGCGTTATGCTCGCCGCGGCGTTTTTGCTGAAACAGAATAGTATGCCGATTGCAAGAATAAAGACGCTTATGATGATTTTTTCGATAAACGAAGTCATAAGGTCTCTGCCGTTTGCGGTTGTAGCCCCGTTTGTCGAAGATTTAGCCTCTGCGCCTTGGACGGCGTTTTTCGCTTGCTCGACGAGCAGGTTGTCAATAATCGGGCGGAGATATTCGCTTATCACCTTAAAGCCCTCTTTGTTCGGATGCAGTCCGTCGTCCGAATACCTCTTGTCAAATGTCTCGTCGCCTGCGGTGATTTGGGAGAATACGTCCGCATAGTCATAGCCGAGAGACTTTGTGAGCGCTTCAAGCTTTGTGTTTATAGACACGATATGTCCGTGTCCGAACTTGTAGCGGTTGTGGAATGAGACGTCGGAGACAGGGTATACCGACTGCACAAGCACTTTCGTCCTCGGAAGTCGCGCCTTGATTTGCGTAAGGATAGAGCGGTAGGTGTCGATGATGTGAGTCTCTACGTCCGTATAGCCCTCCGCAAAGTTGTTGGCTCCGCCCAAAAGCACTACGACGGACGGGCTGAGCCCGAAGATGCTCTCTTCCATGCGCCCGAGTATGCCCTCGATCGTGTCTCCGGATATGCCGCGGTTGACGGCGTTAAGCCCCGGGTAATAGGTGTCAAGGTTGCAAAAGTCCGTTATGCTGTCGCCAACAAACACGACTCCGCCTTTCTTTTCAAACCTGTTTTCCATGCGGAAAGCGGTGCAGGACGTCTTGTAGAGGCGCCTGAGATACACTGAATCCATATTTAGAATTTTGTTGACGTTTTTCATTTGTTCTTGTCGCAAAACGCGACGCTCTCCATGTCTAAAATATTTGTAAAAATATTTTACGGATTTTAGTGTGCGTTGTCAACAATACGCCACCTATTTTGCCGCTTTTGTATCATATTTTGCGCGGATTTCAAAATATCTCGTGCGCACGCAAAAAAATCGCCGCCAATTCGCGGTGACTTCATTTTTCTGTTGCCAAACGTTGACATGAAAAATTCAAAGTGGTAGAATATGTGCATAAAATCAAAATATTTTGGAGGAACAAAAATGAACAAAAAGACTATCATTGCAATAATTGCAGTTATCGCACTTGTCGCAATTCTCGGTACAGTCCTCGTTGCTTGCAACCAAGAAGACTACACCAAGAGACTCGAAAAGAAAGGCTATAAGGTAGTTTCCGGAACTGATATTCTTGGCTCTATCGGTCTTGCCAGCAAATCTATTGATTGGAGCATTTCTGCAACAAACGGCGACAATTATGTTCAAGTCGTAAAATATGCAAACTCAGATGATGCAAAGGCTGCATACAATGATTATAAAGACGACCTTGATGAAGGTTATGCAGTAAAGCGTCACGGCAAAATCGTCGTGTTTGGAACGAAACAGGGCGTTAAAGACGCAGAATAACTCAAAAATCGCGCAATTTGCAAGCCTCTTCCGAAAGGGAGAGGCTTTGCTTTATAACGCGATTTTTTCGTCCTCCGCGCACAAGATTGTTTGCTGAACGTTACGAGTTGCAATGTTGTACAGGCTATTGTTTCGCAACAATCTTGTGCTTGGTTG
>ONYW01000050.1 GCA_900322215.1 uncultured Eubacteriales bacterium | reverse complement strand
GCCTTTGGGACGCTCCGCAACAGAATGTCCCAAAGTCTCGTACTGAGTGCAGACCGAGGCACTCCAGGGACTCCGCCTTGCGGAGTCGGTTCCGTCTTCAAATGAGGATGCGTCGTAAACACACTCACCAATACTGACGGTCAAAACCGCTGGGCAAGGTGCGATAACACAGCAGGTCGCTAAACTGCTTACTATCACCCTGTCAAAATCGCTCAGTTTAGATGAGATGCTAGGAAGAGGTGCTTTGCACGGAGGGCGCGTACATAAACGTACGTAACCGACGGGCAAAGTGCCTCTGACAACGCAGGTCGCTAAACTGTGCGATTTTTAACGCGGAGCAAGAAGTCATCAACAAGTTTTATATTCTCGATAGCGGCACCCTTGTTCCAGTTGAGCGGATAGCAATGGTTGTCCATAAACTTTGTGGAGTGATGTTGCTCTACGTGAACGCCGAAGCCCTCGAGTTTTTCGATGAGGCGCTGTCCTTGTCCTTTGCAGAACATATCCTTTTCGGCATAAGTGATAAAGCACGTCGGGAAGTTTTCGTCCACGAGTTTGAGAGGCGAAAGCACGTCCGTCCACTCGTACTCGTCGAGTTCCTTTGTGTGTTTGCCCGTGAAGTCGTGGCAAATTCTGTCGGTGAGCCTGAACGGCATCTTGTGAGAGAGCGCCTCGTCGATGTCGTAGATACCGCAGTCGAGCACCGCCGTGCGGAATTTGAGTTGCGTGGAAACGCCGAATCTTTGTTGCAACTCCTTGTTCGTGCAGACGCAAGCGAGCATTGCGGAGTAATAACCGCCTGCCGAGTCGCCTGACACGCACATATTGTCAAGGTCGAGGTTGTACTTCTCGGCGTTTTGACCGACCCAGTTGAGAGCCGTCACGAGGTTGTGAATGCCGAGCGGGAAAAGGTCTTTCGGACCGAGCGCATAGTTGACGTTGACGACAAAGAATCCCTTTGCCGCCGCCCACTTTGCGAGGCCGCGTCTGTGGTACTTGTCTCCCGCGACAAATCCGCCGCCGTGAATGTAGAAGAAGACCGGGTATTTCTCGTTTCCTTCCTTCTTGACGTAATACGTGTCGAGTTTGCAGTATTCGCCCTCGGTGTACGGAATATCCGTTTCGATCTCAAATTTCACGTCTTTGAATTTGAGCATTTTCTTTTTGTTCTGACCACCGTCGAACAACTTGTCGATTGCAACAAACAAAAATTGAGCAAATGTCATAATCTACCCCTTAGATTTAAGATATATAATAGTCTAACACACCTGCGCGCAAGTTTCAAGGGGTTTTTCACACTTCGTGCGTTTACGGCAATTCGCGAAAACTGCGGCAAACACGAAAAAACCGCACAGAGTGCGGTTAAACTTCGTATAGGTTTGAAGCGGTTCAGCCTAGTTTGTCCTTGTTGAGTTCTACAAACTCTTGCATGTTTGCGACGATCATATCAAAGAACCTCTCAACTGTTTTTTTGTCCTCGTCGTTGCCTCTTATCGCTATCGTCATGGTCATAACTCCCTTGACGGTGGTCAAAGCGAGTTGCATATACGGCTTGTATTTGACGGCGCCCGTCATAAATCCGTCCACGAGGTTTGCGTCGCCGAGTTTTAACAGCGTATCGCTGAGCAGTCCTATGTTGGACATTCCGATGAGCGGATTCATATAGCCTATCTTTATCGCCGTCTCGCTTATCGCATACGGGAACACCGCATAGGCGAGTTTAAGGAGCGGCAGGCTGTAAAGCCCCATATATTTGTCCTCTTTGCTCTTTCTCACCGAGCGGAGTACGCCGATGAGAGTGTCGTTTATTGTCTCGCCCTTCTCGTCCACGCTGACCACCATAAAGCCCGTGTGGTTGGTGAGTCCCGTGCCTGCTCCGCCCGCCTCTATGTGGCGTCTTAAATCCACCATGCAAGGAATTGACAACCTCTCGTGTTCGTCGAACATGCCGATGTCGTAGAGCGCGCGAATATAGAAAGCAAGCATAAGGTCGTTGACGGTCACGTCAAGTTTTTTGCCGATGGCTTTGAAATTGTCAAAGAGCGCCTTGTCGACTTTGCGTTTGCAAATCATAGTGCGGTCGTCCTTTGAGGCAGGCGTGAGAGGAAAATAGTGTTCGTCCTTGACCGCGCTAATATTTTTGTACAGTCCTTTTGCGACTTCCTTTTCTTCCTCCGTCAAGTTGGAATACACCTCGTCAAGCGCGCGACTGCCCGTCTTGATTGAAAACCCGCGTTCGCCGGATATTTGCTTGTTGTAGTTTTCGGCAAGTTTTCTCATAAAGTATTTGAAATCGCCGCCGTCCATACACATGTGGTTTACTATCATCGCGATCGCCCAACGTTTGCCGTCCGAGAAAATGCCGAACTGATATTGCACGTTGTTGTCAACGGGGATAGACCTGCACACAAACTCGTCCGTGGCTTTGTCGAGGTCTTCGCATTCGAGGTTTACCGTCACGATATCGTCTATCGTATAATCCTCGACGGTCCAGTAGGGCTCGACCACGTTGACTCTGAAAGCGGAGTGCAAAATCGGCGTCTTTTCCGTCGTCCAAAGAAGAACGTTTTTCATCGCGTCGACGTCTATCGGCGCGTCGTAAAACTGTACGCAATGCACCATTCTATCGTAAAAATCACGAAAGAGATATTGCATTTTGTCCCAAATCTCAGCCTTTAATATCTTTGGCATGTTTGCCTCCAAAATCGCACAATCGCGAGTTTATAGCGCACTTTTGCGCTTTTCAAGTGTCTCTTGTTGTTTTTATGTTAAATAATCCAATCGTCGAAGCGGGCGAAAAATCAAGCGATGAAAAAGCGTTACAAAGGCGGCCGCCTTTTGCTTGCAATAGGCACGCCTCATTCCGACTTTACCATTCGGTCCAATATTTCTCGTCCTCTTTCACAAACTTGTCGGCAAGTTTTTTCTTCTCTTTTTTGTCCTTCTTGCTGTTGCGGATCGCGATGAAACAAATGAGTTCCGCAAGCGCGAACAAGGCGCCAACGAGGCAAAGCAACCAGCCCGGGTGCCAAAATCCGCTTGTCAAAATACCGAGCGCGATGTACAGCATGACCGAGAAGACCTCGACGAATACGGGGAGTTCAAACCACTTGCTTTTGCTGTTCGTAAAGAACGCGATGACGGTGTCCGCGCCCAAGATAAGCGCGACCATCGCAAGGAAAGTCATCCATGCCTGTGGCAGTGCGAATACGATTTGCAGGAGCAAAAACACGAAGACCGCAAGCAAAACCTCGGTGAGCGCAACGAGGAGCCTTAGCACGAAGAAACGCTTTTTGGCAACAGCCTTGACGGACACTATTGCAAAGATTACGGCGAGTCCCAAGAAGATACCGCCCACCATAATGAGCCACGTCGGGTGCCACACGTGAGTGAGCGCGCCGATAAGTACGTAGGTGAGAGAAAGTATGACAACCACCGCCACGGACACGACAAAGCCGAGAAGCAAGTTGCGCTTTGCGGACCTCACGATGACTTCCTGCTTTTCAAACTCTTTGAGTTTTGCACCCAAATCCTCGTAGTCTTCGAGCACGGTATCAAAGATGAGATCTTCGTCCGTCATGCCCTTTATACGCAGTTCCTGCGCTCTCGCCATCATATCGCGGAGAGTCTGCTTGCGGAGTTCCATAGCCGCCTGCGTCGGGGAAATGCTTCTGAATGCGTCTTCCAAAAACTTTTTGAATTTGTCTTCCATATCCTACTCCTAAAAATTTTTCAAACACATTGTAGCAAACAATTCTTCACTTTTCTATACTAAATTGAAAAAATTTATGTCTTTTTAATTGTAATAATTTGAATTTTTATATTTTATTATACAAAAAGCCGCAAGTTGTAAAAAAGCCTCGCAGGTGCGAGGCTATTTTTGTTTTTCAAGGCGATTGACGGGTTCAGTCGTTTTGCGGGAAAGGATTTTCGTCCGCGTCATACGCGACGTACAAAAAATCGCATATCTCTTCGCCGTCCATAGAAACGGAGATCATTCCGCCCTCGAGACGCTCGATAGTCGTCGTGTCGTTGAACGAAAACTCGTTGTCGTCATAGACGATAAGCCCTGCGATGATCTCCTCGTCCGTCATATTTTGTTTCCACAATCCGAAGTTGAAGCCGACGCTTATTCCCGCATATTTCTTGTAGGAACAATACCACTCCATAAACCCGTACGTTTCGTACTCGACGGCTTTGAACGTGACGTATGCCCCGTCGCCGTCCACGACTTTTACGTCCGCGGTATAGGCAATCTCCTGCTTTGTTTCGTCTCGTTGCATTAGGTAGAGTTTTACGTGTTCGCTAAGGGCGGCTCTGACTTCTTCCTCCGTCATACCGCGCTCGATCGCGTCTTCGCCCTCTATCATAAGCCGCGAGTTCTCATAGAATCTCACCGTCGCGTTCTCATACGAAGAGAGTTCGAGTTCCGGCACGTACACGACGTATTCAAGTTCTTTCCCGTCCTGCGAAACTTCGTATTTCAAAAATTCATATTCGTCTTTGGCAACGGAAGTGCGCGTGTCGCGTTCGTTGTCTCCGCTCGCAGGCGTGACGATTTCTACCCTCACGACGTTCTTGAATTTCGACTGATCTTCCGCAAAGTCAGGCGTGACTATACCTTCAAACACGACGTCGACGTACTTGTCTTCCGGCTCTGCCTCGGACGGCTCTACGAACGGAAGGGAGAGTTTGCCCGTCTTTTTGCCGAATTTGACTTTTATGTTGAGTTTTGTGCCCAAGAAGTTTTTGTCGAACGTGAGTTCGCAGTCGTCAAAACTCACGGGCGTCGTCGTGCCGTCGTTCCATTTGAGGTGAACGGAGATTATGCTTTTTACATACTCCTCGGTGATTTCGATATTGTTCGGTACACCCTGAACGGACGCCTTTATTTCAACCGTGTACTTGCTTGTGCCGAACACGTTGATGTTCGCCTGTCCGTCGCAAGCGGTAAGCACTGAGGCGAGCGCAAAAATCACGATTAAGGCGCAAACAACAAAAATCCTGTTTTTCTTCATACAAACTCCTTAAATGCCAGCGTCTTCTTGTCCGTCTTCTTCGATTTCGGGAAGTTGGACCGTGGTATGCGCCTCGTCGACGACGGGCAACGTCGGATTCCAGGCGGTGTCGAACTGCGTGCATTCAAAGGTTATCGAGCCTTTTGCGGAATCCTCCGCAAAGCTCGCCTTTCCTGTCATAACGTATTTGAGGCAGGCGCCGGTCTCCTTGTCTATCCAAAGTTGTTGAATGAGTTTTAACGTGCCGATGATAGGAATGCTCTTTCCGCTCTTGTAGACGTATTTATCGCAGTCCCTGCCGCATTTTTCAAGGCGCTCGGAGGTTTTTGTGCCCTTGCCTTCGCCGAATCCCGCATACTGTCCGAGGAAACTCCAAACATCCAACACGTCGCCTGTCATAAGATCCGCCTTTACCGTCTCGGCAGTCGTCTTTTCGTCATAATATACGACCGTTTTGTACCAAACGGACTCGCCGTTTTCAAGATCGCTCTCATACTGCTCGCAGCGGTCGTCGTTTGAGAAGTCGAGATACATCTCCTCGCCGTCTTCGCCGTATTGGAAATAGTAGATATTTCCCTTTGCGCCGTATGCCAAAAGGTCGATGTCCTTGTCAACGTCGTTTTCTTCCTCTTGAAGGTCCGCGCTGACGCCGACGCTCAGGCGCACGAGAATGCCGTCGCCCTTAAGCGCGTTCAAATTTTCTTCCACCTTCTCGGCGTCATAGTCGTGCGAGACGTTTATCTCTATGTCCTGCTCCGTCTTGTTGCAGCCCGCAAACACCGTAGCTAGCGACAGCACGAGCGCAATGATCGCCACAACAATGAGTTTTTTCTTCATAAAAGATCAACTCCTTATTTTTATTATACAAATTATATATCCATTTGAAAAATGTGTCAAATCTTATTGGATGTGGGGTGCGGGATGAGAAATCGAGGCTAAAAAACAACTCCGAAAATTCGGAGTTGTTTTTTGTTTCACACGTAGTGTGAGTGATGTTGTTTGTGCTATGAAATTATTGATTTTTACATTGGCTCATCATAGCCACACTCACCAATGCCGTCAACCATGTCATAACCCCACACATAGAGTGGCGTTGATTCGTGTTCTCCAACATACACTTTGATTTGCATATCGTCAGCGTTATATTCCCAAGTTGTACTCTCGGCACGTTCCCAATCATCGCCAACTATTTCTTTGATTTCGCTGAACGTGTAGTAAGGATAGATTTCCGGCTCTTCGCCAAGTTCGATTTCATAGTTGTATACAACTCTTTCGCCATCAACGATTGCATAGTATTGAAATTCATTGTACCACACGGTTTCACCACTCTCATCACTATCATAAACTAATTGAGCAAACCATTCAATGTCCGGATATATCGTCTCCTCATACACCAAAACGCCGAAACCGAGCTCTTCATCATACTCAGAAACGATATAACCAAAGTCGAATCTGCCATCATATAGTGCTGCTACATAGTGTCCGTCTGACACGTATTCCCAAGAATATTCTTCTTGATCGGAAATCTGCCATTCTACTCCTTTTTCAGCCATGAGTGCTTCGATTTCCGCAACACTATACGGACCTGGGCCGACCTCTTTCTCTGCATTGAAATATGCTTCTTTTATTATATGGTCCCCGGTTGATTCGTCTATAGCAAAAAATTCGAACATATAAGCCCCGTCACCGTGTTGTGCTTGATAAACATACTCGATCTTGTTCCATTGCGGTTCATATAAGCATTTGCCAAGAATACCCTTGCCGCTCTCTGCGTCATATCCGTCAATCAAATAGTATTCGCCTGTTGGTTCTTCATCAAGCAAAAGTATGACTGCGTTGCGTTCTTCATCATATTGCCATCTTGCGATGCCATCATCTCCCCATTCTTGGTGGTGAGCTTCACGTTCACTTTCGAGTTCTGCGAAAGTGAACGGTGCGCCTTCCGGCATATCCTCAACTTCCCAGCTGCAACCTTTCATGAGGTTGTTGTCGCCGTTTTTGTAGAACCACTCAACAATATAGTATTGTTTACCTTCTTCTTCACTCATGAATTGTGAGAAATATTCAATCTCGTCCCATGCAGGCTCGTCAGGCTCAAAATTAAAGTGGTCGCCAAGGATTCCGATGCCGTTTTGTGAGTCATACTCATCGATGTACGCACCAAAGAATGGCTCGCCGTCTTTGGTGACAATGATTGCCACCTCTACTTCATCATACGACCAAGCAAAGCCTTGCCCGCTCATATCTGTACAACCAAACGAAGCGTTTGCTTGAACTTCTGCGAGTGTGAAAGGCGCACCTTCAGGCTCACCGTCCGCTGTAAGATGATAGAAGTAAACCTTTCTTACGCCATTTTCGATTGCATAATGCTCAACAATATATGCGCGCATACCTGCTTCATAGCCTTGATAGATATATTCAATCTCGTCCCATGCAGGCTCGCCGGGCTCGACTTCGTGAGCAGGGATTTCCGTGGATTCTTTGAAACTTGTCACGCTTATGCCTGCCGCATCGGCTTCACCAATCGTCATCTCCGACGCAAACATTGCTCCCGTTTCTTGGTCGACGGTGATATAAAGGCTGTATGTGGAATTTTCAATATAATAGACGTCCACCGCTCTGTCCAAATACGTTTCGTCCTCTTCAACGCCGTCAAACTCCATATCACGATAGTTATCTGCAATCCAAAGCATACCGAAGATGCCGTTCATGATAGACATCATCGTGTCAGGTTGATTGCCTTCTGCATCTGTGTATGCGACTTTGTCGCAAGACCACTCTTCGCCGTTAAACGAATATTCGTAGAAATACTCTTCATCGTCTTTCAACAACTCCGTAACGCCTACGGTGCCGTTTTGATTTTCATAAATGACAAACTTCTCGTCATCGAACATAAGTTTGAATGTGAGAGTTGTCTCCTCGCTGCCATCGTTTATTGAAACCGCAAACTCAAGGCCGTCTTCGTCAACATAATCTCTCATCATTCTTATTGCAAAGTCCTTTTGCGTTTCCGCAGGGTATTTTGAGGAGATAGTCACCTTTGCGTCCGCAGGCGGATCGTCGCCAGGATTCGGATCGTCGCCCGGATTCGGATCGTCGCCCGGGTTCACGCTCGGATCTTCACCGCCTTCGCCGGGGTTAACTTCGCCACCCGGTTCGGTGTTTCCACCGGGCTCGGTGTTGCCACCCGGTTCGGTGTTCCCACCCGGCTCGGTATTTCCACCCGGTTCGGTGTTTCCACCCGGTTCGGTGTTTCCACCGGGTTCGGTATTGCCACCCGGTTCGGTGTTGCCGCCGGGTTCGGTGTTGCCGCCGGGTTCTGTGCCACCGCCCTGTTGCTCTTCACCATCGATATAAGTGTGTGCGACAGTCGGAAGAGTCGGCGTCCAACTCGTGTTGAACTCTGTGGCTTCGAT
>ONYW01000051.1 GCA_900322215.1 uncultured Eubacteriales bacterium | reverse complement strand
CCTCTTTTGCCGTCGTATGCGCGGAGGCGTTCTTTTGGCTGTTCGGGGCATATCGTTACGCCGGGTGGGAGAGTCTTGTCATGGCAAGCGCGGGGGTTATTGCCGCTCTATGCGTGCCGAGAACGTATATAAAAAAGGTTGAAAGCACGTTTTCGCACGACTCGAGACGCACTTATTCGAGTATAGTCAACAGGCGCGGAAAAGAGATGGCAAACAGGCTGTACCACGCAAGCGACGTATTCTTCGATATGTCTAAAACGCTTGAAAAAATCGCGACGGACAAAAACGAATACACCCCAAAGCGCCTCGCGCACGAGATAGCAAAAAACTATTGCGGCAAATGCGAGGACTGCGCGGGATGCTTCTCGGCACTCGGGGAGGACACCGCATGTATGTTGGAACCGATGACGACGGCAGCACTTGCAAGAGGGAAGACGTCCATTCTCGATATGCCGACCTTTATAACATCTCATTGCACGAAGATGCGCTCGCTCGCCTCCGTCATCAACAGTTCGGCGGAAGCATACAAAAAGCGCGAAGAGGAGCAGGACGGTATCGCGAGCGAAAAGATGATTTTGAGCGAACAGTTTGCCGGAGTCGCGCTCGTGTTTGACTCGCTTGCGGCGGAACTCGGCGCTCCCGTCAGTTTTGCGACGGAAGAGACTCAAACGATAAAGAGCGAACTCCTTCGTCATAACGTCGTTGCAAGCGACGTAGTCGTCACGGGAAACGACGACGATATATCCGTCGCACTCATCGTGCGCGCGCAGGACGCGGAAAAACAGGTGATAGCAAAGACTGTTTCAAAACTGCTCGGGACGAGGCTCGAAGTCGCCAAAATCGGCGACAGAGGCTCGGAAAAATCCTTATATCTCGAAAGTGCGCCCGCCTACGAGGTCGCGTACGGAATTGCTGAGCGCATACGCAGCGGAGAGGACGTGTCGGGCGACAGCAGAACCGTGCAAAACGTGTCGAGAACGTCAAGACTGTTTGCAATTTGCGACGGTATGGGGAGCGGTGAAAAGGCAAGAGAGGCAAGCCTCGACGCCGTCAACCTGGTAGAGAGTTTTTACCGCGCGGGACTACCGAACGAAATCGTTTTGAGCCTCGTGAACCGCTTGCTGAAAATCAGCCTCGACGACAACTTTTCAAGCCTTGACATATCCGTCATAGACGTGAAATCGGGTGGGTTAGATGTCATAAAACTCGGCTCAGCCTCATCCTTCATCCTGCGAGGCGACAGCGTCGAACAAATCGCCTGTTCTTCGCCTCCCGCAGGCATAGTTGACGTTCCGAGTCCGACGACTCTTCGCTTTCAACTCTACGACGGAAATATGGTGATCCTCATGAGCGACGGTGTGTTTGACGCGCTTGACGCACAGGGGGTTGTGGACGTCATTGACGCCACCGCGACAAAGAATCCGCAAACGCTTGCAAATGCGCTCTTAAAGCGCGCGGTAGAGTGCGGAGCGGAAGACGACTGCACCGTTCTTGTCATGAAATTGTTCGCTACTTGACGGCAAACTCGTAAGCGATATGAAATATTGTTGACGCGACACGCAAATTCTTGTATTTGCGTGTTGTGTTTTTTGTGTTTTTACGCTATAATAAAATTTATGGCAAACCTTATTCAAATCAATTTGAATAAAATCCTCGAAAACACGCCGTATAAAAGCGAGCGTGTGGTTGGCGTTGCGCTCTCGGGCGGACGCGATTCGATAGCCCTATGTCACGCGCTGAAAGAGGCGGGCGAGAACGTCGTCGCCATCAACGTGGAGCACGGTATCCGCGGAGAGGCGAGCAAAGCAGACAGCGCGTTCGTGTCGGACTTTTGCAATGAGAGAGGCATAAAACTCTATTCTTTCAGCGTAGACGCTCCCGCTTATGCAAAGGAACACGGCAAGACGATAGAGCAGTCGGCGAGGATCTTGAGATACCGAGTCTTTGACAAATGTCTTTTTGACGGATTGTGCGACGTCGTTGCGCTTGCACACCATGCGGACGACCAGGCGGAGACTATACTCATGCGTATTTTGCGCGGTACGGGCACGAAAGGACTTGTCGGAATGAAAGAAGTGAATGGAAGATACATTCGTCCGCTTTTGAGATATACTCGCGAGGATATAGACGAATACGTGAAGGCAAACGGTTTGCCGTACGTGGAGGATGAAACAAACGCGGACTTGTCGTATTCAAGAAACTTCTTGAGAGCGGAACTCGCTCGACTTAAAGAGCGTTACCCCGACCTTGAAAATTCCTTTGCAAGGCTGTCGAGAGTGGCGGACGAGACGGAAGAATATTTGAAGTCCGTTTTGCCCGAACCGACGCTTAAAGACGGCGAAGTGTATATATCAAGTGCGGATTGTGCAAATTCGTTCGTGCTTAAACGCCTTGTGCTAAGAGCCTGCGAGATGCTCGGCGTGAGCCAAGATATAGAGGAAAAACACCTGCTTTCAGTCGTCGAACTCTCACAAAATGAGACTGGCAAAAAACTCAATTTGTCTCATGGTATCGTGGCGCACAAGGACGCAAACGGCATAGTCATAACGAGAGAAAACGCCACTTGCGCAAACGACTGCGATACGGATGAGATTTGTGTTCCGTTTGCGGTTGGCGAGTTTGAAAACATCGGCGTCGGCGTCGAATACGCTCAAGAAGTCGTCAAGGAAGAGGCGAGAGCGGGCGCGCTGTTTGCAGACGCTGACAAGATACCGTCCGGTGCAGTAATAAGGACGAGAAGAGACGGAGACTTCATTTGCAAATTCGGCGGAGGAACGAAGAGCGTCGGCGATTTTTTGACGGACAAAAAGATTCCGCTCCGCACGAGAGACTCGCTCAAAGTCGTTGCAAAAGGAAGCGAAGTTTTTGCAATATTCGGAGTGGAAATATCGGAAAAAGTCAAAGTTGACGAGCAAACGAGGCGTATAGTTAAACTTCTTGCAAAATAACATAGTAAAAGTAAAGATTGTACCGTTTTCGGTGCATTACGTTTGATAAAATTTTAGGAGCAAAAGATGTACGAAAAAGAAATCAAAAGAGTCCTTTTTACAAAAGAACAAATTGCGGCAAGAGTCAAGGAACTCGGCGAGGAAATCTCTCGCGACTATGCGGGCGAATCCGTGACTATGGTGTGTACGCTTCGCGGGGCAACTATCTTTTTTGCCGATCTCGTGCGCGAGATAAAATGCGACGTAGAGATAGACTTCGTGGCGTGTTCGAGTTACGGCTCGGGTACGACGACGAGCGGTGAAGTCAAGATGCAAAAGGACCTCTCCTCTCCGATCGAAGGAAAAAACGTCATAGTCGTCGAGGACATTATAGACACGGGGACGACGCTTCTCGCGCTCACGCGCCTTTTGAAGACGAGAAATCCGAAGAGCCTCAAAGTGTGTTCTTTCCTTGACAAACCGTCAAGAAGAAAAGTGGACTTTAAGGGCGACTATATCGGATTTGAAATAGAAAACGAATTCGTGATAGGGTACGGACTTGACTACAACCAAAAATTCAGGAATCTTCCTGAGGTCTGCATTCTTGCGCCGGAAGTGTATATGCCCGACCTTAACAAGGCGCTTTGACAATAAACCTATGCAAAATTTTGACGAAAAACTCAAATCGCTCGCACGCCTTTTCCCTGACTCCGCACCGCTGTATCTTGTGGGCGGATACGTGCGCGACAGCCTGCTTGGCATCAACTCGTACGATTTGGACATTTGCTCCAAACTGGCGGTTGACGATGTCAAAAAGCGGTTGTTAAATAGCGATTTTGCAGTTTCGGACAAGAATTTGCGTATGGGTACGGTCGTGATTTCGAACGGAGATTTCAAGGCGGAATACACGACTTTCAGGACGGACAGTTATGACAAAACGCGGGGCGATCATTCGCCGTCTGCGGTCGAGTTTACAACAAATCAACTGCTCGACGCAAAGAGGCGAGATTTTGCCTGTAACGCCGTCTACAAAGACGCTCTCAGCGGGGAGATAGTAGACCTCGTCGGCGGTGTGGACGACATAAGAGGCAAGGTGCTAAGAACCGTCGATGAGCCTGAAAAGGTGTTCGAGGCGGACGGGTTGAGAATCCTGCGCCTCGTGCGTTTCCATGCGGAACTCGGATTTGACATAGAGGGAAAAACTCTTGCCGTCGCAAAGAAAAACGCTTGGCGGGTGAAAGATATTGCGGTTGAGCGCATTCGCGACGAACTTGACAAGATTTTCGTCGCGGACACAAAGCACCCCGATTTGCATCTCGCAAAGGGACACCTTTTGGGACTTCGTTTGCTTGACGAACTCGGACTGCTTGAAATGCTGTTGCCTGAAGTCACCGCACTGAAAGGCCTTGCGCAACCGCCTAAGTGGCATCTATACGACGCTTTTGAACATACGGTCAAGGCGTACGAGGTCGCTCCGCCGAATCTTCGTTGGGCGTCGCTCTTGCACGACATCGGCAAAGCACCGTGCGTGGAGAAGTTCGGCAATATGCACGGACACGACGAAGTCGGCGCGGAAATGGCAAGGCATATTTGCGAGAGATTCAAGTTTTCCAATGCGGAGACAAAGCGAGTTTGCGATATAGTGCGCCTGCACATGGCGGACATAAACGGAAACACGTCGTGGAGCAAACTCCGCTGGTTTGCGGCTGAACATATAGACGTTATGGACGACCTTTGCGCGTTCAAGCGGGTGGACTGCGAGGCGTCCTGCGGAGAAGCGCATGGCTCGCGCCTCGAAGAGGTGCTCGAAGAGGTACGAAACGACGGAACTCCGCTCGGTCTGAAGGACTTGAAAGTGACGGGGGACGATCTCGTCGCGCTCGGCGTAGAGCCAAAGGAGAGGGCTGTGCTCCTGCGCGAACTGTTTAGAGATACGGTGATGAATCCGTCGCTGAACAGCAGGGAGAAAGCGCTCGGCTATTTAGAGAAGAAAATACGGAATAACTGAAAGGGGAAACCAAAGATGACGGGAATATACATACTACTTGCGGTGAGCATAGCGCTGAGCCTTGCGGCGGTTGTCGTCGGAGTGCTTGCGCTAAGGAAAAAATCGACGGGAGACGGCGTCTCCGCGGCTGATTTGCGCGCGGAAAACGAGAGGCTGAGAAGCGATATTGACGGCTCCGTAAAGATGAGCGGAGCGATGACAGCAGGAGCCTTGAACGCGCAGGCGGCAAACGTGAAAGCCGTTGCGGAGCGAGTGGACAATTTTACGCAATATACGGATTCTAAGCTGGCTGAACTTCGCAATTCTTTACTTTCAAGCATTGGTGAAACGAAACTTTTTACCGAGCGAAGCATAGGCGATTTGAAGGCTTCGACGGCAAGCAAAATCGCGGAGATGCAGTTGTTTGTCGAGAGAAGTCTCAAAGAGGTCAAAGAGGCAAACGCAAAGAGCCTCGCGGAGGTGAAAGCGGACAACCAACAACAACTCGAAAAGATGCGCGAAACAGTAGACGAAAAGTTGTCGTCTACGCTTGAAAAGAGGTTCAACCAGTCCTTTGAACTCGTCAACAAGCGTCTTGAAGAGATCAACCGCACTTTCTCCGAACTTCAAAGCCTGCAAAGCGGCGTAAACGACCTCAACAAGATTTTCAAAAATGTCAAAACGCGAGGCACCTGGGGCGAAGTCGCGCTTGACAGTTTGCTCTCGCAAATCCTTACGGACGAGCAATACGAAAAGCAAGTGCGCCTGACGCGCGGTAGTGAAGATATGGTGGACTTCGTCATCAAGATGCCGGGCAAGGGCGATGGCGAAGTTTTGTTGCCAGTGGACGCAAAATTCCCGATGGAAGACTATGCGCGCCTCGTGGAGGCGAGCGAAGCGGGCGACGTGGACGGCATAGAGCAGGCGACAAAGTCGCTTGCAAACCGCGTGAAACAAGAGGCGATGAGCATACGCGACAAATACGTCAAACCGCCGAAGACGACGGATTTTGCTATCATGTATTTGCCGACGGAGGGCTTGTATGCGGAGATTATCCGCAAAGAGGGGCTCGTCGAAGACATTCAAAACAAATACCGCATCGTAGTCTGCGGTCCGACGACCATCGCGGCGCTGCTCAACAGTTTGCAAATGGGCTTTAAGAGCGTGGCGATAGAGAAGCGTAGCGCGGAGATAAGCAAGCTTCTCAGGAGTTTCGTTGTAGACTTCGAGAAGTTCACGACATTGCTCCGCAAGACGGGCGACAACCTCACTCGAGTGCAAAATACGCTCGGCGACGCAGAGAAGCGTACGGATATGATAAGACAAAAACTCGACAAGGTGAGCAAGCTCTCCGGCGGGGACGAGGCGGGCGAACCGCTTCTCGACTCGGCGGCGAGCGACTATGCCACCGACTTCGACAGCGAGGTGAACTATGAGACCTGACAAACGCGGAACGCATTCTTTCAAAGCGGATATGCACCATGGCGAGGGGCCGAGGCGGAATATTTTGCCAAATAGCGGACTCAAAGCCGATTTGCACACGCACACGACCGCGAGCGACGGCTCTATGAGCCCGTCAAAGGTCGTGGAATGGGGCGCAAAGGCAAAACTCGACGTCCTTGCAATAACCGACCACGACACCGTTTCTGGGCTCTCTGAGGGCGTCAAGCGCGCAAATGAACTCGGCGTCAAGTTCGTCCCGGGCATCGAACTCAGCACTTTCGCCATTTGCGAGATACATATACTCGGCTACAACGTTCCGTACGAGGACAAGGATTTTCTCGCCGCTCTCGAGGACGTGCAGGGTATGCGCATCGAGCGCAATATCCACATAGGCGAAAAACTCAAACAAAACGGCATAAACCTCGATATAGATTTTTCTGCTCGCGGGCTTGGGCGTATGAACATGGCGCGCGCTATGGTGAGCGCGCATTATGCTCGCGACGTGCAGGAGGCGTTTGACAAATGGCTCGGCACAAGCGGAAAAGCCTATTGCGAGGCGAAACGCTTGAGTCCGATCGAGGCGGTAAAACTCATCAAACAGTACGGCGGATTTGCCTCTATCGCGCATCCGAAGAAGTATTTGCTCGACGGCAGACTTGATATGCTCGTCGAGGGGCTCAAACGCTTCGGCTTGGACGGCTTGGAAGTCAACTATCCGTCTCACAGCGACAAGGATAGGGCGGAGCTCGTCTCCCTCGCTCGCAAATACCGCCTGCTCGAAACTGGCGGCAGCGACTTCCACGGCGACGAAGACAAGGACTTTATTTTCACCCTCAGCGAGTCAACCCGCCGCGCCCTGCACATCTAAAACGCATTATTTTGCGATTGACTTTGTCAGAGTGCATCGTTTGTCGCATCGTGTGCGTCTTTGTGCACTGGATGCGCCATCCAAAGCGCTCTTCCTCGTCACTCATCAAAATACTGCTTCCTCGTCACTCATCAAAATACTGCGTTTTATAAAACAGTTTTGATTTGCATTTTGCGATAAACAAAACCATTCGGACAGTATAAAAATTCAAAAGCCACATCCCACGACAGGGGAGTGGCTTTTATTTTAATAAAAACATTGTATTTGAGCCAGTCAAATCGATTTTGAGCGGTTTTAAGACAAAAATCGACTAAGTCTTCAAAACATCTTCAACACCGCCTTAAAACGCCTCACAATCGCTCAGTAAAATTTTTCATTATATAAATTATATTCTTGTCGTATTTGAAGTGATTGTCGCAGAGTTGTAGCAATGCTCTATCGTCACAATGTTGCCACTTCCACTGCTTGCGCTCACAAAGCCCACAATACCGCCCGCCGTATCGTCTGTTGCCTTGGTTGTGGTCGTCGCCGTATTCTTGCATTTTTTAATGACGGACACATTTGAACCCGTGATTTGTCCCACAAGTCCGCCAATGTTGTTTGTGCCTGTGATTGTGGCTGTGTTCGTGCAGTTTACAACCGTGCCGCCTTCCATTGTGCCCACAAGACCTGCGACATTGTTGTTTCCGGTGATAGTGCCTGTAACTGTGAGGTTTTCTATTGTTGTGGCAACACCGTCTCTTTCCACTCTCTTGACATAACCAAACAAAGCAACGTTGCTTGAAGAACCGCTGCTTATGGTAAGGCTAATGGTCTTCCCATCACCGATGAAATATCCCGAGAACGCGTTTGAAGAACTTGTACCGATTGGAACAAAATTGCTTACAGTGAGTATTGTTCCGCTTGCCGGCGCGAGT
>ONYW01000053.1 GCA_900322215.1 uncultured Eubacteriales bacterium | reverse complement strand
CAAGAACGGATATTGCGCG
Organism: uncultured Eubacteriales bacterium; assembly: GCA_900322215.1. GTDB lineage: Bacteria > Bacillota > Clostridia > Christensenellales > CAG-917 > CAG-475. Next base: position 7,320 of record ONYW01000053.1, on the reverse strand, counting down.
CGCAAGCGAATAGCCTATACTTTCGCCTACCGCGAGCCAAACGATAAGGGTGACGAGCGCGATGCCGAGTATCGTCGGCACGAATATGCCCGACACCTTGTCCGCAACTTTTGCGATAGGCGCTTTCGTCGCCGCGGCGTCGGATACCATTTTGATGATTTGCGACAGAGTTGTGTCTTCGCCGACTCTCGTTGCCTCGCATTTGAGATACCCCGAGAGATTTGTCGTACCGCTTGACACGCCGCTTCCGATTTCTTTGTCCACGGGGATGCTTTCACCCGTTAGTGACGCCTCGTTCACCGCGCTTGCGCCGTCTATGACGACTCCGTCCACAGGAACGTTCTCGCCGGGGCGCACGACAAATATATCGCCTTTTTTGACTTCTTCGACTCTCACTTCCTTTTCCTCGCCGTTCACGATGACGGTCGCCGTCTTCGGAGCGAGATTCATGAGCCCTTTGAGCGCGTTTGTCGTCTTGCCTTTAGAGTGCGATTCGAGCGTCTTGCCGAGCGTGATAAGCGTGAGGATCATGCCTGCCGACTCAAAGTACAACTCGTCCATAAGGTTCATCGCAAGCGCCGCATCGCCCGCCGATTCGGCAAAACTGATGCGGAAGAGGGAGACTACGCTATAAAGGTACGCCACGCCCGCGCCGAGCGCGACGAGCGTGTCCATGTTCGGAGCCTTATGAACGACAGCCTTGAATCCGCTCGTAAAAAATTTTTGATTTATCACGATGACTGCTGTCGTAAGCAGCAGCTGCAAAAGCCCGAGCGCGGTGTGATGATGTTCAAGCGCGCCCACGGGGAAGCCCCACATCATGTGCCCCATCGAGAAGTACATGAGAACGAGAAGAAAAGCGAGCGACGTCAAAAATCTTTTGAGGAGTTTTGGCGTTTCCGTGTCTTTAAGTGTATCTTTTGATACGTTTAAGTCCGTTTTTTGCAATTTGTCCGCTTGCTTCAAAGTCGCGCCATAGCCCGCGTCTTCAACCGCTTTTATGACGTCGGCGGGGGAGGCTGTCCCTTCAACCCCCATAGAGTTCGTAAGCAAACTGACGGAGCAAGAAGTGACGCCCTCTACTTTTGAGACCGCCTTTTCGACTCTTGCGCTACATGCCGCGCAACTCATACCTGTTACGTTGTATTGTTCCATAATTATTTCATCAACCTTTGAATAGTGTCCATAAGTTCGTCCACAACTTCAGTCTTGCCGAGTTTTATGTCGCGCACGACGCAGTGGTGAATATGGCTTGAGAGCAGGTCTTTGTTGAACGAATTGAGAGCGGACGTCGCCGCGGACGACTGTATGAGAATATCGTTGCAATATGCGCCGTCCTCTAACATCTTTTTTAGTCCTCTGATTTGTCCCTCTATGCGACTGAGCCTGTTGATAAGACGAGTATATTCTTCCTTCGAGCGCTCGGTGGTCTTCTTTGAGCAACAGCAACTGTCATTGTTTGCATCGTCCTCGCAACTTATTGTTTCGATATCTTTCGACGCCTCGTTTGTCGCGTCTCTCGCTTCTTCATCTTCGCAACAGCAACAGCTGTGTTTTTTGTTTTGTTCGTCTGCCATACGGATTTCCTCCAAATACCCCCACGGGGTATATTTATTCTAAATCCACATAAATATTTTGTCAATAGATTTGAAAATAAAAACAAATATTCAAATTTGCTCTTTTTTTGCGAGGAGATTTGTTGTATAATAACAAAAAAGGAATTGGAGAACGCTATGAGAATGTTCGACATTATACGCAAGAAGCGCGACGGGGAAGAATTGACGACGGAAGAAATCAATTTTTTCATCGAGCGATACGTGAAGGGGGAGATACCCGATTATCAAGCCTCCGCGCTTCTTATGGCTATCTTTTTCAAGGGCATGACGGAGCGGGAGACCGCGGACCTGACGTTTGCCGTGCGCGATTCAGGTGCGCGCCTCGACTTTTCCGAGATACACGGCGTGAGGGTGGACAAGCATTCTACAGGCGGAGTGGGAGACAAGACGAGTCTCGTCGTCGCTCCGATTGTGGCAACTCTCGGAGCAAAAGTCGCCAAGATGAGCGGAAGAGGCTTGGGACATACGGGAGGCACAATTGACAAACTCGAATCTATTCCCGGATTCAAGACCTCTCTCGAGACAAGCGAGTTTATCAAAAACGTAAACGAAGTCGGCGTGTGTATTGTCGGACAAAGCCAAGAGCTTGCCCCTGCGGACAAAAAGCTCTATGCGCTCCGCGACGTTACGGCGACGGTCGACAGTTTGCCGCTCGTGGTATCGAGCATTATGGGCAAAAAACTCGCCGCCGACGACGACTGCATAGTTCTTGACGTAAAGACGGGAAGCGGTGCGTTTGCAAAGACTTTGGAGGACAGCAGGGCGCTGGCAAGAGCCATGGTCGACATAGGCAAGCGCGCGGGCAAAAAGATGCTCGCCCTCATCACGGATATGGACAGACCGCTCGGCAGCGCTATCGGCAATTCGCTTGAAGTCATCGAGGCGATAGACACTTTGAACGGCAAAGGTCCCGCCGATTTTACGGAGATATGCTTGATTCTTGCATCGAATATGCTCTCCCTTGCGGGCAAAGGAAGCGTCGATGAATGCAGGAAGGCGTGCGAAAAAGCGATAGCCGACGGCACGGCGCTTGAAACGTTTGCGAAGATGGTGCGCGCGCAGGGCGGCGACGACGGAGTCATATACGACACAAGCGGCTTTGCAAAGGCAAAATATTCGTGTGACGTAACGTGTGAAGAGAGCGGTTATATCTCGCACGTAGACACGGAAGGGTACGGCGTAGCAAGTTTGCTTCTCGGCGCGGGAAGAAACACTATGGACGACGTCATCGACTTTTCTGCAGGTATAATTCTCCACAAAAAGACGGGAGACAAAGTCGAGGCAGGCGACGTCATCGCCACTCTTTATACCTCGGACGAGTCAAGGCTTGAACAAGCAAAAATGGAATTGTTGAAATCCACAAAGATAGACGACAAAAAGCCTATTGAGCGACCGCTCGTGCTGGACACTATCATATAAGATGACAGGAGACAATATGGATATAAAAGATATACTTTCAAAATGCGATCATACGCTTCTTTCGCAAACGGCAACGTGGGAAGAAATCAAGTCAATTTGCGACGACGGAATAAAATACCGCACGGCTTCCGTGTGTATTCCGCCGAGTTTTGTAAAACGTGCAAAGGAGTACGTTCAAGACCGACTTGCTATTTGCACCGTCATCGGTTTTCCGAACGGTTACAACACGACTGCGGTCAAACTCTTCGAGACGAAGGACGCAATCCAAAACGGTGCGGACGAGATAGATATGGTCATCAACATAGGCGAACTTAAAGCGGGGAACTACGAGTATGTTGAGAATGAGATAAAGTTGCTCAAACAGGCATGCGGGGACAAGGTCCTCAAAGTCATCATAGAGACTTGTCTTTTGACGGATGAAGAGAAGATAAAGATGTGCAAACTTGTCACAAACGCAGGCGCGGATTTTATCAAGACTTCGACGGGATTTTCAACGGCGGGCGCGACTTTTCACGACGTAGAACTATTTAGCAAGCACGTTGGCAACGGCGTTAAGATAAAAGCGGCGGGAGGTATTTCGTCTATCGAAGACGCGGAGAAGTTTGTCTCACTCGGAGCGTCGAGACTCGGCACGAGCCGTATAGTAAAGATCGTAAAGGCGCAAGAGCAAACGCAACGGTAAATCGCAAAAACAGGAGTTTAAGTGTACATTATTGCATATTAAATGGCGTTTTTGCGCAAAACCGCCTTAAACGGCAAAACATAACGATTTGAAAAACAAAAGGAGAGGATATATATGTCAGTTCCAACCCCTCATATATCGGCAAATATCGGCGACTTTGCGGATACCGTGCTTATGCCGGGCGATCCGCTAAGAGCAAAGTTTATTGCAGAGCATTTTCTTGACAATCCCGTGTGCGTGAACAACGTGCGCGGAGTAAACGGCTACACGGGCACTTACCGCGGAAAGCGAGTCTCCGTCATGGCTTCCGGTATGGGACAGCCGTCTATCGGCATATATTCATACGAACTTTACAATTTTTACGGAGTGAAGACGATAATTCGCGTCGGCTCATGCGGATCGTTTGACAAGGATTTGCACGCAAGAGATATAATCATCGCCATGGGCGCTTGCACCAACGGGAATTACGCAAGTCAGTACAGGCTGCCGGGAACTTTTTGTCCTATCGCGGACTTCGACCTCGTCAAACGCGCGGCTGAACTTTGCGAGAGAGAAGGCGTAAACTTTAAGGTTGGAAATATTCTTTCAAGCGACACTTTCTATGACGATTCAAACAGCGGTATGGAGTGGGCGAAGATGGGCGTCCTCGGCGTGGAAATGGAATCCGCCGCACTCTATTGCAACGCGGCGCGGGCAGGCAAGAAAGCACTTTGTATATGCACGGTGAGCGACAGTTTTGTGTATCCCGAAGAAAATACGACGGCGGAAGAGCGCGAGACTTCGTTTACGACAATGATGAAAATTGCGTTGGAACTCGCATAAAAGGTTATGAGCAAAAGAGTTTTTATTATCGTTCTTGACAGCATGGGTATCGGCGAGATGCCCGACGCATACCTCTGGCACGACGAGGGGAGCAATACGCTACGCGCAATACGCGGCGATAGCAGGTTTTCGTGTCCGAATCTCGAAAGGCTCGGGCTCTTCAACATAGACACGGTGGGCGGAGGAGTTGAAAATCCACTCGGCTCGTTTGCGCGACTTGCCGAAAAGTCGGCGGGCAAGGACACGACGATAGGGCACTGGGAGATCGCAGGGCTTGTATCGACAAAGCCTCTCCCGACTTACCCGAAAGGATTTCCGCAGGAGATCATCTCGGAGTTTGAGCGGCGCACGGGCAAAAAAACGCTTTGCAACCTGCCATACTCCGGCACGGAAGTCATAAAGGACTACGGCGAAGAAAGTATAAAGACCGGCGCGCTCATCGTCTACACCTCGGCGGACAGCGTGTTTCAAATCGCAGCGCACGAAGACTACGTGCCTGTTAAAGATCTATACCGCTACTGCGAGATAGCAAGAGAACTCCTTGTAGGCAAGCATGCCGTCGGGCGCGTTATCGCTCGTCCGTTTGCAGGGGAATATCCATTCACCCGTACGGCAAACCGCCACGACTTTTCCTTGGAACCGCAGGGGCAAACTATGCTTGACCTACTCCAAAAACACGGATTTGCGACGCTGTCCGTCGGCAAGATATACGATATATTTGCGGGGAAGAGCGTGCAAGAACTCAATCGCACGACATCGAACACGCACGGCATGCAGGTGACTCTCGATATGCAAAAGCGCGATTTTGAGGGGCTGTGTTTTGTCAACCTCGTGGACTTCGATATGAAGTACGGACACAGAAACGATATAGCGGGCTATGCCTCCGCTATGACGGAATTTGACGGTTGGCTCAAAACGTTTTTGGATGGTATGAGAGAAGAGGATATACTCATTATCACTGCCGACCACGGCTGCGATCCGTCGACGCCGTCCACGGACCACTCGCGGGAATACGTGCCGATGCTGGTTTTCGGCAAACAGATAAAGGCGGGCGTAAACCTCGGCACGAGAGAAACTTTTGCGGATATTTCCGCAACCGTCCTCGAATACTTTGGATTAGACAAGGAAAATACGGCGGGCGAGAGTTTTCTCGCAAACGTAAAGAGATAGGGGGGGGATACCGTGGACTATCAAGAACTTATGAACAAAGCGGCGGAAGCAAGAGACTTTGCTTATGCGCCTTATTCGCAATTTAGAGTCGGCGCGGCGCTGCTTGCGAAAAACGGTAAAGTGTACACGGGTTGCAACATAGAAAACGCATCGTATTCCCCGACGGTATGTGCCGAGCGTACGGCATTTTTTAAGGCGGTAAGCGAGGGTGTTAGAGACTTTGAAGCGATAGCGATAGTCGGCGGAAAGGGTGGCGAGATAGCGCCATTTTGCGCGCCGTGCGGAGTATGCCGTCAAGTTATGGCTGAGTTTTGCGACGTGGACACTTTCAAACTCGTGCTTGGCTCTCCGAAGCAGTTTGACGAGTATCTCTTGTCCGACGTTTTGCCGTTTGCTTTTACTCCGAAAGACGTCGAATAAACATTGTTAGAATACCGAATAAAAGATAAAGCGTGCAGTCAAGCACGCTTTATTTTTTTGTTTGAATTATTTTTGTGCGAATTATTCTTGGTTTGTATATGTCGTGACGATTTGAACGGTGTTGCCGTTTGACGTCGTATATGCAAAGCCAACGGCTTTTGGCAAATCGTCAAACGCTGTCACGACGATTTCTATATTTGAGGCGATATTGTTTGTCTCAGCTACCGATAGTTTCAAAATCCCGACGGCGTCGGATTTTTCAAGAGAGAAAGAGATTGCAGACATCTTGTCATTTTCGGTCAATTGAATGCCTGCAATATTGCTTGCAAAGGACAGGTCGTAACGAGGGAAGAGCCTCTTGAAGTCTTGTGCCGAAAGCGCCTGCTCGCTCTCTTCCGTCTTGTAGGGATTCTTTGCGTTTGCGGCGTCGAGGGTGGTAGTCTTTGTGTGAATTGCGCCGCCCGTTGTCGTCCTCTCAAACACGGTTGTCTTTTCCGACAACGTCTTTCCGCCAAAGGAGACGTTTATGACTGTTTCCGCATTCAAATCGCCGACGTTTGAAAGAGAGGAGAGTATTGCCTCTATCGTCAGTTGCTTGCGTTCTTCTTCAGTCGGCTCGGTATTTACGTCCGACTGAGGCTGTGTTTCAGACGGCGTTTCTTCTTGTGTCTTGTCTGCGTTTTCAGGGAGAACGATCTTCTTTGAGCAAGCAAAAAGCGTGCATGAGAGCATACACACGATAATGGTGCAAATTGCCGCAAGAAGCAGTTTTCTTGTGCAATTTGTATGTATAAACTTACTTTTGTGCTTTTTCATCGTTCTTTCCTATGTTGTGTTTTTCTTATATAAAGAATTTCAACGCCATTGCGCCGAGTGCAAGCGACGTCGCCGCTATGCCGAGATACAAGGCTAACATTTTGTCGTGTATACGCTCCGCCTGCGTCAAATCTTCCTCCGCGCCGACTTTGAGTTTTGCCCAGTCGTTTTCAAAACTGTTTATAAGACGCAAATACTCCTCTTTCGCCTCGATTTGAGCCATGTCCGTACTCGTCATGTTTGCATACATTTCTTGACAGTCAAAGAGGGCGGAAATCTTTTCGTTGTCAGTCGCCGTCGGAGAATGGTAGGTGTCAAGCAGTGAAGAGAAAATCGCCATCTTGCCGTCCACGCTTGCGTAGGTCGTGTAGCGCA
>ONYW01000055.1 GCA_900322215.1 uncultured Eubacteriales bacterium | reverse complement strand
CCTGTTCAAACGGAAGAGGCAGAACAAGGGGACGAAGTCCCCGCCGAGGAACCTGTTGAGGAACCGATAGCGGAGGATACTCCTGAGGAAGAGGAAGAAGTCAAAGAAGAGCCTGTCACTTTGAAACAGTCTATGGCTGTTGCAAAGACGGCGACTCACAACACGACGTGGGACAAAGCATCGATTGCCAAGTACCTTGCGGACAAGCACGGCGAAGAGGTTGAAATCAACGAGCGTGAAAACTTCACGTCAACGGGACTTCCGCTTGCCGATACGCACTATGCAAAGGATGAGGACACGAGAAAGTGCTTCGTATACGTCTACGAGACGGAGGGCGCGCCGATGCTCCTCATCAACACGGACAAGGAACTCGCAAAAGAACTTGCAAAGAGACATTCTAACGTCCACAAGAGCGCGTTCCCGAAGTCCAAGGACAATTGGTACAGCCTGCCACTCGACGACAGTTATTCCGACGAAGACGTGGAGTACATCCTCGACAGATGCCATGCGAACGCGCTCGGCAGAGACTGGGACGAGCAAGAACTCTCCTTGAAGGAAAGCCTCGCTCTTGCAAAGAGCGCAAAGGCGGAGAAGACAACGCATACAACGTCCAAGAACTCCATTTGCGAATATCTTGCGTCAAAGTACGGTGACGAAGTGGCACTCAACACTCGCGACAACTATACGAGAACGGGACTTCCGCTCGCCGATACGCACTACGTACACGGTGAGGACGGAAAGGATAGATGCTTCGTTTACGTCTACGAGACGCAAGGCTCGATGATGCTTCTCGTCCGCGCAAACTACAACTTTGCAAAGGCACTCAAGAAGAATCACCCGAACGTCCACAAGAGCGCGTTCCCGAAGTCCAAAGAGCCGTGGAACAGCATCATCCTCGACGATAGCTTCAGTGACGAAGAAGTCCACAAACTCCTCGACGACGTTATCGCTCTCAACAAATAACAACCAACTGTTTCTCACAAAGAGAAACACACCATCCTTTTTGGAAAGCCGATGATTCATCGGCTTTTCTTTTTTTCGGCGGCGAATGAGAATGATAGTTGAGAGATATATAATTGAGAGATAAAACAATTTGACAACGCAAAATTGTAACACGCCTTAACTGTCAATTTTTCGCCCCTCATTTGAACTGCGATATTGACAAATCGGCGTTTGTATGCTAATTTAAGAAAAAGAAATTTTGCAGGTGAGAAGTGGAAAAGATAGAAAGAAAGTTTGTGGACTGGGGCAAGACGAGCAAGAATTTGAGGCTGCTCAGAAACGACAATTTGAACCTCAGGCGCTACGTGTGTTTTGTCCTTAGGACAAAGAGGGAAGAGTGCGACGGAAAGTCCTGCGACACTTGTCGTTTTGACATGGACAACAGCATATCGCAAGCCGAACTCGCGCAGGTCTTTAACGTCAGCGAGAGCATGGTCGCAAACTGGGAGACGGGCAGGAGTTTGCCGTCTATTGACGATCTTTTGTTCTATGCCGAGATTTGCAAACTCACGCTTGACGACATACTCGTCTTTCAAAACTGAAAAAGAATAATAGAACAAAATCCTCTCAAATACGGCAGGCAACCTATATGAATTGTGACAAGGTTTGCCTTTTTTTTTGTGCGACGCCTTGTTAAATTGCAAAAGTTGCGCCTTTGCGCTCTTGCCGAGTCTTGAAGTCCGCAGGGCGGTAGACCTTGGTTGCGGTGGCGGTTTTTTTGTTATTGACAAAACGGCGGTTTGGTGGTATAAAAACATTATAAGTTATTTATGACTTACTTTTGGAGAACACTATGGATATCAGCGAAAGCCAACAAATGTACTTGAAAACGATATATCTCCTCTCGCAGACAAAGGGTAGCGTGAGGCATATTGACGTTGCGAACGAGCTTAATTTTTCCAAGCCGAGCGTGACTATCGGGCTCAAAAAACTCGTTGCTTCCGGCGATATTCAAATCGACGACGACAATATCATAAAACTCACCAAATCGGGCAGAAGCAGGGCGCGGAAGATCTGCATGAGATACGACACGTTTATGGACCTCTTTTCGCTTATGGGCATACCGAGGGATCAGGCGCACGAGACGGCTTGCAAGGTCGAACACGACATAAACGACGACGTCTTCGAGAAGATGAAAGAGTGGGTTGAGACTCACAACAAATAGAGTTTACGGTTGCTTGCAACCGTTTTTCTTTATTTTGTTGCAAAAGGCGATATTTTTGTGTATTATTTTGGTGGAGAAACCACTATGCAAAAAATTATGGAACCCGCTTTCGAGATTTTGTATCTCGTCGTCGGGCTTGTCATTTCGATCCTTGTTCTTGTAAGAGCCAAAAAGCGTTTGCCATTCATACTGTTTGGCATTATGGGGCTTACGCTCGTCTTCGGAGACAGTTTTCACCTCGTGCCGAGAATACTAGATTTCTGGAGCCTCGGCGGGGAGAATATCGTCGCATACCTCGGCATCGGCAAACTCGTTACGTCCATCAGTATGACGGTTTTCTACGTCATCTTGTATTGGTTTTTCAAACTCCGCTATGACAAAAAGACTCCGCTTGCGCTCGATATTTGCGTGTATGCGCTGGCGGCTGTGAGGATAGTCCTTTGCGCGCTGCCGATGAACGAGTGGACGAGTGCGGATGCGCCGTATCTTTGGGGAATATGGCGCAATATTCCGTTCTTTGTGCTTGGCGCGCTTATGGTCGTGCTAACTTTCAAGTGGGCAAAAGAGAACGGCGATAAGCGCTTTTCGCTTGCCTGGCTTGCAATAACTCTCAGTTTTGCCTTCTATGCGGTGACGGTCGTCGGCGCAAAGTTTGTGCCCGCGCTCGGAATGATGATGATTCCAAAGACAGTCTGTTACGTGTGGTTGCTGTGTATGGGGCTTGTCGCAAGCTATAAGGAGCCTGAAAAAACTGCACAGGACCAAGCCTGACTTTGTCAGCGCACTTTGCCCGTCAGACCATGTACGCTTTTGTACATTGGGTCTGCCTGTCAAAGCACCCTTCCTTGTCATCCATCAATCCTGAGCAGTTTTAATTTACAGCCGTTCGAAGACGCGCCGGAGTCACGATTTTCTTGTTCGAAGACGGAATTGGAGTCGCGGTGGGCGCGGCGCGTTAAGCGGACAATCCAGTGAATTGTCCGCAGCCAAAGCGAACAAGGCGGATGCCCTCGGCAACGCCGAAGTCGGAAGAACCATACGAAGGAGATGGGAAAATTTCATTCAGAGTCACACATGTGCAGTCCATTATATTGAATCGAATTTTTAGGAGTATATATATGAAAAAAGTCAGTGATGAAAAGTTTTTGAAAATGTCACAGCAGGGCGAACTTGACGCAGTGCCTATGTATCTCAATATCGCAAAGATTTATGAGAAAAAGAATCCTGAACTTGCCAAGATTTTGAAAGGTATGGCTGCGGACGAGGGAAGACACGCCTCCGTGTTCAAGAAGATTTCGGGAGACAGTTCTCTCCGTCCGAAGATGTTAAAGGCAAAAGCCGTTCCGGCGCTCGTCAAGATGTTTGGCAAAAAGATGATGTTCAAAATCATCGCAAAAGAGGAGTACAAGGCATACGACATGTACGCGCCGTGGATTGAAAAATTCCCGGAAGTCGCTTCCGTTCAAGCGGACGAAAAGCGTCACGGCGATCTGTGCATGAAGATAAGGGAGATGTAAGATGAGCATCACGATAAATATCTACTACACAGGCAAAGACGGCAGCGCGAGGCAGTTTGCGGACGAGATGAAGAGTTCGGGGCTCGTGGACAAAATCCGCGCGGAAGAGGGGAATGAGAGATATGAATATTTTCTCCCGATGGACGATCCCGAAACCGTGCTTCTCATCGACCGCTGGAAAGACGGGGCGGCTATCGACGCGCATCACAAGTCTCCTATGATGGAGGAGATCGCGACTCTCCACAAAAAATACGGGCTCAAAATGCGCGTAGATAAGTTTGAATCATAACCTTATTTGCAAAATCCCTGCATTGCGGGGATTTTTTGTATCCCTTTTAAGCAATATTACTTTTTTGGACAAATTGTATAGATAAAATTTTATCAATAAATTTTTATCGACTTATTAAAAATGCTTGCCAAGTCGCTTGGGGCATGCTATACTGTTTTCATAAAAGCGCAACGATTGTTGCACAACATTTACTCAAATTTTTAAGGGAGGAAATCCAAGTGGAAGAAAACAAGTATCCAATCGTCGACAGCGTCGAAAGTCTCGAACAGATGATTGCAAGAGTGAGAGAAGCGCAAAGAGTTTTTGCGACGTTCACACAAGAGCAGGTGGACAAGATCTTTTTTGAAGCGGCACTCGCCGCCAACAATGCAAGAATTCCACTTGCGCGCCTTGCCGTTGAAGAGACGGGCATGGGCATTGTCGAAGACAAAGTTATCAAAAACCACTATGCCGCGGAGTACATCTACAACAAGTACAAAAACACAAAGACTTGCGGTGTGATAGAGGAGGACAAGGCGTTCGGCATAAAGAAAGTTGCAGAGCCAATCGGTATCGTTGCGGCGGTTATTCCGACGACAAACCCGACCTCTACGGCAATCTTTAAGACGCTCATCTCCTTGAAGACTAGAAACGGCATTATCATTAGCCCGCACCCGAGAGCGAAAAAGGCCACGATTGCGGCGACAAAGGTCGTGCTTGAAGCGGCGGTGAAAGCGGGTGCGCCGGAAGGCATCATCGGTTGGATCGACGTACCGAGCCTCGAGATGACAAACACGCTCATGAAAGAGGCGGACATCATCCTCGCAACAGGCGGTCCGGGTATGGTCAAGGCGGCGTATTCGAGCGGTAAGCCTGCACTCGGCGTTGGCGCGGGCAACACACCTGCTATCATTGATGACTCTGCGGACATCATTCTCGCAGTCAGCTCGATCATTCACTCCAAGACGTTTGACAACGGTATGATCTGCGCGTCCGAGCAGTCAGTTATCGTGCTTGACAAGATCTATGAAGCGGTGAAGAAGGAATTTGCTTTGCGCGGCTGCTACTTCTTAAACCCTGAAGAGACAGAGAAAGTCCGCAAGACGATCATCATCAACGGCGCGCTCAACGCAAAGATAGTCGGTCAAAAGCCTGTGACTATCGCGGCGCTTGCGGGCGTAACCGTTCCTGAGGGGACGAAGATCCTCATCGGCGAGGTTGAAAGCGTTGAACTCTCCGAAGAATTCGCGCACGAAAAACTCTCTCCTGTGCTTGCAATGTACAGAGCAAAAGACATAGAAGACGCATTCCAAAAGGCGGAACGCCTCGTCGCAGACGGCGGATACGGCCATACGTCATCTATCTATCTCAACGAAGTGACTGAAAGAGCCAAAATCGACGAGTTTGCATCTCGTATGAAGACTTGCAGAATTTTGGTCAATACACCGTCTTCACAGGGCGGTATCGGCGACCTCTACAACTTCGCGCTCGCACCGTCTCTTACACTCGGTTGCGGAAGCTGGGGCGGAAACTCCGTCAGCGAAAATGTCGGCGTCAAACATCTTATAAACATCAAATCAGTTGCGGAAAGGAGAGAAAATATGCTTTGGTTCAGAGCGCCTCAAAAGGTCTATTTGAAGAAGGGCTGTTTGCCGGTCGCCCTTGACGAACTCAAAACGGTTATGGGCAAGAAGAAAGCCTTTATCGTCACCGACAGTTTCTTGTATAACAACGGCTATACAAAGCCGATCACGGACAAACTCGACGAGATGGGCATCGCTCATACGACGTTCTTTGACGTAGCTCCGGATCCGACGCTCGCTTGCGCAAAGGCAGGTGCTGAGCAGATGAAAGCGTTCAAGCCTGATTGCATCATCGCGCTTGGCGGCGGCTCGGCTATGGACGCAGGCAAGATCATGTGGGTGCTATATGAACATCCTGAAGTCGACTTTATGGATATGGCTATGCGCTTTATGGACATCAGAAAGCGCGTCTATACCTTCCCGAAGATGGGCGAAAAGGCATATTTTATCGCAATCCCGACATCGGCAGGTACAGGCTCCGAAGTCACGCCGTTTGCAGTCATCACGGACGAGAAGAGCGGAGTCAAATATCCTCTCGCAGACTATGAACTCATGCCGAATATGGCAATCATCGACGCAGACTTCCATATGTCCGCACCAAAGGGCTTGACGGCGGCAAGCGGTATCGACGCTGTCACGCACGCACTCGAGGCTATCGCTTCTATGATGGCAACCGACTATACGGACGGTCTTGCAATCCAAGCGCTCAAAGTCATCTTCAAATATCTCCCGCGCGCCTACGACAACGGTCCAAACGATTCTGAGGCAAGAGAGAAGATGGCAAACGCGGCAACAATGGCAGGTATGGCTTTTGCAAACGCATTCCTCGGCGTATGCCA
>ONYW01000056.1 GCA_900322215.1 uncultured Eubacteriales bacterium | reverse complement strand
AACGGACACGTATCCCTCTCTATCGAGTTTTCCGCTCTCTATGTCGGTATTTTCGGCTTCTATGCCAAAGACGTCCTTTGCATCCTCTTCGTTTGCGATGAGCAGGTCGACGTATTTGCAAATTTCGCCCATAGTCTTGCCCGCTTCTTCTTTGCTCCAAAGTTTTTTGCGGAAGTTGAGATCGCAGGAGACGGTTATGCCCTTTTCCTTTGCGCTCTTCACCGCTTCGAGTGTGATTTCCGCAAGATCCTTTGAGAGTGCGGGAGTTATGCCCGTAAAGTGAAACCACTCTACGTTTTCAAATATTTTGTCCCAGTCAAAGTCGTGCGACTTTGCGGTCGCGATTGCCGAACCCGCCCTGTCGTATATAACCTTACTCGGGCGTTGGCTTGCGCCCTTTTCGCAGTAGTAGATCCCGACTCTGTCTCCACCGCGCACGATAAGAGAGGTGTCGACGCCGAATTTCCTTAGCGAATTGACAGCCGCTTGCCCTATCTCGTGAGTCGGAAGTTTTGTGACAAAACACGCGTCGTCGCCATAGTTTGCAAGGGACACGGCAACGTTTGCTTCCGCACCGCCAAAAGTCGCCTCCAAGTGATCCGCCTGCACAAAACGCAGGTAGTTGTCAGGTTGGAGTCTCAACATAAGTTCGCCAAAAGTTATAACTCGCATATTCTTCTTATCTCCTTGCAATTCTTGACTATATCGCCTTTCATCATAAACGAACCGCCGACTGCGTACACCTTGTCAAAATCGAGAAACTCTTTGAGATTTGACAGGTCTACACCGCCCGTCGGTATAAATTTCACTTGCGGGAAAGGACTTGACAAAGCCTTTAAGGCTTTGAGTCCGCCGTACACGCCTGCCGGGAAGAACTTGATGACGGTAAAGCCATAGGAGATAGCCGTCATAATCTCGGTCGGAGTCACGCAGCCCGGATAATATGTTATTCCGTTTTCATTTGCATACTCGGCGACCTCCGCGCTGAATCCCGGAGATACGAGAAATCTCGCCCCAGCGCTAACCGCGCTCATCGCTTGCTCACGGTTTATGACAGTGCCCGCGCCTATGTTCATGTCAGGGAAAGTCTTGACTCCAAGCGCAATAGCCTCTTTGGCGCACGCGGTACGGAAAGTGATTTCAGCACAGTTGATACCGCCCTCCCTGAGTTTTGAGAGCAGGTCTATCGTATCGTTTATGTCGTTTATCACAACGACGGGAATGACTTCTTTCATATCAAACTCCACTATATGCCGAGAAACCGCCGTCGATCGGAATGACAGTACCCGTCACAAATCCGCTCGCCTCGTCGTCGGCAAGCCACAAAAGGCAGCCGATAAGGTCGGAAATTTGACCGAATTTTCTCATCGGCGTAGCATTCAAAATCTTGCCAGTTCTCGGCGTCGGCGAACCGTCGTTATTGAAGAGCAAACTCCTGTTTTGGTTGGTTACGAAAAATCCCGGCGCTATCGCGTTGCAACGAATGTTGCATGGCGCAAAGTGAACTGCGAGCCATTGCGTAAAGTTGGAAATACCCGCCTTTGCCGCGCTGTATGCGGGGATCTTCGTGAGCGGCGCAAAAGCGTTCATCGACGAAATGTTGATGATGTTTCCGCCCGTCTTCACCATATCTTTTGCAAACACTTGCGTGACGAGAAATGCCGACGTGATGTTGAGGTCGAACACAAATTTGAGTCCGCTCTCTTCGAGTGCGAAAAAGTCCTTTACGCCCTCGAGGTCGGGAGTCATATACTCGTTGTCAGTCGTGGCTCTCGGATTGTTTCCGCCCGCGCCGTTGATGAGGAAGTTCACTTTGCCGAATTTTGCATTTATCTCTTCCTTTGCGTGCTCGATATCCGCCTTGTCAAGGCAGTTGCATTTGACTGCATAGGCGTTCTCGCCTATTTCGTCGGCAAACTTTTTTGCCGCGTCATAGTTGATGTCGAGGAGCGCGACTTTTGCTCCGCACTCGGCAAGCGCACGAGCGAACTCAGAGCAGATAACTCCGCCTGCGCCCGTAATTGCAACAACTTTGTCTGTTAAGTCTACACTAAATGGTACTTTCATTTTATCTCCTTTTCGATCGCTTCAAAGAGTCCCGTAAGATAGCATGCTCCCATAGCCCTGTCGTAGAGCCCATAGCCTGGTTTTGCGTCCTCGCCCCACACGTTTCTACCGTGATCCGGGCGAACGTAGCCGTCAAAGCCGCCCCTTACGAGTTCTTTTACGATCGAATATACGTCCACGTTTCCGCAAGCGGTTTGGTGTCCGTTTTCAAAAAAGTCAATTTCACCGTCGTATTTTAGTTGACGGAGGTGCGCAAAATATATGCGCTTTGCATACTTGCCCGCCATTTTTGGCAAGTCGTTGAATCTCCCCGCTCCGAGACTTCCCGTGCAAAAAGTGATGCCGTTGTGCTTGTTCGGAACTGCGGAAAAGAGTTTGTCATAGTCCTCTTCCTTGCAAATGATGCGAGGAAGTCCGAACATATCCCATGGCGGATCGTCTGGATGAATTGCCATATTCACGTTCGCCTCGTCGCAAGCAGGCATAATAGCGTTCAAGAAGTAGACGAGGTTTTCAAAGAGTTTTTCGTGCGTCATACCCTTGTATTCTTCAAGGAGAGTGTTCAGTTCGTCCGTAGAATAGCTCTCGTCCCAGCCCGGCAAGTGCAAATTTTTCGGATCGAGGCTCAAAAGCGTATCGTGGTTGTAGGCAAGCGAAGTCGACCCGTCCGCGTGCTTGAAATACAAATCCGTCCTCAGCCAGTCGAACACAGGCATAAAGTTGTAGCAAATGCACTTGACACCGACCTTTCCGCAGTTCAAGATATTTTGCTTGTACGCCTCTATATACTTGTCGCGCGTAGGCTTGCCGAGTTTTATGTCCTCGTGTACGGGCACGGATTCGATGACTTCCATTTCGAGCCCTGCGTCGTTTGCGAGTTTTTTGAGTCGCTCGAGTTTCGAGAGTTCCCACACCTCGCCGACGGGCGTGTCATACACCGCCGTCACGACTCCTGTCATGCCTTGGATTTGCTTGATGTAATTTAGCGGTATGCAGTCTTTTTCGCCATACCATCTAAACGTCATTTTCATAAGGATGTTGTACGCGATGTCTTTTGCAAGGGGAATCGCGCTGTTTTCGTCATATTCGCCCTTGTCCACCTTGTCTGCGATAAAGGACGAGAGTATGCGACGGTAGAAGTCGAAGCGCACGTATGAACTGAACGACCTGCTGTCCGTAAGCATACCGAGATTTGTGCCGAGTACCGCATACTCGGAGACCGTTTCGAGTTGTCTCCTTATCCCCTGCACGGTGTCGTTAAACCACCATGCCGCGCCGACAAGCACGTTTTCAAATGCGCCGGAGAGAGTTGCAAGCGGACGCAAATAGGCGTCGTTTAGCGGATACACGACGATATGCGGAAGCCCGCCGAGTTTTTTCGTCATCTTGTCAAGGAGGAATGCGAGTTTGTCCACGTCGATTTCGCTCCTAAAAACGTCGAAGCCTGCGTCTTTGCCAACTCTTTCAAACATCTTTGAGTTCACGTTTCTGAAAGTGCCGAAGTGGAGTTGAAGCAATATGCCCTTTTCAAAACACTTTTCAATTAGCCATTCGAGGTTTGCCGTATCGTCAAAGTTGTCAAAGCCGTTGTCGGCTATCTTACAACCGCGGGAGATGAAAAAGTCAAATCTCTCGTCAAGTGCCTTTTTGCTGACCTTTTTTGCAAAACAAGCGTCGGGACGGAAAGTCGGTCTCACCTGTATTCCGCCAATTTCGCCGTGGTTTTCAAGTGTGGAGAATGGATCGTCCGTCGTCGCAATATACTCGACTTTGAATTTTGCAAGCAAATTCTGCACCGTAAGGCTCTCGAGCCTCTCGTTCGCCTTGTCCCAAATCTCCTCTGCCGTATCTTTTGAGAGCGGAGAGTGTATATCGAAGATTTGAGCAAGTTCCATGTGCGTCCAGTAGTACAGCGGATTGCCAATGAGTTTCGGCATAATCTCGGCGTATTTCAAAAACTTTTCCTTGTATGACTTGTCGCCCGTGATATACGCCTCGTCCACACCCGAGAGGCGCATTGCGCGCCACTTGTAGTGGTCGCCCGCAAGCCAAAGTTCCCCGATAGACTCGAAGCGCTTGTTGTTTTTGATTTCAAGTTCGTTCAAATGACAATGGTAGTCGATAATCGGCAAATCTTTAATCGCCGTATAAATTCTCTTTGCGGTGTCACCGCCGAGTAAAAGATTTTCATCAAAAAAAGCCATAATATTTACGTTCCTCTTTTAACTTGTTTTATTGTAACACAATAAAATTCGAGAGTAAACACAAAATATGGGCATTTTACAAACTTTTTGCATTAAAATAAAAATCCCGACAAATTGTCGGGAAACGTAATTTTGCAAAAACCGTCAAAGCGTCACTATCTCACCTTTACTCTTGTAGGCTGCAAGCACGAGCCTTACCGCTCTTGCGCCCTCTTCGCCGTCTATGTCGAACTTCTTTCCGCTTGCCAAACAGTCGTAGAAGTCGCGAATGAGTTTTTCGTGTCCGCTACCGTAGGAACGCTTGCCGTACCACCCGATTTCCTTCTCGATGTCCACGGGCTTTCCGTTCAAAACAGCGGAGTCGGGAGTGATGCAAAGGACGTCGTTTTCAGTCACAAACCGTAGTTCTACAGGCATATCTTGGCTCGCGGAGTTTGTCGCGAATATTGAAAAGCAGTTGTCGCCGACAAAGTCCGCGACCGCCGTGTCTTCCACCTCAATGACGCCAGCAAGCGACAAATTGAAAGTGCAGCAAACGACCTGTTTCGGCTCGCCCAAGATCCAAGAAAGGAGATCGACCGTGTGTATCGCTTGATTTATCAGCACTCCACCGCCTTCAGTCTTCCACTTCCCGCGCCACTCCGCGGACTTGTAGTATTTTTCGTCCCTGTGCCACCTTACGCTACCGAAAGCAAATTTGACGCTCTTGCTCTCCAAAAACTTCTTTGCAAACTGACTTGAAAAGTTGTAGCGGTTTTGAAAGCATACTCCAAGGCTCGCGGTTGATTTTTTCTCGGCGTCAAGCACTCTTGCAATATCTTCTTCGGTTATGCAAAGCGGTTTTTCGCAAAGGACGTTTATTCCCTTCTCGAGCGCGTATATCGTCATTTCGGCATGCAGGTAGTGCGGCGTGCAAACGTGTACGACGTCTATATCTTCGCAGTCTAACATGACCTTATAGTTCAAATATTTTTTCACGCCCTCGAAGTCTCCGAGGACTTCGGGATTTATATCGCAAATGCAGACGATATCCTCGCCCTGCTTTTTCAGCACATCATAGTGCACTTTGCCGATAACTCCAAGTCCGATAATTGCAGATTTCATAAGATAAAGATAGCACTTTATAGTTTATGTGTCAATTTTATAATGAAAAAGTGTTGATTTGTGCAAATTTAAGTCGAAAATAATTTTCTCGATACAACAACAAATTGTGACAAAAAACAGTTGACACGCAAAAATCATTTGTTTACAATGTAGGCATAATTGGATAGAGGTTGTGACATTTATGACAAACCAAGAGGCACAGGCAAGCCGCTTGGCGGGAAAGGAAATGTCACCGAAGTGTAGCCCTCCGGCCTGTCGGATCGTTATGCTGGGACGGCGCAAAATATGCGTCGGACTGTCACGCAAGTGGAGAGCTATCAAATATTGTTACCGCAATATGGCTTTCGCTTGTTGCGGATTTTTTTTACCGCAACGGGCTATGGGTACTCGCTCCGATTAAATAACTAATCACAGGAGCAACAAAATGAAAAAAACACTCATCAAGGTCGTAACTTTTTTCCTTGCCGTCGCGATTTTTGCGACACTCACCTCGGTTTTTGTCGGATGTAACAAGCAAACGAAAGACGATTCAAAACTCTACGTAGGCTTAGAATGCGCCTACGCGCCTTTCAACTATACCGAATTATAAGCGTCAATCAGGCAGTTTTGCATACGGCTACGACGTTCAAATCGCAAAGAGAATTGCGGATAGTCTCGGCAAAGAACTCGTTGTCGTAAAACTCGAATGGGACGCTCTCATCCCCGCCGTCAAAGCGGGCACCATCGACCTGATTATAGCAGGCATGAGCCCTACCGCGACGAGAAAAGAATCCATAGACTTCTCAGACGTCTACTATGAGAGTCAACTTGTCGTCGTAGTTCGAAAGGACGGCGCGTATGCAAACTCGACTTCACTATCCGACCTAAGCAGGGCAAAGATAGTCGCACAAAACGGCACTTTCCACAACGACGCTCTAAACGCGCAAGCCGCCGAGTACGGCATTTTGCCACAAACTCCGATGGAAGACTTCCCCGACATGATCAACGCCTTGAACACAAGAGCGATAGACGGCTACGTGGCGGAAGAGCCGGGCGCGATAGAAAACTGCGCGTCAAATTCCGACTTCACCTATATTCACCTCGTCAACAATGCGACGGGATTTGTCGCAACGGCTGACGACGTCGCAATCGCCGTCGGACTCAAAAAAGGCAACTCTCTACTTGCAGGTGTAAACGCAGCCCTTGCGGGTATCTCTCAAAACGAGCGAGATCAAATGATGAAAAACGCAATTTCAATGTCAAGCGGAGCCGAGGAATAACCATGTTTGAAACTATCGGAACAATAATACGAGATTATTACAAATGGATTTTAGAGGGCGTCGGCTACACTCTGCTCGTCGCTCTCGTAGGCACGGTTATCGGGCTTGGAATCGGTATTCTAATCGGGGTTTTTCGCACGATGCCAAAGCCAAGAAACAAATTTTTACGCGTGCTGAAAAAGATCGCGGACGCCATATTGTCCGCATATATCGAGGTATTTCGTTGCACTCCTATGATGGTTCAAGCAATGGTCATCTTTTGGGGATTTGCTCTCATTAACGGCGGTCAAACGCTCGACGTGACTATAAGCGCGCTCATCATAGTGTCGATAAACACGGGCGCGTATATGGCGGAAATCGTGCGCGGAGGCATCATATCCATAGATCAAGGGCAATTTGAGGGCGCGCATGCCATCGGAATGTCGCACTCGAAGACTATGTTCTACGTCGTCATACCGCAGGCTCTCCGCAACATACTTCCCTCCGTCAGCAACGAGTTTGTCATCAACATCAAGGATACGTCCGTGCTCAACGTGATAGGCTTTGCGGAACTCTTTTTTCAAGCGAAAACTATTGTCAAAATCAATTACGAGACGTTTGCAACCTATCTTCTCATCGCCGCAATATACTTTGTCCTCACCTATTCGGTGACTCTCCTCCTCCGCTTTGTGGAAAAGAAGATGGACGGAAAACAAAACTACAAAGTTCTCGGCTCTCAAAACATGGGCGCGGAGAGTTATGCAGCACTATCGGGAGGCTCGAAAAATGACTGACAATACGCAAAATTTTGAAATTTCCGCTCCTCAACCCCCGAATGTTGATAATCATAGATTATCAAACGTAGAGATAATAAGAGTTGAACACTTGAACAAATCTTTTGGCGACCACGAAGTGCTGAAAGACATAAATTTCTCCGTAAAAAAGGGCGACGTGACATGTATTATCGGCTCTTCCGGAAGCGGCAAAAGCACCCTTCTTCGCTGTATCAACCTGTTTGAAACGCCGTCGGGCGGACAAATCCTCTTCCACGGAGAGGACGTCGCTCACACAAAAAATCCCGACAAATATCGTGAACGCGTTGGCATGGTGTTTCAGTCTTTCAACCTTTTCAACAATTTCAACGTGCTATCCAACTGCACCTTGGGGCCTCGCAAAGTACTGAAAATGAAAAAGGCGGAAGCAAACGCTCGCGCCCTTCACTATCTCTCCGTCGTCGGCATGGAGCAATTTGTCAAAGCCAAGCCAAAACAACTCTCAGGCGGTCAAAAACAACGTGTAGCCATCGCTCGCGCACTCTGTATGCAACCGGAAGTAATTCTCTTTGATGAACCGACCTCCGCCCTCGATCCTGAAATGGTGGGAGAGGTGCTAAGCGTCATGAAAGAACTTGCCGCGTCGGGGCTTACTATGATAGTCGTCACGCACGAAATGAGTTTTGCCCGCGAAGTCGCCAACAGAGTCATCTTTATGGACGACGGCGTCATATTAGAGGAAGGCACCCCCTCCGAAATCTTTGAACACCCGAAGCAAGATCGCACACGCCGTTTTGTCGGCCTTACTACGACAGTCTAAAAACTGCATTCTATATGCTCAACTGTATAAAAAATGCACCTTTGGGTGCATTTTTTTACATGGATTATACACATAAATTATTTGCTTCTGAATGTGAAACCTTCTTTTTGGAAAACTTTGAGTTGAAGGTTGAGTTGCTCAATAAACTCTTTGTTTGAAGAAGTGCGTACGAGCATAGAGAGGATATTCTCCGTTGCGTCGGCGTTGTCCGTGTTGGAAAGGAGTTTACGAATGCCCCACATACCCTCGAGTTCGCTTGCCGATAGCAGGAGTTCTTCCTTTCTCGTACCGCTCTTTGCGAGGTCGATAGCCGGGAAGATACGCTTTTCGCTGAGGCGACGGTCGAGGTGAATTTCCATATTGCCCGTGCCCTTGAACTCTTCAAAGATGACGTCGTCCATACGGCTGCCCGTGTCGATAAGCGCGGTCGCAATGATGGTGAGAGATCCGCCGTTTTCGATATTTCTTGCGGAGCCGAAAAATCTCTTCGGACTGTGGAGCGCACCCGGATCGATACCGCCGGAGAGAGTTCTGCCCGTCGGCGGGATCGTGAGGTTGTATGCGCGCGCAAGCCTTGTCAAACTGTCAAGCAGGATGACGACGTCTTTACCCTCCTCAACGAGGCGTTTTGCCCTGTCAAGGAGCATCTCGGCGGTTTTTGTGTGATGTTCGGGAAGTTCGTCAAAGGTGGAATACACCACTTCGCCCTTTATAGACCTTTGCATATCCGTGACCTCTTCGGGACGCTCGTCGATAAGCAGCACTTTGAGTTCGATGTCGGGGTAGTTTTTTGAAATCGCGTTTGCGATCATCTTGAGGAGCGTCGTCTTGCCTGCCTTTGGCGGAGAAACGATGATACCTCTTTGCCCTTTGCCTATCGGAGACACGAGGTCGATACAGCGAGTCGCATATTCTCTCGGATTGCTCGGAAGCTCTAAACGAATGCGTTCGTCGGGATAGATCGGCACAAGGTCGTCAAAATTCGGACGCTTGCCGATATTCTTTGGCTCTATGCCATTTATAGATAGCACGGACACGACTGCTGACGGTCTGCCCTCTTGCAAAATTTTGCAGGTTGCCTTGACGTAGTCGCCGCGGCGCAAATCGTACTGCTTGATTTTGACGGAAGCGACGTATGCGTCCATATCGCTGAATTCGCCGTTCTTGACTCTCAAAAAGCCGTAGCCGTCCGGGTTGATTTCAAGATACCCTTCTCTGATTTGCTCCTCTTCGTCCGCCTTTTGAGGTTCGGCAGCCCTTTGACCGCGTGCAAAAGTCTCCCCGCTCGCAACATCGATTTTTTGTGCGCCCGCATGACGGAATTTGATTTGCGGACGATCTTCTCTGTCCTTAGTCCTCTTTTGAGCGTCCTGCGTTTCCGTGATCGGAAAATCTTTCTTGGGTCTTCCGCGACGCGGTGCGGTCGGAGGATCCATCTTTCCGTTTGAAATCTTGAAGATAAGGTCTATAAGTTCCGCCTTATTCATTTTGGTCGGAGCGGAAACGCCGACTTCCTTTGCTATTGCGCGAATTTCAAAAATGCTCTTTGAGTTTAGCTCGTCAATCGTATAACTTGCCATGTTTGTCTCCTATGATAAAATTTTTGTTTTTTGTTTGGGTTGGTTGTTGACTAAATTGTGATGTCTTTTGCAATTCGAGACTTACATGTAAGTCCTTTGGCAAACGTAAAAAACTTAATTTCCCGCGCGACGGAAACGCCGCGCAAGAAGTAAAATCAAAAATAAATATCTATTGTGCTAAAACGCAAAGCGTTTTGTTGATACCGAAATGTACTATTTTGAAAGTTTGTCGAGGACGAGAACTTTTGTCTCCTCTCCGTCAAAATCCGCCCTATCGAACTCAACGGTCGGAGAATCGGCATAGATGACGTTTTCGTCGTCGAAGAGGTTCAAAAACTCGTTGACTTTGTCGATGTCAAACTCGCAGTCCTTCGTCTTGTAGTGCATAGGGATCACGATGTCCGGCATAATGTGGTCGACGTATTCCTTTGCCTGCTTTGCGTCGATCGTGAAGTTGCCGCCGACAGGAATGAGCAAGATATTGACAGGCATAAGGCTCTCGACGATCATACCGTTGCACTCCTCGCCGATGTCGCCCATGTGGCAAATGTCCACGCCGTCCATGCGATATTTGAAGATGAGTACGTCACCGCGCGACGCACCCTTTTTGTCATCGTGGTAGGCACGCTGCGCGAGCATGTGTACACCGCCGATCTCGTATGCGCCGACGCGGTTTAGCACAGTCGGATCGCCTTGCACCGCTTGAATAAACGAGTGGTCTTTGTGCGCATGCGACACGGTGACGACGTCCGCCTCCACTTCGGGCATTTCAAAACCGACGTATGAATGATATGGGTCTGTGACTATTCTCGTGCCCGTGCTTTCTTCAAGCAAAAACGCGGAATGTCCAAGCCATGTGATTTTCACTTTTTGTCCTCCTGGTCAAAATGACGAGTTGAGAGAAATTCGGCAATCTAAGTGGTTATTTCTTGAGATTTTCGACGAGCTCTCTGATTTTCTGCGACGGATCGAGAAGGTTGGATAGCGACTCGTTGAAGTTTGCCGCAGCGATGATGTAGGAGATGTATTTTGAAAGATCCGCTTCGACAAACCATTCACACTCTTTAAGTTCCGGAATGCGGTACGTGAGGTTTGTTGAAAGGACTGCGTCAAACACACCCTCTTTGTATGCTTGATTGAATTTGTCAACGCCCTCCGTAAAGAGTGAGAACGTTGCGGCTAGGAAGACGCGTTGTGCGCCCTTCTCCTTGATTTCTCTGGCCAACTTCAAGATAGAGTCGCCGGTTGCGATCATATCGTCCGCGACGAAGACGTCCATACCCATGACAGGGCTGCCGATATATTCGTGAGCGATGATCGGGTTTCTGCCATTGACGATTGTGGAATAGTCACGGCGCTTGTAGAACATACCGAGGTCGAGACCCAAGACCGACGCATAGAAGACGTTTCTTGCCATTGCGCCCTCGTCAGGAGAGATAACCATAAGGCTGTTCTTGTCGAGGTTTATATCCGGGAATCTCTTTACAAGTGATTTGAGAATCTGGTAGTGAGCGAAATAGTTGTCAAATCCCATGAGCGGAACCGCGTTTTGTACGCGCGGATCGTGTGCGTCGAAGGTCACGATGTCGCTAACGCCCATCGCTTGAAGTTCTTGGAGCATCATAGCGCAGTCGAGAGATTCTCTTGCGTTTCTTCTGTGTTGACGTCCGCCATAGAGCATTGGCATGATGACTGTGATGCGGTACGGCTTGCCAGTGCAAGAACAAATAATTCTTTTAAGGTTTGCAAAATGCTCGTCAGGAGTGAGCGGAATTTGTTCGCCCATAAGGGTATATTTCACGCCGTGGTTGCCCGGATCGCATACGATATAGAGGTCTTTTCCTCTAACTGTCTCGTA
>ONYW01000057.1 GCA_900322215.1 uncultured Eubacteriales bacterium | reverse complement strand
CAAGGCGGAGTCCCCGGAGTGCCTCGGTCTGCACTCAGTACGAGCATTTTGGACATACGGTTGGCTTTGCCGTCCAAAATGCGAAGTGGCAAAGAATAGTGGAAACCGGATTTTAGAGCGCCGACTTGGTGTCCCCGGAGCGAGTAATACACTTTTGTAGGGAATAGCAACGTTGCGAACGACAGTTTTGTTTGTTCCTTAGAAGTGAGCAACTTGTGTTCGATAAGTTCCGCGGTGGGGAAAACTGGCGGAGCAGGAAGGGGCGTTGCATTTAGGGTAAAACAACAACAGCCCGTTAGAGCAACCACACGTTCCTATTTAGGGGATTTCTCGGCTTGCGCTCGAAATGACGGCATCATCATGTAAATTAAAACAACCACACTTTGGTGTGGTTGCTCGTTTTTATGAAGATGGCTCTGACAAAGTTAGTCGCTAAATCACGCGGTTTTTTTAATCTGATTTGCGTTGATTGCACAAAGCCCAATAATCCGCCATGTGGTCTTGATACTCGCCATAGTAGTCATACCAGGCTTGTGGCAAGAACGGCACGGGCTTGAAAGGCGGGAGTTCGCGCGCGAGGGCGTCCATACCTTTGACAATATAGTCTGCTATCACCTTGCGCTGTTCGCGATGGGAGAGATCGGGGTTGTAGGTTATCGGTTCGCCGATGGAAATCACTCGGTTTTTCTTTTCGATATACGTCGGGTAGAACTTTATGCACTTGCCCGTCTTTGAGTAGTACATTCTGCCGATGTCGGCAAATCCGTCGTAGAGTGAATGCACGAACTCCGAGTATTTCTCGGGGGATTCGGGGAAGATAACGAGGTTTTGCCCCGCTTCGAGTGCTTCGAGACTCTCGCGGAACGTCTGCATAATGCGCTTGTCGTGGTAGACCTTGATAGGGTTGCCGAGTTGCAAAAGCGGGCGGAAAAAGGGCATGGTGAGCTTTGCTACAAAACGGTAGAAGCCTTTGTGCTTTTTGGATCTTCCGAACAGCGCGTCGTGGAAGAAAAAGTTCGCCCCGACTTCCTTGTCAAAAACATAACTGATAATCCACGTCTTGTGCGGCACTTTGAAGTGAAGAGTCATTGTTGCAGGTCCTATCGCTCCCGAGTGGTTGCAAAGGAAGATTGCCGGTTCATTTTCGTCCAAATCCACTTTTGTCACCGTCTTGCACTTTGGAAAGATAAGCCTTGCAAGCGGTTCGTACATCATAGTGTAGAGCGTTCTTTTCATACGAACTATTATACTATATAATTCCGATATAACCAAACATTTTTTGATTGCAAATTTATATCATAACACCTGTGCGCATATCATTCAATGTGTTAATTTATTTAATGTTTTGTGCGATATTGATAAACGTCGTGCCTTTACGCTTTGCATATTCAAGCATGTTGTATGCTCCGCCCCATGTAACATTTACATATACTATCAACAAGTCGGAGTGCTCAACAATCCACTCGTTACGTTTTGCTATTGCATACCGCTTTGGAATGTTTTCAAGAGGCGGGAAAAGCGTTCCGTCATAAATTTTGTTCGCTATTTTTAATTTTTTGTATTTTTCATCAATATATGGTGTAACAAAAATAATACTTATTTTAGAATATTTGATTTGTAGTTCTTTGAGAGTAGAAAAGCATATACTGTCAAAATCTCCGTATCCGCCTAAATAAAACGTAACACTGCTGTTTTGCACTATTTTTGGCTCTAAAACTCGTATAAGTTCGGCTTTTATTGATTTTGAGTCGCCTATTCTTGAATGCCCACAAAACGAAATTACCATAGTTCACCCTTGAATAGTTTATAGCAATAAACGTTACGTTGTAAAGCGTTCATCACAATAAACTATTTTTTATTTTGGACAAACTATAATCAGCACAGAAAGCGTTTATTGCGCTAAACATTGAGGTGATTATGAAACTGACTGAGGCTGTGGGTAAAAGGGTGGAAAAGTTGCTTGCGGAGCGCAACATGACTCAATATCAATTGTACAAAAACGGTGGCATTCCGCGCTCGACCATATCTGTTACGGTTGACGGCAAATATAAGACCGTAAAACTCGATACAATCTATCAAATTGCTGCCACGCTCGGTATTTCGCTCAAAGAGTTTTTTGACGACCCGCTGTTTGACAATTTGGAAGATTAATCAATACGTATATATCAAAACGGCGTGATTTAGATGAGATGCAAGACATCGTGCTTTGTCTGGGCAACCCAATGTACATAAGCGTACATGGTTGACTCGGCAAAGTGCGATAACAAAGCAGATCGCTAAATCACGTCGTTTTTTGTTGAAAAATGGGATATATATTGATATAATATATACATTATGAAAGAAACGTTTTTTGTGGAAAAGACGCCGACGTTCGACGTGTGGCAAACGCTTGACTGCGGACAGGTGTTCAGATTCAAGGAGATAGAGGGCGGAGTGCGAATTTGCGCGCTCGACCACTGCGCCAAGATTTTTGACGAAGGGGAGAGATACCGCTTTGAATGTGACGACGCGGAGTTTTTCAAGCGGTATTTTGACTTTGACACGGACTATGAGGCGGTGCAGTCCGCTTGCGAGGACGGCGGTATGGTGTCAAAGGCTATCGAGTACGGCAGGGGCATACATATCTTGCGCCAAGACCCGACGGAGGCGATATTCTCGTTTATCGTGTCGCAAAACAACCACATTCCAAGGATCAAGGGCATAATCGAGCGCATGTGCGAAGCCCTCGGCGAGGACAAGGGCGAGTACCACGCCTTTCCGAGTGTGGAGAAGATCGCGGGCGCAGGGGAGGAGTTTTTTGCAAGTATCGGCGCAGGCTACCGCGCGGCATATCTTGACAGAGTGGCAAAAACTCTGCTTTGCGAGGATATAGGCGAGTGGCAAAAACTCTCGACCGACGCGCTTCGTTCAAAACTCTTGTCGCTACACGGAATAGGCAGGAAAGTCGCCGATTGCGCCCTGCTTTTTGGCTTCAACCGCTTTGACGTTTTCCCCGTCGATACCTGGATAAAAAAAGTTTTCGAACAAGAGTACGAAAACGTTCCTGCTGACAAAATGGCTACTTTATTGATACAAAAATACGGCAAATATAGCGGTTTCGTGCAACAATGGCTATTTTTCTTCAAAAGAAATGAAAAAAAAGTATAGACAAATATCGAGTTTTGTTATACAATGTATTTTAGTAATAAAAAAGATAAATTGCAGCATACATTGTGCTGTTAAAGAGGAGAAAATTTATGGCAAATACAAAGAAATATGTTGTTCTTGCAGATATTGAAAGTGTCAGAGTTCCTTTCAGCGTATTCGCTTCCGCTCTTGAAGAACTTTCCCGTATCGGCGAAATCGCAGCGTGCAAATTCTATGGTTATTCAGCAAAACGTACGAAGGACTACGGCGAGTTCATCCAAGAAAACAGCTATGATGCTCTTTCCGCTCTCCCGAAGAAGAGAAAAGGCAAACTCGACCTTCGCCAAGTTATCGACGCGGCAAGACTTGCCCAATTCCCGAATATCGACGGTTTCTTCCTTATCTACGGCAACGGCGACATCACTCCGCTTATCGCATATTTGAAGGCTTACGGCAAGGATGTAGTCGCAGGCGTTTTGGAACCGGACAAGAACTCCGTTCTTTGCAACAAGGTTATCATGCTTGACTCCCGTGCAACGACACAGACAGTGCTCAATGCAGGCTACAAGAGAGTCGGCGCCGCAGCACCTGCTCCAAAGAGAAGACCTGTTCAACCGGCACCGGCACCTCAACCTGCACCGCAACCGGTCTACCAAGCACCGGCACCTCAACCTGCTCCTGCTCCACAACCGGCTCCTGCACCTCAACCTGCACAAAACAGCGAAGACGATGCTCAAATGAAACTCTTGCTCGAGCAATTCAACAAGATTCTTGCCGGTGAGTAATCGACTTAATTGTGACAATTTTATATGCGTGTCCAAAAGGGCACGCATATTTTTTTGTCACACACTTCGTGTGTTCAATGAATTAGGAATGGGGGAAAACATAGCCTGTCGTATGTCGTCATTTCGAGCTTATGACAGGGATGATTATCATAGATTAATTGAGCAAGCGTTGCCGATAATATTAAAATTTAAGACTGTTTTTGGCAAGTATATACCAGATTTATTTGACTATTAATTACAAATATGTTTATTTAGATAAAAGCCTTCTCAAGTGAGAAGGCTTTTTTGTTGTAAAAGAGGGATGAAATCCCCTCAGTCGAGTGCTTTTACGTTTGAATTTTCGTAGGTGCAGAAGCGGATGGTGTAGCCGTTGTCCTCCTGCGCGTCTCCTTCTTCTATGAGTTTCCAGTCGGGGAGGAGATCGAGGTTTTCGTGGAAGACTTCCGCGCCGCCGTCCGCGTCAACCTTTGTCACGTAGGCATATTTGCAGTAGGGCAAAAGCGTGCGGTACATCATAGCCCCGCCGATGACGTAGGTGTTGTCAAGATCTTGCTCTTTCAATAGCCCGAAGAGTTCGGGGAGAGATTTTGCAAGCACATAGCCCTTTTCCTTTGCGTCGTCATCCGTGCCGTCGGGGTTGAGCACAATGTTCAAGCGGTTTTTGAGAGGCATACCACCCGGGAAAGAACGAAGTGTGTTGCTTCCCATAACGACGGTTTTGCCCTTTGTATGCTCGACAAAGTGGCGCATATCTTTTTTCAAATCGAACAGCAAGCCGTTTTTCTTGCCGAGTCCCCATTTTGAATCTGCTGCGAATATAGTATTCATATCAAATCTTACAAAACAACGGAATAAATTCCGTTATTTTGTAGTCTCCTTTACTCGTCAAATGTTGCAAGCAACATTTGGAACTGTTGTCTTATTCCACCAAGCCATAGTGATGTGGATTTTAAATTATATTAGCATTATAAATATCCACTTATACTGTCCTATGATGGAATAATATGGTTTTGTAGAGTGCAAATAAACTCGAAATTTTTTTGCTTGCCAAAAAAATTGAGAAGTATTATATTGCGACTTCTATCTTCTTGTCGAGTTTGTGGTATTGATAGTTTTCGAGTTCAAAGTCGTCGACGGTGAAGTCATAGAAATTTTTGATGTCCGGATTCATCTTGAAAGTCGGGGCAGGGAAAGGTTCTTTCTTCAAAATCTCTTCGACGATCGGAATGTGTCTGTCATAGATGTGTGCATCTGCGATCACATGAACCAGTTCGCCTGGTTCAAATCCGGTTACCTGTGCCATCATATACACAAGTGCCGCATACTGTACGACATTCCAGTTATTCGCTGCAAGCACATCCTGCGAACGCTGATTTAAGATTGCATTTAATTTGTTGCCTGTGACATTGAACGTCACGCTGTACGCACACGGATACAGGTTCATCTCAGACAGATCCTGATGCACATAAATGTTCGTCATAATACGGCGGCTGTATGGATTATTCTTCAGATCATAGATCACACGATCGACCTGATCCATCATACCCTCTTTGTATTTGTGCTTCACACCGAGCTGGTAACCATACGCCTTGCCGATGGAACCATCCTCGTCTGCCCACGCGTCCCAGATATGGCTGTGCAGGTCATGGACGTTATTTGATTTTTTCTGCCAGATCCAGAGCAATTC
>ONYW01000060.1 GCA_900322215.1 uncultured Eubacteriales bacterium | reverse complement strand
AGATACGGCACGAAATAGAAGAGGCAGGACAGCCCCGCGGACAGCCCTATCGTGAAGAAGATGCGCTTGTCTCTCATTGCGGGCGGAACGAGAAGCCCTATGAACATGCAGTAGAGTGCGATGCCCATCGCCGCTTGAAGTGCGGTCGGCAAAATGGCGTCGGTAAGCGCGCCTACGACCGTGCCGAGCGTCCAGGAGACGTACGGCAAGGGGCTTATGCCCATGTAGTATTTGAAAGGGATTTTTTTGTTGTGAGCGACGACCGCGTACACTTCGTCCGTTATGAATAGACCGATGAGCGCACGCTTCCACTTGTTTGTCGTATCGAGTTTTTGAGAGAGGGAAAGTCCCGTGAGAATATAGCGGAGGTTCACGATAAATACGGCGAGTCCGATCTCCAAAAGCGTTGCGCCTTCGGCAATCATTTGTATGCCCGTGACCTCGCCGATAGACGTGTAGTTGGCGGCGGAGAACAAAGCCGCATACCAGGCGGGGAACGCGTATTCGGCAACAGTTACGCCAAACGTGAATGACACGATGAAGTAGATTATTGCGATCGGTATGCTGTCTCTCATTCCGTCAAGGAACGTCTCATGTGTGTGTTGCTTCATAGATTTATAATACTCTTTATATAACAAATTCGTGCATAACAAATCTTATCATAACGGGGAGTAAAAGGCAAACGAAAGAGCGTTTTGGTTGAAGAAAATATTTGTTGCAAAAATATAGCGTTAGAATGCTTGTTTGAAAAATTTTCTTTGTTTTAGGTGACACTTTTGTGTTGACTTGACGCGCTTTTTGGAATAAAATGTATATAGAATAATTTCGGGAGCAAAATTGTGAAGATAGAAAGAAATTTCGGGTTCAACCGCGGGAGCGGGATTTTGATGCCGGTGAGCGCATTGCCGTCAAGATACGGCATAGGCTCTTTTGGCAAATCGGCATTTGCGTTTGTGGATTTTTTGTCGGAAACGGGAGTGAAGGTGTGGCAGGTTTTGCCGCTTTGTCCGACGACGTACGGTGACTCACCATACCAGTCGCCATCCTGCTTTGCAGGCAATCCGTATTTTGTAGACCTCGACCTTTTGCGAGAGGACGGACTGCTTGAAGCAAAGGATTTGAAACCGCAAAAGAACGACTCGAAAACGATAGACTACGGCTGGCTGTTCGAGACGAGATACACGGCGTTACGCCTTGCATATTCCCGTTTTGTGACAGGGCTGAAATATTTTGAGTTTGCGGAGAAAAACGCATATTGGCTTGACGATTACGCTCTCTATATGGCTCTCAAAGTCAAGAACGGGCACAAGAGTTTTGTCGAGTGGCCTGAGGAAGACCGCGATTATGACCGCGCAAAAGAGAGTGCAAAGGCGCACAAAAAAGAGATAGGCTTTTGGAAATTCGTACAATACGAGTTTTTCAAACAATGGAACGCACTGCTTGCGTATGCACACGCAAAGGGCGTGTCCGTGCTGGGAGACATACCTATCTACGTCGCCTATGACAGCGTGGACGTTTGGGCAAAGAGAGACAACTATTTGCTTGACGAAAACTTGAAACCTACGCTTGTCGCAGGCTGTCCTCCCGACGCGTTTTCCAGCGACGGACAACTGTGGGGCAACCCTATCTACGACTGGGCAAAAATGCAAAAAGACGGGTTTAAGTGGTGGATTTTGCGACTTAAACATGCGAAAGAGATGTATGACATCATTCGCATAGACCACTTCCGCGGGTTTGCGGGCTACTATACGATTCCGTATGGCGACACGACCGCAAAGAACGGTTGGTGGAACGAGGGCGTGGGTAGCGCGCTGTTTAAGGCGGTGCGAAAAGAGGTCCGTTCCGCGCACATTTTGGCGGAGGATCTCGGAGTTATCACCCCCGACGTTCGGGCACTTCTCAAAGAGACAGGGTATCCGGGAATGAAAGTCCTGCACTTCGCTTTCTCCTCGCTTGACAACGAGTATCTCCCGCACAACTACCGCTCGTCCAACTGCGTGGTGTACACGGGTACGCACGACAACGCGACGACGAGAGAGTGGGCGGCTGAACTGTCAAAGCAAGAACTCGCCGTCTTCAAAAAGGCTTGTCCGAGATACAGGGGAGAGTCAAAGGTGGATGCGCTCATCTCGCTCGCCATGAACTCTAAGGCTGCGCTTTGCGTGATACCTATCGCGGACTATCTCGGCCTCGGCGCGGAGGCGCGCATCAATCGCCCGTCAAAGGCGTACGGCAACTGGGCGTGGAGAGCAAACGGAGATTACCTGTCTCCCGAACTCAAAACCCGTGTCCGCTCGTTTGTCGAAAAGGCGGAAAGATAAAGGCGTTTTGCTAAATGAAGAGCAAAGAGATTTTGCTTGCAAATAAAATAAAGGATATACGGAGTGAATTATGGAATACAAATTTTGGGGTTGGCAAACTGCAAACTGTGAACCTGTCGCACAGGAATACAAGGGGTTGAAAAACCTGAAAAATCCGAGGGATATGTACGACGCGATGACGCATGTTTGGTGCGAATATTCCTGCGCGCCGAGGTACAGGAGCGAGTGGTCAAAGGACAATATGACGGTCGGGCAATGCTCTATCACGTCTTTTCTCGTTCAAGACATCTTTGGCGGAGAGGTGTACGGCGTGCCGCTTGAAGAGGGCGGATTCCACTGCTACAACGTGGTGGGCGACTGCCGTTTTGACCTCACGAGCGAGCAGTTCGGAGGCAAGCAACTCGTCTATGACGAGAAGCACCCGCAATCCCGCGAGGAACACTTCGCCTCTCAAGAGAAATACGAACGCTATTTGTATATCAAAAATGCCCTCAACGAGTATTTGAA
This sequence comes from uncultured Eubacteriales bacterium, assembly GCA_900322215.1. GTDB lineage: Bacteria > Bacillota > Clostridia > Christensenellales > CAG-917 > CAG-475. The sequence continues at coordinate 842 of ONYW01000060.1, read as the reverse complement.
CGCTAATAAATAATTTGCAAGACAATATAGAACAAAAACCCTCTCGTCGAGAGGGTTTTGCTTTTATGAGTTTTTTGTTTTTTTGCAAGCAGGTTTGCGAGCGTAAAATACGCTGCGAAAAGCAAACTCCAAAATAATAATCAGACGAAGTCTGCGAAGTCTGCGAAGTCTGCAAAGTCTGCAAAGTCTGCAAAGTCTGCAAAGTCTGCGATGTAGTCGGCGGTGAGTTCGATTTGTTCGACGGCTGAAATCGTCGGAGTACCGTCTCCCTTTTGCGCGCCGTACATGCCAAAGCCCGAGTGGCAACCGCCGTCTATCACAAACTCCTGCAAATCGGAGGGAAGATTCGGCTTGTTTTTGTCGTAACTGTCAAGATTCAGCACGCGGTCTTCGCTGCCGTATATTGAGAGGACTTTGAGATTTTTGTTTGTCAGGTCGTTTGTCGAGAATGAGGCGAGGAGAATGACGCCGTCAAGTTTGTCCGCGTGCTTTGCGGCATACTGCGAGGCAAAAGCACCGCCGAGCGAGTGCCCTGCGATATACCAGTGTTCGACGCCGTTTGTGCCGAGCACCTTGTCCGCCGCGTTAGGTTTTAGAAACGCGAGGTTGAAAGGCATCTTGACGAGTACGCAGTAAAAGCCTTTTTCAGCCAGTGCGCACATGAGCGGGGAGTACGCCGTATACTCGACTTTCCCGCCCGGGTAGAAGACAATGCCCGCCTTGTTTTCGCCGTTTGAATAGGCGAGGTAGCCGCCTTCAATTTCAGTCTCCGTGACCGACTGCTTTGATGAGAGGTATGCGCCGACCGCTTCTTTGTCCGTGTGGTAGTACACTCCCGCATA
>ONYW01000061.1 GCA_900322215.1 uncultured Eubacteriales bacterium | reverse complement strand
AAAATAATAGATTCAGTTTGAATTTTTCAGGCGCACAGGTGATATTATGAGAAAAAATCTGCTCGTTATGATTTTGGTTGTCGTGATAATCAGTTGCGCTTTTTCTTTGTCTTCTTGCGCATTTTTTGAATTCGCTCATGACAAAGACAACGTCGTTGATATGGGTGGTGGCTCCACACAAAAATACGTTCTTGTTCAAAATGACAATCCTTTTAGACCTGTCAACGAAGCCTATTTTGAAATCGGCGCAGAGACAATCAAGTACTTTGAAAATGGTACGCTCAAAAAAGAGGGAGAATTGCGCTCTGTTTATTATGGGCTTGATGAGATGAATCCGCTTACGCTTGTCTCATCCTTTGGCTCAAACCAAAGAGACTATTTGTATTGCTACACTGAAGACGCAAAAGACGACATAAAGCAGTTTTCCATCAAAGCGGAAGGTTATCACGTTTTGGCGGTTCGTCAGGGCGGTGTACCTGTCAGAGATTATCATTTGTCCGAAATGCCGTATGCCTTTGGCACTTATGTCAAAGAAGGATGCACAAGAGCATCTTATCAGCACGAAAAAGTCAAATTCAGAAACGTTGATTATCTTGAAGGCGAGTTTGTGGATGAGCATGGCAATAAATTCTTTTTTGTGAGCAACTCATACACTGGAAGTAGCGACAATTCAGAGACCACCTACAACGATTATACAACGTATATGCGCTATGAAAACAACCAGAACCACACCGTCGTTGAGGGTACGATTTATCTCAGCCATTACGATGATTGGGAACTTGGTGACCGCAAAGTCTCATTGATTTATACAATGCACGGGTCGAGTGAGCCGGCAAAAGAAAGGGGCGTGTCAGAACATCCTGATTATGAAATGAAAGACTTTGAGTTTGCTCAAGGCGGGACGTTGTTGTCCTTTACGGAGGCAAAGTATTTTGACGATCAAGAATGTTCGTTTGATCCTGCCGATTTTGTCGCAGGTGTATACACAAAAGTCGTCAATCAAAACTGATGCAAAACGTATAACAACATAGAGCACGGCTTGCCGTGCTTTTTTGATACGGAATTTTCGTTGCTTAAAAAAAGTCGGACTTGTCGACTTTTGCCCGTATCTTTTCAAGCGCGCGCTTTTCGATGCGCGAGACGTAGGAGCGGGATATGTCAAACGTCTTTGCCACTTCTCGCTGCGTGAGCGCGTCATAGCCGCCTATTCCGTACCTGCGACAAATTATCGCATATTCGCGCTCGTCAAGCGTTTCTTTGGCGATTTCCGTGAGTTTTTTGAGAATAATGTTTGACTCGACGTCGTCAATGACCGATTTGTCGTCGGTGAGCATGTCGATGATAGTGAGTTCGTTTCCGTCCTTATCGACGCCGATAGGGTCGTTTAGAGAGATATTTGAGCGGTGCTTCTTTGTCGCTCGCATAGTCATAAGGATTTCATTCTCGATACAGCGAGAGGCATACGTCGCAAGTCCCGCGCCTTTTTCCATATCATAACTTTCTATCGCTTTGATAAGCCCGAGCGAGCCGATAGAGATGAGTTCGTCGTTGTCGCCGTAGTTGGCATACTTTTTTGCAATGTGCGCGACGAGTCGCAAATTGTGCTCGATGAGAACATCCTTTGCCTTTTTGTCACCGCCTTTTGCAAGAATCAAATATTCTTTTTCCTTTTCTTTGGAGAGCGGCTTTGGAAAAGAACTTTTTTCCGTCACGTAGGAAGAAAATATGATAAGGTTTTTTAAAAGCATCAGTAGACTTTCCAAAGCCATAAACGTTTTGCCCTCCAGCGATTTCTATATTATGCAAATGAATCTCAAATTTTGACAAATTTCAACAAAAAATCAACTCAAATTTAATTCCAATCAAATAACAAAAATACTCTTGACAGTTTTTTGTTTCGATATTATAATGCAACAGGTTGCGGACGAATACTTTTCAAGTATTTAAGCAATTGATAGTTTCGGCGATATGCCGTAGCATAAATTTTGGAGGCAACAATGAAAAAATACGATATTTGTATAGTCGGTGCAGGACCTGCCGGAATCTTTACGGCGATCGAACTTTTGCGCAACGGTAGCGACAAAAAAATGTGCATTGTCGAAAAGGGACAGCCGATAGAGCGCCGTATGTGCCCGAAAACGCTCGGCGGCGAATGCAGAAACTGCAAGCCGTACTGCCATATCACGACCGGTTTTTCCGGCGCGGGTGCGTTTTCCGACGGCAAACTCTCTTTGAGCCATGAGGTCGGCGGCGAACTTCCGCAACTCATCGGCGAGGATCTTGCGCAAGAACTCATCAACTATACGGACAAGATTTATCTTGAATTTGGCGCGGACGAGCATATCGAAGGACTCGGAAATCAAGACAAGGTCAAGGAAATCCGCAAGAAAGCGATCAAGGCGGGACTCAAACTCGTCGATTGTCCGATTCGCCACCTCGGCACGGAAAAGGCTCAAGAACTCTATCTCGCGATAGAAAATTACCTTAGAGAGAACGGCGTAGACCTTATTTTCGGCAGACAATGCGAAAACATCATCTTAGAGGGTGACGTTTGCCGTGGCGTCCGCATCGAGGACTCAAAAGGGAACAACCAAGAAGAAATCCTTGCCGACAAGACCATAATCGCAACTGGACGTAGAGGAGCGGAATGGCTCGAAAAGATGTGCGCACAGCACAATATCGCGCACGCGCCCGGCGTTGTCGACATCGGCGTCAGAGTCGAAGTCCGCAACGAGATTATGGAGGAAATCAACGAAGTGCTCTATGAGAGCAAACTCATCGGTTATCCTGCTCCGTTCCAAAACAAAGTGCGTATCTTCTGCCAAAACCCGGGCGGATTTGTCTCTCAAGAGAACTATGACAACGACCTCGCAGTCGTCAACGGACACAGTTATAAGGAGAAGAAGAGCGAAAATACAAACCTCGCGATTCTTTGCTCTCATTCCTTTACAGAACCTTTCAAACAGCCGATAGAATACGCTCAAAAGGTCGGTGAACTCACAAATATGCTTGGCGCGGGCAAAATCCTCGTTCAGCGCTACGGCGATATATTGGCGGGCAAGCGCACGTGGCCGAGAGAACTCAGTTTCTCCAACGTTCGCCCGACGCTCAAAGACGCGGTAGCCGGCGACATAACTGCGGCAATGCCGTATAGAGCAATGCTCAACATCATCAACTTCATTCAGTCAGTTGATCAAGTCGTGCCGGGATTTGCAGGTTATGAGACATTGCTTTACAGCCCCGAACTCAAGTTTTACAGCAACAAAATCAAGATGGACGAACACCTCAACACCTCAATCAAAGGACTCCATTGTCTCGGCGACAGTAGCGGATGGACGAGAGGACTTATGATGGCTTCGGTTATGGGGGTGTACATGGCGCGCA
>ONYW01000062.1 GCA_900322215.1 uncultured Eubacteriales bacterium | reverse complement strand
TATGTCCAAAATGCTCGTACTAAGTACAGACCGAGGCACTCCGGGGACTCCGCCATTGCGGAGTCGGTTCCGTCTTCGAACTGCCGAGTGTAAAAACCGCTCGAGTGAGATGAGATTTTAGGAAGTCGCGTACGCGAACCACCCAATGTACATGGAAGTACATGGTGGCGAGCACCCGCAAGACTGACGACAAAGGTCGCTCACTCGTGCGGTTTTTAGAAGAGTTTCTTCAGGCGGTTAATATACTCCTTCGACTCCTGCATCTCGTCTTCACCGAAGAGTTCGCTAAGATACAAGATAAGACCGTCGATCTCGTCACGAATGTAGGACAAGTTGAGGGACTCGAACTTACGGAAGATCTTGTTGCAAAGGACGTAATCAAGACCGTCAAGCATACCGCTTGTACCGCCACAGCAGCCGCAGTAGGACGGAACGAACTCTTTGAGCTGCTTAACAATACGGTTACCAAACGCGAGGCGGAAGTGTTCGATGACATAGTCATCGAGTTTGTTGATTTTGTCAAGAATCTCTTGCGGGACTTTATACTCTTCCTGCGCTTTCTTGAACTCAGCCTCCAAGTGCTTATAACTGATAAAGATAGGATCTTGATATTCAGCCTCGAATGCAACGCCCTTACTGTTGATGTTGATAGGCATAGCACGGTCATAAACCTTATCGGATATAGCGAACGTAGAGTCGTCGTTGTTAGCCGTGCCGATAAACCACATATTTTGAGGGAGTTTGAAACGGCCTTTCTCTATATGGAGCGGGTCGTTTGGCCAACCTGACGGAACGAGGTCGACGATCCACTCATCACGGGAAGGCATTTCGAGAATGGACAACATTTCCGCGAAGTAATACTCGACACGCGCGATGTTCATTTCGTCGAGGACGGTGAGGTAAATCTGATCATTCCAGGTTGCCTCGTACATCTTCTTCAAAACCTCGGTCTCGTTGAAGCGCTTCGTGAATTCGTTGAAGTAGCCGAAAAGTTCGGTTCTATCACGCCAGGACGGCTGAACGGAAGCGATCGTCGTCGGGTTGTTAAGGAAGATACCCATAGCGTGCGGGAGAGACGTCTTACCTGTACCGGAAATACCTTGCAGGATGATAAGACGTGAAGTCGACATACCCGCAACGAAAAGCCTTATGATACGCGGTTGATAGAAAAGTCTCATACGCGAGCACGCGAAGTTCCTAAACTTGTCGCAGAACTCGGTGAGCGTCATTTCGTCGTCGAAGACAGGCGGAACGTAATCGGCATAGATCTTGTCGATTTCGGTAAGTTTGTAGAAACGTGATTCGCCTGTTTGAGAAGCGGCTTTTTCCTCGCCTTCTCCCTCTTCACCCTCTTCGCCGGTGTAGTTGCCGACGTCGGAGACGCGCATACCGAGAATACGATCCTTTTCCGCTGACATCTTGATGAGTTGCTTTTTGAGGTTTGCACACTCTTCGACAAGGTCTTGCGGCAGCACCTTATTCTTGCTGAGACGCGCAAGTTTGCGAAGTCCCAAGATCGCAAGGACGATAATTGCTACGATAGCCGCTGCAATAAGAACGATAAACAGGATAGCGACAGCCCATTCGCCGCCCGAGAAGTTGGACGTGTAGTTGACAAAAGCGTCGCGGTAGCCCTCGTTGTAGAAAATATGGAGAAATCCCCAAAAGATGCTACCAATACCCTTATCATAAAACGCACCTAAAAATGCTTTCAAAAATACAAATACGTTGGTCATTTTGTTTTTCCTCTTTTGCAGGCTATGCGCCCGCAAACGTGGCTGTGCAACTCATTTTGTACAGATTTGCGCAATACTAAATGAAAAAAACGCAAAGGAAAGTCATGACTAAAACGCGTATGCGCGAGTCATAACTTTCACGAATTTACAATGTTTCGTTGGAATCTTGAGAATCAGTCGCAGGTTCGTCCAAAGGAGCCGCTTCCGCTGACGGATTTTCAGCCGGTTCAGCCGCTTCTTCCGCCTTTGGCTCTTCACTCGCACCGCTCTGCTGTTTTGCAAGAGAGGCAAGATACTCCTCTGCAAGACGGCGCTTCTCTTCGTCAGAGAGGCTGTCCACAGTGACGGTGGTGTCTGCTTTTGTCTCTTTGTCCTTCTCGAGTTTTGCAACGATAAGCGTGCGCACGAGCACAAACGCGTATGCTACAAAGAGGAGAATGAGCGGAAGCACGATGATAAGGAAGAAACGCGTTCTACCCTTTTCAGGATCATGCAACCAGTTGGACATAAGACCTGCGCCCTTCAAAACCTTGCCCGGAGTGAAATTGCCATCCGCGTCGACGTCGCCCCAAACTGCGACGACTTCACTTGCAGAAGTGGTCTCATACTTGGTGCCTTCCGTGGACTCGGTATAGTTTTTCCAGTCCTTACCGTCCTTGGCGTTTTGGTTGTCACCACGAGTAACAATCGTACCGTTTGAACGAATTTGTATAATACGGTGCGTATTGAACGACTCGTAATAGGCATTGCCAATGCGGATTTGTGCTTTGAAAGTGATGACTTGCCCGACTTTGAGCGAAGAAGCGTCGCCGCTAAAACTCTTTGCAACGATAACGTCGCCCTCATTGAACGTCGGCTCCATAGAGTCAGACATAACGTTCATAAAAACGCTATTGCCGAGAGCGGTCACGCCGTTAGAGTTGGTGACGCGGACGATTGTTAAAATTGCGACTACAAGCGCAAAAACAATAACAATGATACTGAGAGCGTTCACTATCCAATTGACAACAGTTTTCCTTTTCTGCTGCTGAGGAGTGAGTTCTTTCTTTTCCTTTTTGGAAAAAATGTTTGCGAGTTTAGACATAAAACCCTACCCTAAATTTCCCGCTGTATGCGAGACCTTGCTATTCTGCCACCGACTCAAGACTTATTGCCATCTTCCTTGCAACCCTGCAAGGAGCAACCCGGGAGCAAAACCCTATTGACGTCACCCGACCATGCTTATTGCCCTTCAACAGCCGCGCGCTGCTTGTCTACAAACAGCCGAAGTCTGCTTTGTCGGAATGCCTTTGCTGTATGCATAGTTACACCTATACATAATGATTATATGTTGTTTTTTGCGCCTTGTCAAGACACTTTTTTCAATTTAGCCCCTATTTAGTGCCATTTTTTGCGCTTTCACACTATTATTTAAGTTTTTAACGCAAAAAACACGACGAGAAACGATGCACGCATTGTATCTCGTCGTCAAATAGCCCTAAATCGAAAACAAAACCGATTTCATTCCCCACCGGGATTGAGATAAATAAAAAAGACAATAAAAAATAAGGAACAAATTGTTCCGATAAAAGGAGAAAAAAATGAAAAAGAAAGGTTTGATTATTTCAACCATCGTGATGGTAGTTGTGCTGATCGCATCCCTCACAACCGCTACATACGCATGGTTCAATGCGGCATCTTCTGTTAAAGTTGATCAAATTGCATTGAGTATCGACTCCAACGCAGCAGTTTCAATTGGTGCGCACTCCGGAGCAGGAAATACTCAAGACGATTATATGTTCAACCAAGTGACGCTTGGACACGGTGCTGCAAATGCTGCAACAGCGAATACTCCAACATACTCTAACGGTGAGACAGGTCTTGGCACTACGCTCGGCTTTGCAACAGAAACTTCTTTGAAACTCACAACAGGTGTTGGCACAGCTGAATCGATTGTAGAAGAGACTTCCGTCACTAATCCTGATGCATCAGCATTCAATCCAGCACATGTAGTTTACAAAGCAAATTCAGGTGCAAGCGATACTGTTATTGACAATGAAACTGTTTACTATGCAAATGCAAACGAAGATTATATCGTTTTAAAGATGGGCGCTCAAGCAGCTCAAACTGCTGTAAAAGGCATCTATGCACAAGTCGTTGTCAAGACAACAGATACCGCTACAACATTGAAGATGAACGCTGCTTTGCATTTCTATATAAAAGTTGGCAATGCATATACTGCAGAAGACGAGGAATCAGTTCCAGAACATAAAGCTGGCACATTCAATGGAACATATAAAACTATTGAATTTGATTTGTTCAATGATACTGCGAACCATGCAGGTACATCAAAATCAGTTCTTGGTACAACAGGTCACCAAGCTGGTGGTGCTACAGGTGTTGTCCTTTCATATGAATCCAACCAAGCTGTTGCTACTTTCAACTTCTTGATCGCTGGTGTCAATAACACTACTGGTACTGATCTTAAGACAGATGGTTCTGGCATTATACCTTTTGAGATCTATGCTTATGTTTGGGGCCCAGACCAAGACTGTGTTTCTACAGCAACAGGTTGCGCACTTACAATGGATATTGAATTCAAGGGTGTTAAAACTGAGGCCTTTGCTGGCACATTCCTAACACTTGAATAATTACCAAGAATTAAATTACACAGGACGGGCTTTCGAGCCCGTTCTTTTTTCATTTTTTAGGCAATCAATGAGTTGTCTTTTTTTTATTCCACGCACAAAACGGAGAGCGAACACATCAAGGTTTGCTCTTTTTTCTTATGCCAAGGTATGTGAGCGGTCATTTTTGGCATAACAACGAAGAGTTTTTGTTTTATAAAACGTTGTTTTGCAAACAGGCAAACAACAACAAAAAACAAGAACTCTTCGCAATTTAGCCCTAAATCGAAAACAAAACCGATTTCATTCCCCACCGGGATTGAGATAAATAAAAAAGACAATAAAAAATAAGGAACAAATTGTTCCGATAAGGA